>JAGFZX010000017.1 GCA_017889585.1 Bacillota bacterium
TCCGTTGCTGTGGCAGTATAATTCCTTTAAATCTTGAGGACTTACGAGAATTGGAGCTAACTCACGAAACAGTCGGTATATTGAATTCTGAGGAATTAAGCGCTCCCAGAGTTCATCGAAGTCAAAAAAACTTGTTTGACAATTATCATATCGAAACACACGAATCAATCCCCTACTTGACCAGAGATTGCTTCGCTACACTCGCAATGACAAAAAAAGGATGCGCTAACGTTTTTCTTATGTTTTCTACGTGTTGGTCATATATCCAATTTTTTGATTTAATAAATAGCTGACTGGGGAAAATTCTCAAATAAAGCAAAAGAGAGATCTTGGCAGAGATATCGTAAGAAAAATAATTTAAAAACGTACAAAAGCACTAATTTAACGCTTTTCAATTTTAGCATACTAAAGTATAATATGGACATAAGTATTAAATATATTTGAGTGGAGGACTTACATATGAAAAGAATAGTTTCATTCGTATTATTACTGATGATGGTTGGTCTGGTTTTAACCGGATGTGGAAACACTGCCACGAAAGCCCCAGTACAGAAAAAAATTGTAATAGGATTAGATGATAATTTCCCTCCGATGGGCTTTAGAGATGAAAAAAATAATATAGTAGGTTTTGATATAGACATGGCTAAGGAAGCTGCCAAAAGGCTAGGTATGGAAGTTGAGTTTAAACCGATTGATTGGAGCAGTAAAGAGGCTGAACTCAATGGTAAACGTATTGACGCCTTATGGAATGGTATGAATATTACTGAGAAACGTAAGGAGAATATCTTATTTAGTGAACCATATATGGACGGCAAACAATTAGTTTTTCTTCCTAAAGGATCCAGCGCTAAAAGTCTTGAAGATTTAAAAGGAAAAGTAGTTGGTCTTCAAAGTGCCAGCACAGCTGATGAAATTATTGAAGCTAACAAAGAAATGAAGGCCTCCTTTAAAGAAGTAAGAAAGTATGGCGATTGTGTGGCTGCTTTCATGGATCTTCAAACAGGTCGTGTAGATGCAGTCATAACTGATGAAATCTTTGGAAGATATTTCATATCCAAAAAACCTGATACCTTTGTCGTATTAGATAAAGTTGTTGGCGAAGTTGGAATATTGGGTATTGGCTTCCGCAAAGAAGATAAAGAACTTCGTGATAAAGTGCAGAAAGTACTTGATGAAATGAAGAAAGATGGAACTTCTGCTAAAATATCAAAACAATGGTTTGGTGTAGATATAGTTAGGTAATAATTATAGGCTGATGGTGGTTGCCATCAGCTTTCTCACGGAATCAGAAAGTATACACTTTCTTGATTCCAAGTAAGAACGACTAAGGCTTTTGCCTGCGTCTGTTGACTTGGCACAAGCCAAGTCTTTTCTTATCATTCCAGCATAGAGGAGAAAAGCAATGGAAAAAATACTAGCAATGATTGGGCCAATGATGGAAGGCGCAAATGTTACACTACAAATGTTTTTTATCACGTTAGTGCTCTCAATACCGTTAGGTTTGGTTCTGGCATTGGTTCGTATGTCGAAATATAGACCTCTTAGTTTTATCGTAGAGACATATATCTGGCTCATGAGGGGAACTCCGCTGATGCTTCAGCTCTTATTCGTATATTATGCATTACCTCTCATACCCTATATTGGTATAAAGTTACCGGATTTCTCAGCGGCAATATTCGCCTTTGTGTTTAATTATGCAGCTTATTTTGCTGAAATTTTCCGTGGTGGAATTCAATCCATTGAACGGGGGCAATATGAAGCGAGTAAGGTGCTGGGGATGACTTATGTGCAGACAATGAGACGGATTATACTGCCCCAGATGATTAAGCGCGTACTGCCGCCTATAAGCAATGAAACCATTACACTTGTAAAAGACACATCACTCATCTATGTTCTTGCCATGAATGATTTGCTTAGAACAGCGAGAACAATTGTGCAGCGGGAATTTGATATGACACCTTTTGTCATTGCTGCTGTATTTTATTTGGCGATGACATTAGTATTGACATGGATGTTTAATAAACTTGAGCAGAGTTATGCAGCATATGATGAGTAGGAGTGAGTTTGTATGAATATGATACGTCTAAAAAAAATATACAAAAGCTTTAATAACCTTGAAGTGCTCAAAGGTATCAGCCTGGAAGTTGATCAAGGAGAAGTTGTTGCCATTATCGGACCTTCTGGTTCAGGTAAAAGTACACTGCTTAGATGTTTAAATAGGTTAGAAACGATCGATGGAGGAACCATTGAAATAGAGAATGACATTCTGGCGGCAGAAGGTGCAGGTGGACGGTGTCAGTATGTTCGTGAGGATAAGGCCCGTGAGATTTGCTATAAGATGGGTATGGTATTTCAACAGTTTAATCTATTCCCCCACATGACTGTCATCGATAATATTATTGAAGCACCCATGATTGTAAAAGGGATAAAGAAGGAAGTTATCATTCCCGAGGCAGAGGAGCTGCTAAAGAAGGTAGGTCTATTTGAGAAAAGGGACAGCTATCCATCAAGGTTGTCGGGAGGACAGCAACAGCGGGTTGCTATTGCCAGAGCCTTAGCTATGAAACCTGATATTATGCTGTTTGATGAACCGACATCAGCCCTTGATCCAGAGCTGACAGGAGAAGTATTGAAAGCCATGCGGCAGCTTGCTCAGGAACATATGACGATGCTAGTCGTTACACATGAAATGGCTTTTGCGCGGGAAGTAGCTGGGCGGGTTATTTTTATGGATGGTGGCGAAATCGTCGAAGAAGGCAGGCCAGAACAAATCTTTAACAACCCTACACAGGCTCGCACACAGGCGTTTTTGAAGAGTATGTTATAAGATATCTTTACAAAGAATTGCCCCTTAGGAAGTTCCTAAGGGGCAATTCTTTGTCTGTTGGAGGAGGTTAGGGGGGCTTTCGCTAAAAGTGATTATAAAACGAGTTCCCTTTCCTTCTTCCGAATGTACCTCAATTGTTCCATTATGACCCTCGACAATACTTGCACAAACAGAAAGACCTAGTCCTGTGCCCTCATCTCTCGTCGTAAAAAAAGGGTCAAAAATTTTCGTTTGTAAGTCTTTAGCAATGCCACAGCCAGTATCATCGATGTATAAAAATACTGCGTTGCTCTGATATTTAGTTTCTATTGTTAAAGTACCGTGTTGTTCCATAGCGTTCAGTCCGTTCATAGCAAGGTTTAACAGGAGTTGTTTAATTTCCTTTTCGGATAAAATAAGTTCGGGGATTTCTTTAGAAAGCTTAAATTCAAGATTCATTCCTCGCTTAAGTGCATCTGATAGGACCAAGGGGGCTATGCTGTTGATAATGGCGTTCAAGTCTTGTTTTTGTGGCTCGATTGGCTTGTTTTTTGCTATCGCTAAAAAGTCGGTAATGATTGTTTCTATACGTGCTAATTCGCTCAATACTAAATCTAATTGATCGTGTAAACTATTAGGAAGTTTTTTCGTAAAATACTGTAAGTAGCCTTTTACTACCGTCAGAGGATTTCTGATTTCGTGTGCGAGCCCTGCTGCCATGTTTCCGATGAGATCAAGTCGGTCCATGCGGGTTATTTCTTTTTGTAGGGTTATACATTTCGTAACATCTTCTGAAATTACAGCCACATGATTTTTAGCGGGGCTGTATGCAGAAACTGAATATGATCGTTCTTGGCGTTTGAAATATTGTGTGAAAATTACCGGCTCTCCGGAAATAGCCACTGCGATAAGCGATTTTACCCAGTTAAAGATGTCTTCGTTTATGTATGGGAAAATCTCTGCTCGCCGTTTTCCAATAAGCTCAGAGGCGAGGTGTCTAGTAGCTTTTTCATAAGCACGGTTAACGTCAATATATTCAAGATCAACAGGATTTCCTTCTTTGTCAAATAGTACCTTGTAATATGCACACTCATTGTGCATGTAATCAAACAGATCTTTGTAGCGAGTCTCGCTAAGGTTGAGTGCTTCACGGCTATCCTTAAGGGCTTTATTCGCCGCCTGGTGTTTGGCAAATTCCTCTTCGAGTACTACATTCATAGCCGATAATGCGATTGTGCGCTCACGAAATTTATGCTCGAGGAGGGCTTCATTTTTTTGGAGTAGGCTGACGGTATTTGCGATTTTTTGACTCATCTTGATGAAAGTTTTGCACAGGATATCCAACTCGTAGGATATATTTTGGGGATGCTTGTCTTGGCCTACCATTTCATAATGCTCCGTTGTTATGAGCTCCGACTGTTTGATTAACCAGTCCAAGGGTCGCTTAATCCGATTGGTTATGAGCGTGGCCAGGGGTATAATCAGTAAAACTAAAAACATGGTGCCGCCAGCCATTATTGTTAATTGCTTATAAATAGGACCAAGAACTTCTTCTTCGTTGATCTTGCCGATCAGTGTCCAATTCCGCTCAGGAATGTACTGATAAGCTCCTAGAACTTTTTGCCCTCGGTAATTGAGCCAAGTGGCTGTACTTGTTTGGCCAAGACGAATATTGCGTAAAGCATCATCAGATATTTTATGCTTCATGATAGTAGTATCTTTAATAAAACCCTGTTTAATCAAGAGATCGATGTAGCGAGGCTCAGTAAGCAGCATTCCTTCCCGATTTACTAAGTATACTTCTCCCGTTTCACCAAACCAGTTATCACTCAAGAGGGCTTCTAGGGTCGTTGTTCTTACAGATCCAAGTATCAAACCTTGAAAATTTCCAGCGTAGTCGAAAATAGGGGAGGAAAAATTAATGATAGGTAAGCCACTATTTCGCCCGATAACTACATCTGAGATATACTCTTTACCCGCTAAAGCTGCTTGAAAATAAGGCTGTTCAATTGCTGATGGGTACTGGATGCCTTTATTGAGGGTAGAAATCTTGAAAAAACCATCTTTATTGATGTATGATAATGAGTCGAAATGCTTGTTGTCTTGTTGTAAAAAAGTAAGAAAATGTTTCATCTGTTGCTCGTTTAAGGTCTGAAAATCCTCTAACTTACTAAGTTTGCAAATCTCGTTGATCCGTTCTTCCATCCAGTAGTCGATCAGCCGCTTCTGGGAATATACCCGCTGGTTGATCAGTTCTAGGTTTTCCTGTTTAGCTACCTTAATCTGGCTAACGGTGTAAATAGCCATGACCATTAGGCTGGGAACAAGGACAAGCAAAATAGTCCATAATCTAAATTGACGTCCAAGTGTTTGAGTTTGCATATCCCGGCTCCTTAATGATATAGTCCCTAGTTTCAAACGAGTTTAGTTTGTTTTTCCATAGTTAACAACATCTGTTAATAAATCTATACTCTTTTATTCGACAATTTTTTTTTGATACCTTCTAGGGACAAAATATTCGAAATATTTGTTACCGAGCAGCTATAACGTCATCAGCATGGCCTTCAGTTCCCCGATTAAAACACCATTTCCTTGCTTGAGTATTAGGTAATGCAATCAAAAGACAGCTAGGATCATGTCCTAATCTCAAAGTAAATCCTCCTATCTTTTTCCCAATTATAAACTCATATATTGGATGAATACTGGAATAATTATATACTAATAAGAGTAATGCTGGAGTGATATTATAACTTATTATTTATGTAAAAGGTTCCTAAGATTCTTGATATTTTGCAATCCAACATTTCAGTCATATCCTTAATAAATCAAGCATGTTACAATTTAAGAAAAATGCCAGCGTGTCTTATTGAAACCATAGAAGACAGGGAGTTGAGGGTATGTTAGATGATTTAAGTATAGATCCAACAGTTATTTATATCTTTGGCGCATCTGGTGATTTGGCTCAACGTAAGATTATACCTGCTATTTATGATTTATTTATTAAAGATTTAATGCCAAAGCCATTTTTCATTATTGGCTTGGCCCGTACCCCTTTAACTGATGATGACTTTCGGCAGCAACTGCGCAGGGGGGTAGGTCAGTTTTCACAACAAAGTAAAGTTGATGATGAAATTTGGAATAAGTTCGCAAGTAATATAAAATATATTGGGACAGAGTATAATGATAGCAATATATACAGGTCTCTTTTTGCAGATATAGAACAGGGCTGGCGAGCTACGGCCAGCAGAATTTTATATCTAGCTACACCACCAGAGATGTTTGCAACCATTGTAGGGCAGTTAGGCCAGTCTAATGTGTTTCGGGGCAAGGAGAAATATCGTATTGTTATTGAGAAACCATTTGGAAGAGATTTGAAATCAGCTCAGAAGCTCAATAGTGCGTTGGCTAAGGTGTTTGATGAATCTCAGATTTATCGTATTGATCATTATCTAGGAAAAGAAACAGTACAGAATATCTTAGCTTTTAGATTTGCTAACGCCATGTGGGAGCCTATTTGGAATCGTAGTTTCATTGATCATGTACAGATTACCGTATCAGAGCAAGTGGGTGTTGGGAGACGAGGCGGTTATTATGAGCATGCAGGGGCATTGCGGGATATGATTCAAAATCATTTGTTGCAATTAATGTGCTTAGTCGCAATGGAACCACCGACTTCTTTTCAGGCTGACGAAATCCGTAATAAAAAAGTAGATGTACTCCATGCCATCCGCCCAATATCCCGTGATGAGGTATTCAAATTTGCAGTGCGCGGTCAATATGGTAGTGGCATTGTGGCAGGAGAGAATGTAGCCGCCTATCGAGAGGAGCCAAATGTGGCAGAACACTCTGGAACGGAAACCTTTGTCGCTATTAAATTTTATATTGATAACTGGCGCTGGCAGGGCGTACCCTTTTATTTGCGTACAGGTAAAGGAATGGAAGCTCGTGTTTCAGAAATTTCCCTGCAGTTTCGGCCTGTTCCTCATCATCCCTTTTCTAAGCGTGTTATTGAACCCAACCGTTTGGCCATCCAAATTGAACCTAAAGAAGGGATTATGCTACTGACTCAGGCAAAAGAACCAGGACTAGTAATGAAAATCAAACCAGTAGAGATGCATTATACATATGATGAGGTTTTTCAATATTCTTCACCTGGAGCTTATGAAACCTTGCTGCTAGATGTGATGCGTGGTGATCCAGGTTTATTTATGAGGGCAGATCAAGTGGAGATGGCTTGGTCGGTGCTGAGTTCTATTTTAGAAGTTTGGCAAGATATCCCGGAAGTTGGGTTCCCCAACTATGCTGCAGGAGAATGGGGACCACAAGAAGCAGAAAGGTTGATTGCCCAAGATGGACGAAGTTGGTTATTTCCTGCCTGTTTAGAATTTGAAAATAAGAAAGGAGACGGATGTGACTATAATTAAAACATATCCTAATTTAGAAGTATTAAGTGCAGCTGCGGCTGAATTATTTGCTGAAAAATCCTGTCAGGCAGTTGAAAAGAAAGGCAGATGTAATGTAGTCTTAGCTGGTGGAGAGACTCCCCGCCGCACATATGAACTATTAGCTGAAAAACCCTATTGTCATACAATACCGTGGCAGAATGTCCATTTTTATTGGAGTGATGAGAGATGTGTACCTTCTGATAATAGTTTGAGCAATCAAAATATGGCTCGTCAATCCTTATTAGATCATGTACCAATTCCTGAGGCAAATATTCATCCAATTGTCTATGAAAACTCGCCAAGCATGGCAGCTGAGGAATACGAAAAGATTCTTCAATCTACCTTTAAAAAACATACACCACAATTTGATGTTGTATTTCTAGGGTTGGGTGATAACGGACATACAGCATCTCTTTTTCCAGGTACTGATGCCCTGATTATACGTGATCACTGGGTGAGACCTGTATATGTAGCAGAGCAACAACTCTATAGAGTGACGCTAACGCCTCCCATTCTAAATCAAGCTGCCTCCGTCATTTTTTTGGTTACAGGTAGTACTAAGGCTCACGTTATAAAGGAAGTAATTGAAGGACCGCGAGAGAGTATACGCCTGCCTGCCCAGTCAATTCAGCCAGTACATGGCGAATTATATTGGCTCTTGGATCACGAAGCGGCAGCACTGTTAAACCTTGAAACTAAATACTTGTAGTTAGATATCTTAGCAAAGGTTTTTATTCCTATCTAGAGACTTGGCCTAGGCCAAGTCTCTTCTTTACAGGCAGGAAGTACACATATATGCAAATCTTCTGATATATATTATAATACTGTAAAGAAAACGTAAGTATTTAGTATTAGAGGGGTGCTTGCATGTCAGAACAATGGCAAGATAAAAAATCCCGTGAAGCTTTTGAAATTGCAGAGTTTATTAAACATTATGAACGGCATTATGGCAAGCGGTTTGAAATTGTCAAAAAAAGTGAAAGACCAGATTATATAGTGAGAGATGGAGTGAAAGAGGTTTTATATGGTGTAGAGTTGACTGCCGTTTATTTATCAGATCGGAGTGCTTATGAGGAACATATCCATCATGGTAGCGAAATACTATTGGAAGATCCTGATGTAATGGAAAACTATCAGAGACGAATAGTGCGCGCCGTTGCTGAAAAGGTGCAAAAAGCTCGTAAAGGATATGAATTAATCAATCCTCTTCTCCTCTCAGTTTATGTTCATGAGTATGTGGCCGCTTATCTTGGATTTGATGAGTGGAAAGCATTTGAACTAAAATATAAAGAAACTTTTACCAATATAGCACCATTTATCGAGATTGTTTTTTGGCCTTTATCGAATGGTGAGGCTTATTTTATCAAGCAAAACCTAACGGGAGGAAACTGCAGTGAATAGTGAAATAAAGCCATCTGTTTGTCCTTATGATTGCCCAGATGCTTGCGGTCTGTTGGTGCAAGTAGTGGATGGCAAAGCGATAAAAGTCATGGGTGATCCAAATCATCCTCATACTAGAGGCACGTTGTGTAGCAAAATGGTTCATTATGAAAAAACCGTACATTCTCCTCAAAGGCTGGTACAGCCTTTATTGCGGACTGGAGCAAAAGGAACAGGAGAGTTTATGCCAATTTCTTGGAATGAGGCGATCAGTTATATTAAGGCTCGCTGGCAGAAGATTATAGCTGAATATGGTGCTGAGTCAATATTACCGTATTCTTATGCGGGAACAATGGGGCTTGTCCAGCGTAATAGTGGAGAGGCGTTTTTTCATCGATTAGGAGCTTCACGCCTGGACCGAACCATTTGTTCTTCTGCTAAGGGCTATGGATGGTCAGCGGTGATGGGCTCCACATTGGCCCCCCATCCTAAGGAAGTAGCAGCAAGTGATCTGATCATTCTGTGGGGGACAAATGTTCTGGCGACCAATATTCACTTACTGCACCAAATACGTGAAGCCAAACAGCGGGGAGCAGTTGTCTGGCTCATTGAGACCTATCAGTCATCAGCAGCCCAAATTGCTGATAAAGTAATATTAGTAAGGCCTGGCAGTGATGGGGCACTAGCTTTAGGGATGATGAATCGTTTGGTACAGCATAATCTTGTAGACAAAGAGTTTATTTTTGATCATGTGCAAGGTTTTGATATGCTAAAAGAAAAAGTTCTACCTGATTACTCACCAGAGATTGTAAGCCAAATTACTGGAATTGATACCACTACGATTGAGGAGATGGCTCATCGCTATGGAGAGGCCCAGGCTCCCTTCATCATAATGGGTAGTGGTTTGTCCCGATATGGTAATGGGGCAATGACTGTTCGCAGCATTACTTGTTTGCCAGCTGTTGTAGGAGCTTGGGGCAAAACTGGCGGTGGACTCTTAGCAAGTATTGGTACCGCTAGTGCTTTTGCGATGGATACAATAACTCGGGAAGATTTTATGCAAGAGCCCACCCGGATTGTAAATATGAATCAATTGGGTCATGCGCTGCAAGATCTGAGCAATCCACCAGTAATGAGTATGTATGTGTATCATTCCAACCCCGCTGTTGTTACTCCTGATCAGAATGCGGTGCTAAAAGGGCTGTCGCGAGAAGACCTCTTTACTGTAGTTCATGAGCGATTTATGACTGATACAGCCCGCTATGCTGATATCATATTGCCAGCAACCAGTTCACTGGAACATTCAGATATGTATCGTGCCTACGGACACTATTGCATTCAACGGGCGTTTCCTGTTATTCCAGCCGTGGGAGAGGCCAAGTCTAACTGGGATGTGTTCAGGTTACTAGCTGATGCGATGGGTTTTGAGGAGCCTTTCTTCCAGCAGACAACGGACGAGATTATTGATCAATTACTAGATACGCCTCAGCCATGGCTTGCAGGTATAGATAGGTCGAAAATTCAGGAAGGGCTATCGGTAGAACTGCCATTGCCGCCTGACTACAAAACAACGTACAAAACACCTTCAGGGAAAATAGAAATTCTGAGCTTAAGAGACGCCGAACCTCTGCCTAAGTATAATCAGCCTCATGGTGATGATGCTCCTTTTTGGTTCATGAATGCTCCTGGATTATATTCTCTTAATTCTTCATTTAATGAACGACCTGATCTTCTAGATAAAAGAGAAGCTATGTATTTAATGATGAATCCTAGTGATGCTGCTCATAAGGGGCTGCAGGATAAACAGGAGGTTATTGCCTTTAACGAGCGGGGGGAAGTTACTTTTATTCTGCAGATAACCTCCAAAGTCCCTGCTGGTGTAGTGGTGGCAGAAGGCATTTTTTGGATTCAGAATGCGCCAGGTGACCGTTCGGCTAATGCACTGACATCCCAACGCCTTACTGACCGGGCAGCGGCTAGTACATTGTATGATGCAAAGGTTGATATCCGTGGCAAATGAAATAGCAAAAAATCCTTCAAGAATTCTAAGGAGAATTCTTGAAGGATTTTTTACTAAAGATGTTAGCTAATATATCCTATGTTTTTGAAGTCTTGCTGCTAAATTGGCTTCGCAAAAACACTAAGCATGCTGGAATTTGAATCACTCCTGTTCCCAAACTGACTCCAACGAGTACAAGTATAAGAGCAGCAAAGTGATGCCAGCTTAGTTGCTCTCCTAAGAATACAGCTGAGGCCAGCACACCAACGATGGGAGAACCGTTTTGAAAAAGGGAGGCTGTGGAAGCTCCCACCTGTTGTATACCAGTATTCCACCATAATGCCCCTAGTGCCGTACTCATGAAGCTAGAAAATAGTAATACAGCAATCGGCCAGAAATCGAAGCTGCCAGTATAACTCCATACTGGATTTGTAAACAGACCAAGAATCAGCAAAGCGATGGATCCTAGAGCATGACTATAAGCCGTTACTACCAAGGGAGAAACAGAAACCGTAGCTTTTTTAACAAATAAAGAACCGATAACAAAGGTAATGGTTGCAATAAACATGATCCCATCACCACCAAGGGTTGCGTCACCTTGTGAGTTGCCAGAGACGACTAATAGTAAACCGCTAAAACCCAAAAGTATAGCTAGTCCTTTGGTCCAGGTAAATGGCTCTTTTAATACATAGCCAGCTAAAGTTGTTGTAAGTAATGGATTTAGCCCTAATATAAGAACTGCATGCATCCCGCTAGTAGCAGCCAAACCCAAGTTTAGTGCGATTTGATGAAGAAAAATACAAAAGATAGCAATTCCAATGATGGGTAGCCACTCTGCACGGGATAGTTTCTTATATCCATGCTGCCTGAATACGATGGGTAAGAGGAGTCCGCTAGCAAGGCAAAGGCGAATCGGAGCAAGTGCCAATGGTGGGAAAAAGTTGGTGAGATATTTAATTGATACCACATTGACTCCCCAAAGAAATACCACCATGATGAGTAGAAAGAATACTTGGCTATTGGCCGCTTTTTTTGTCAAAATAGTCACTCCTATACGATAAAAAAATTACTATCAGGTCTTTTCTTACCTGATAGTACATGATTATCAGCTTTTCCCCAATATCCTATCTATTAGCTTCGGTAAAATTTAATTAATTCCTTCCCTGAACGCCCAATAAACAAAAATGTAGTAGAGAATTTGATGTATCGGTAGTTCTGAGAGTAAATGCTAAAGTAATGGTAGACCGTGAAATAATGATTAATCCTGTTTATCTCAATATATCTGCTCATCCTAAGGGATAAGAGGAGCAATAAAAATAAAGATGATTAGCAATTGGCTCATAATTCTTTAAAGGGGGCCGACAATAGGAAATCCTATGAATTTATCGCGAAGAGATGACATGGTTGTTACGACAGGTATTTGCAGGGGATTTAGTATAAAAAAGTTGCGCCAAGTGCCCAAATGACACTTAGTGCAACTTCTTTTATACTAATGACTATCCATTCATGTTAACTAACTATGGTACTTTTTTTGCATTACAAAGAGGATTTTCCAGAAATATATAGAAAACGAGAAAGATTGAGGAAGAATTTGAATGATGAAGTTTTTAATGAAAGGACTTAATGATGATGAAAACAATCAACCGTAATTTTATTCAGGGGTTGTGGCAGATTGCTAGGGGCTACTGGGTTTCTGAAGAAAAATGGCGAGCTGGATTCCTGTTAGCTGTAATTGTAAGTCTAAATCTAGGCCATGTTTACATACTTGTTTTGCTGAATGAATGGAATAATACATTTTATAATACGTTGCAGAATTATGACAAAGATGGTTTCGTTAGTGCTTTAGGCACTTTTTCTGTATTGGCAGCTTGTTATATTATTGTAGCAGTATATGAACTTTATATGCAACAATTACTTGAAATCAAATGGCGTCGTTGGCTTACTCAGCAATATCTGCAAAGCTGGCTGCATAAACGTTCTTATTATCAGATGCAACTCTTAGACAATAGCACTGATAATCCTGATCAGCGAATTAGCGAGGACTTAAGGCTATTTGTTAATTTATCTCTCCGCCTGTCTCTTGGTCTTTTAAAAGCGACTGTTACTTTATGTTCTTTTATTGCTATATTATGGAAACTTTCTGGTGAACTATCAATACCCATAGGGGAGAATCAACTATCCATTCCTGGCTATATGGTTTGGGTTGCTATTATTTACGCCACAGTTGGTACGTGGCTCACGACTAAAATCGGTCATCCTCTTGTAGGGCTAAACTTTAGCCAACAACGTTACGAAGCTGACTTCCGTTTTAGCTTAGTGAGACTACGGGAGAATAGTGAGAGCATCGCCCTTTACGGCGGTGAAAGTCAAGAACAAACTAATTTATTAAATCGCTTTCATATGGTGGTTAATAATTTTCGGGCACTGATGTTACGGCAGAAAAAACTAACTTGGTTTACATCAGGCTATTCCCAGATCGCCATCATCTTTCCCCTTATTGTTGCGGCCCCTCGCTATTTCAGCAATCAAATACCATTGGGTGGCCTTATTCAGACATCATCGGCTTTTGGACGAGTACAAGATGCATTATCCTTTTTTGTGGATAGTTACTCTTTATTCGCCGAATGGCAGGCGGTCATTAATCGTTTGATTGGTTTTGGGAGCAGTATGAATAATGCACATAAGATATCTGAAAAAGAATCGATTACAGTAAACTATGGTGATGAGTCAGCTGTTGATGTATTGCAGCTACATGTTAATATACCTAATGGGGAGCAATTACTCAAGGATTTGAACTTAACAATTCATCAAGGAGATTCTTTATTAATTATGGGGCCATCTGGTTGTGGTAAAAGTACTCTTATACGTACTTTAGCTGGGATTTGGCCATTTGGTCAAGGTAATATCACTGTTCCAGATGGACAGATCCTCTTGTTTTTGCCACAAAAATCCTATCTGCCTCTTGGTACACTGCGGGAGTCTGTATTATATCCTTTCAAACCAGACTTTGCAACCGATGAAAACATTCGTAGTGTCATGGAACTTTGCAAGTTGGGTGAGCTTGTTGATAAATTAGATAAAACCGAGGATTGGTCTCATATTCTCTCCTTAGGGGAACAACAGAAAATAGCCTTTGTCAGGGCAGTGTTGCAAAAGCCAGATTGGCTGTTTCTTGATGAAGCAACGTCAGCGATTGATGAATCTACAGAAAGAGAATTATATAAACTTCTGCGCGGAAAACTTCCAGATTCAGCAATCATCAGTGTTGGACATCGCAGCACATTGCTTGACTATCATGATAAAAAGCTTATTATCGATGATATGGGTAGCTGGCGCTTGGAGTAAGGCTACTAAAAGAATAAAAAAACAAACCACTTCAAAAAGAGTGGTTTGTTTTTTTAACTTTAGACTAATGCATTTCCGATAGGCCCATTTCCACTAGTTGTTGCGACAGGTTCATCATTTCGCTATCGACTGCTGTATGAATGGCGTCGATTGGATCGCCGAGACCTTCAGTGCCAGCAGGCAGCATGAAGGTTTTATTATTAGTTGCAGACCAAATCCAGTTCCACTCTAATGGTTCCTCGGCGGAATGTAATTGGGCGAGGATTTGTGGTTGTATCACTTCTCTGCAATTCAGTACAGATGTGGGACTAAAGAAGTCTAATACATGGATAGTTTTAGTTTCAGTATCAGCCTTAATGAATAAGTGCAAGCGACCGCAATCATATTCATAAGGGGTTTGGATGAAGTTTAATTTTTTTATCATATTGTATATCCTCCCTTACATCTATAGATAACGATATAACAAACTAAGAAAATAACAGCGAGACCTAAATCCTATTATTAACAATTACCTTTTAGAATATTTAGCATGCTATATGGTTATACTTAATTATACACTAACAGCAGGTAGCGCTGTCAAGCTGAAAGATAAAAATTTCACAAAATAGAATAGCTTTATCTTAAGTGATAGCAAATTCCTATGACTATCAACAAGTATAAGAGTTTCTTTAATGAAGAAAAGAGAAGATTGGTTCCAGGGATGTTGATTGTTGGCATAATAGGGGAACAATTCATAATCAAGAGATAGTACTAAAAAACATATTGACAATGTCAAAGAATCAATGATAAAATCCACTTTAATAGGTTGTAGAGTGGGTAGTAACTCGTCCTTGGAATATATTCAGGGACGAGTTTTCTTATTTTTACTGATGAGTGGAGGTATTTATGTCGAATTTAACTGACGGAACGTTCAAAATAGCTAACTCTTTTGTATCTATGGAAGATGTCTATTGGGCGGAACAGAAATTAGAAAGTGTTATAAAGAAGACAGAGCTGATTGAAAGCCCTTTTTTTAGTAATGAGTGTGGAAATCGTGTGTTTATTAAGCCAGAAAATCTTCAAGTTACAGGTGCATTTAAAATTCGTGGCGCTTTTAATAAACTCAGTAAGCTAAGTGATATAGAAAAAACCAGGGGGGTGATTGCAGCCTCTGCGGGAAATCATGCTCAGGGAGTTGGTTATGCAGCGCAAATGCTTGGTGTGAAAGCCACTCTGGTTATGCCTGCTACTACGCCGATTATCAAAGTAGAAGCCACAAAAAATTATGGTGTAGATGTAGTGTTATATGGTGACAGTTATGATGAAGCTTATAAAAAAGCCAGAGAGCTTGAGGCCGAGCATAACTATGTTTTTATTCATCCTTTTGATGATTTAGATGTAATCATGGGTCAAGGTACACTGGCATTAGAAATTATGAAAGAATTAGCTGATGTGGATGCAATTTTAGTTCCCATCGGCGGGGGCGGTTTAATTAGTGGGATGGCATTTGTCATAAAGATGCTAAAACCAACGATCAAGATCATTGGCGTAGAGCCTGATGGAGCATGCTGTATAAAAGAGTCCCTGGCACAAAACAAAGTTATTGAGCTTGGAAAAGTCGATACAATGGCAGATGGTACAGCCGTGAAAAAACCAGGTGATTTGACCTTTGAATTCATTAAAGAGTTTGTCGATGAGGTCATTACAGTTTCTGAGTTTGAGATATTAGAAGCAATATTACTGCTGATGGAGAAACATAAATTGATTGTTGAGGGAGCAGGGGCCTTATCATTAGCTGGTTTGAAGAAATTGCAATCAACAGATAAAAAGGTAGTTTGTTTAGTCAGTGGCGGCAATATTGATATCTCCACGATTTCAGCCATCATCAATCGGGCGTTGGTATCGAGAGGACGATTATTTTGCTTTACTGTAAATTTACCTGATAAACCTGGTGAACTATTGCATGTTGCTAACATTCTTTCAGACTTAAAGGCCAATGTAATAAAATTAGATCATAATCAATCCAAGGTAATGGATCGGTTCAAACAAGTTCAGCTTGAAGTGACTGTAGAGACCAATGGCAATCACCATGTTGAACAAATAGTTGCTGAATTTCAGAAGAATGGGTTAGATATTCAAAAAGTGTACTAAAGCAATCGATACCTATAACTTACGTAAAAGTAAGTTATAGGTATCGATTTTTTATAATATCAGAAGTTATAAGTTTTTGATAATTAATAATGATGTTTAAGCGTAAAGGGCACAAAGTACATAAGATGGAAAAAAACTAAACGGGGAGGAATTGGACATGCATACTGGGACAGGGGAGTTGATCCAAGGTGCTGAATTGTTAGGATTGCCTAATAAACGTAGAAGTTCTGGAGATAATAAAATAAATGAAGTAATAAACCACAAGATAAGTTGAAAGCAAAAGGAATGATTATAATAGTGAATATTGGTCTAGAAGGAATGATTACTATCATAGCAGCAGTAATTAGTTTGTTGCTGTTTATTTTTGCTGTAGATTGGCGGTATTTTCGGGATTGGATTGTGGTTTTTCTATTTAAGGGACTTTTAGATTTTATTTGGGGAAGCCCAGTTGTTAATTTGAATTTAATACAATATCCTATCCGGTTGCTACCTAATTATTATCAAACAAGTATACTGTTTGAATTATGGGTATTCCCCATCCTATGCATTTTATACAACCAAGTCACCAGGGAGCGAGGGTTCTGGCCTATTCTTTATTATGCTCTACTGTTCAGCGCGGGTATTACCGCGATAGAATATCCGTTAGAGCGATATACCGACCTAATTAAATACATAGAATGGAGCTGGTTTACCACATTTTATACGTTAACGATTACATTTTTAATGTCCCGTTCTTTTATTGCTTTCTACAGGTGGGGCTGCGATTATTTCAGGTACAAATAAAAATCGGAATAAGCTATACTCGTATGCACAAGGAGGTATAAAATGGATCGTGCACAATTAATTCCCATTTTACTAGCTCCCATATCTTTTGGTTTTGGCGCTATGATTGCCTTTTTAGGACTCTATTCCCTCAGTGTTAATGTTGCTGATGCTAAATATAAAAACCACCCACGTGCTGAAAAGACGGCGTGTTTGGGTGGCTGGTTGTATATTATTGGGGGTGCAGTAATGATGATACAAAAAATACTTAGTGGGTAATAACTGGTCGGCGAATACTAATCTTAATGTCGACATCCAATTGGGCCATTGGGAAAACTTCTTCATCCCAGCGGTCCTTTACGTTTTTCCAATACTCAGGATGCTGGCGATGGACTAAACCTCCTAGGTCGGTAACATCGGCTTTTAGCTGCTGCTGTTTGCTGAAAGCAGCCTTAATACTGCGCGTTACTTCAGCAGCTACTGCCTTTTCTACAGTCTTCGTGAAGACAGGATCAACTGCGTCTTGCTCATGTGCCATATTTTCGCCCAAATTGCCAATCAGGACTGCTTCGACAGTGAATAAAACTTGATCATCTTGTATATGTGAATCAACTTTTATTTTTTTCTCATATATTTCAAAGGTAGCTATATGCTGAGGATTAGCTGGATTAGGTACAACAACAATGCCTTCTTTTAAGGTTTTGCGTAAAATCTTGCCACCAAGAATCTCCAGTTCACCTATCTCTCCGACCATCTTACAGTATTTATTGAAAATTGCTCCTTTAATTAATCTAACTTCTTTATCTTCAACAACAACAATAGGAACAGCGAAAGAACGATTTGATCGTATGGCTTGGGAAAATTGAGCTAGTTCTGCTTTGCCAGCAAAATAAGGGGCTTTAGCCGTATTTGCTGTCAGTTTACTAATAAAGGTGCTGTTTGCTTCTTCAACTTGCAACTTGGCTTTCAATATATCCTCAGCTCGGCCGGGAGTAACAAATATTTTTACCCGCCGTCGCATTTCCGCGTCACGTAGGAAAAAATCAACGATATCCCCAACTCCTTCTCGAGCCACAGCTTCACTGAAAATCAGAATTTGAATATCTTCAAAAAAGGGAGCGAAATAGGTTTTAGTAGCAATCATGCGATTAATGGCAAACATGGACTCGCCTTCCCCGGACCAAATGAGATGACTTTGCCCCTTGCTTACTTCTTTAGTTTCACTTGATTTGCTAAATTTAGGCATTTCTAGAGTCAACTTGTATTTTCGTTGACCTGCTGACTGAGGTGTTTCATTGAGATCATAGAGACCTTTTGGTTCTGGAGACACAACATGGTCTATGGCGAGACCTAAGACATAGCCGCGATTTTCAATTTCTTTACGATCCCAGCAACCAGTCACTAGCAAGGTTAATAGGAACAGTATACCCATCAGTAGCTTTCGCCAGCGTTTTGTTAACATGGCATTTTTCTCTTGGCTTTTAGCCATGCCAGGGCGAGTAGCAAGGGTGTTATCCCTAATCCCCAAAATAGACTAGCGAAATTCACCCATTGGGTAATAATCTGTATTGCATAGGCATTAGGTGGTACATACAGAAGGTAGTAGATGAAAGGTATTATTAGCACAACAATAGGGCGACTACTCTCTAGTTTTAACATTTGGCCGATACCGAATGCAATAAAATAGAGCCAGTTGATGAGGGAGGTAAAGGATATAACAATCCAAATTGTCATTAAATAGCCATCAAGTCGTTCTATAAAGGTATCTGGTATCTCTATGTAACGGTAGGCCATCATTGTGGGAACGATTGTATTAGTTGTTTCAGTTGGTCCTAATATTCCCTGAACAATGAGGGTAATCATAACATAGATGCATGCAGTCACACTAATACTAAAAATCCCCCACTTTAGCACGCCTTTTTTAGGGTTGATAAAAGGGAAGAGAAATCCGATGAGTATTTCGGGTCCGGTGTAAGTAAACCAGGTCGGTATCATTCCTTGTAAAACGGGTGTAATTCCCTCTGCCAGCATTGGCTGATAATTATTTGCATCGATGGATAAAACACCTAATAATATAATTGTTAAAAATGCTCCATACTCTGGTGCAAAGAGAAATTGCTGTAAGCGTAGGAGGGGAGCGAGACCATATTGTATTGCATAGATTGCCAGCCCTAGAGTGAAAATGTTTATAACCTGAGGCGGTGTAAGATCAAGTAAATAGGTTTTAACAGCAATGGTAAAATTGCGTTCAAATATTCCTACAATAACCATCATCAGCAAGATCATTAACACATTTAAAATAAAGCCTGGAATACGACCAACTAGCAAGACGTGATAGTCAATAACGGTGACATCAGGGAAATAGGCAGATAGTTTGACGGCAACCCAGAATGCTACAAATATCAAGATGCTGCCAAATAACATTGGCATCCACATGTCTTCTTTGGCAATGCGGGCAAGGTCACTAGGCAATGTGAGTAAGCTAGACCCAAACATGCTATTAACCGCAATTACAAAAAATTGCATTGGTGAAATAGTGGTATTGTGGTTCGTCATAAGATCCCATCCCATCATTCCTTGTCATTGTTTTGCCGTAGACTGTCTTCCGTTTCCAAATAGGCAGGACGCTTGTCCATTGTATTAGGCGGTAAGATTATTGCAGTAGCCTTTACATCACGGAGAGCGGCAAAGTTTCGTGGTGCCAGTGTTGCTAGATAAGGCTCGCCGAAACTTTCCAAAGTAGCAAGGTGAACAGCAATTGCTAGTAGTCCCATTGTCACCCCAAACATGCCAAAACTAGCTCCCAGTATCATTAACATAAATCGTAGTAAGCGCAGGGGCAAGCCCATGTTGTGATGGACGATGGTGAAAGAAGCGATGGCGGTAAAAGAAGTAACAATAACGATGGGGGGGCTGACCAGGCCTGCTCGAACGGCTGCATCACCAATTACCAGACCGCCTACGATGCTGACTGCAGAACCAACGTTTTTCGGCAGCCTAATTCCTGCTTCCTGCATGATTTCTAATATAATAACCATAATTAATGTTTCGATAAAAGTGGGAAATGGTAATCCTTCTCGCGTTGCACCAATGAGCAGAGCTAATGGCGTAGGAAGAAAGGCAGGATGAAAGGAAATAATTGCAACATACAGTGCTGGAAAGGATAATCCTAAGAAGGCATTGATGTATCTGGAAATTCGTGTTAGGGTACCAATCAGCCAATTCTCAGAGTAGTCGTCATTGGCTTGAAAAAAATCAGAAAACATGGCAGGAATAATTAGACAATAGGGTGTGCCGTCGACAATAATGCCAACCTTTCCCATTAATAAGGCAACCGTAAATTTATCAGGTCGCTCTGTAGTGAGTATGGTAGGAAAGGGGGAAAAAGGATGATCGGTTAGCAATCCTTTCATGCCGGAAACATTAGGATCATCAATGTTTAGATCCTTAAGCCGTTGTTCCACTTCTTGAACTAATTTCATATTTACAATACCACGAAAATATATGATTCCTACATCGGTTTCACTTCGCTGGCCAATGGTGACTCGTTTCACAACAAGATTAGGATTTTTAATCCGCCTTCGAACCAGAGTAATGTTTACTCGTAATTCTTCCGTAAACCCATCCCGTGGACCAGTGATATCACTTTCTACCTGTGGATCGGAAACAGCACGGGAGTCTACTTTGCGTGTGGCGATAATAAGTACAGTGCTCAGACCATCGACAAACAAGGCTGTATCACCAGATAATACCCGCTTGGTCGCCGCGTCCATTTCATAGGCTGCAGTTACAGAAGCAGCAGTCAGCAGAGTGTTTTTCAAATATTCATAGGTGGGCTGGGGTATTGGATTCGATAAAACAGTAGTCGGCGGCATGGACAATTTTTGCATAATATGCCCGTTAATAATAGCTTGATCGGTCATGCTTTCCACAAAAACGATAACGGCCTTCCGCTTTAGGGGCATAATGAATAATTCTCGAATATGAATATCATTACTATCGGCAAAGATTTCTTCTACATGGGCAACGTTGGTATCCAAACTATCAGTAAGCTGATAGATTCCAGGATCCATAGACCGTTCCTTAAGGGAGCGGGTGATGGCTTCCATATCACTTTCCACTTGGCGAGCATGAGCGATAGAAGATTTAAGCTCGCGCAATTTGGCAATAGTGTTGTCGTCAGGGCAATTTAAATTAGAGCTATTGTTTTTTTTCATCACGAGTCTCCCAAATGTTGTTCTCATTATGGGGTTTCATCAATGACTTTAGTGGCAATGATTAGACTGGATATAGGGGAGTGTTCTTATAGTATTGACCAATATAGTAAAAGCATACATAATCATAATCCCACCTACATTGGATATCCTATTATAATGCAAAGATCGAGGAGGGATAATACAAATGGATGGTCTTATTCAGAACTTAGATTTACAGCAACAAGGTATTTGGTTTCCGTTAGTTGTTGGTATTATATTATTGCTTTTTATCTTACTGATGCCCAAACGACAAATTAATTGGCCGGGTATTTATCTCACTGTCGGCGTGATCGGGTATGTAGCATTAATACTAGATATAAATATTGTAGCGTCATATTTCGATTCTTGTTTGAATGGAAGCTTACCCAACTTGGTTATATGAAACTAAGTTGGGTAAGCTTGTGCTCTCTACCTATATATGTTCTTGTTTATGTTTGGTGGTTGCCCTGGCATTTGGAGTTAATGAAAAAAACATACAACAGGACAATAGAACAAAAGGAACAGAATAAACAGTTTGATTTTTCTAGCTTACAGAATGCTCAACCTGCAATGAAACCATTAGATAATGAAAATAATAAGGATGAATGAAGTGACTGAGTTAATAAGATAGGAATATTTTTTTCCATATCGATTATGTAGGAGGAATTATTGTGAGTAATCAAGTTTTATTATGGGGCACGTTAATTGTACCTTGGTTGACGTTATTCTTTATGCCCAAAGAAGATGTGAAACGGTACATGGCTGCCGGTTTATTATCTGCGATTTTTTGTATAATCGTTACTGAGGCAGGCATCAGATATGGGTGGTGGGCTATTCTAGAAACGACTTACCCATTTGCTGTAATACCCACTTACACTTATGGATTTTTCCCCATAGCGCCAATGTGGCTTTTTAAATATACTTATGGAAGTTTTGGTGTATATTTAGCAATAGACACCGTTCTTAACATTATATTCGCCTTTGCTATTTTGCCTTGGTTTGGAAGCCGGGGAATTCTCGACTTTCATGGTGGACTCGCAGTATTTATTTTCGAGTCCCTTATTGCCATAATACTATATAGTTTCCAAATATGGCAGGAAGGGATTTTCGCCCCCTCGGAAAGAACTTACTTTTCGTCAAATTTGCAGCCAGCAGCAGCAAAACCTCTTGACCAAGATGAGCAAGATAAGAATCAATAATCATTGGAAGGGGGGATCATTCGCCATGTATTCTTATCCAACAAATGCAGAACTTGCAGAAATGGTAAGATTATTAAGTAAGGCTCGAATGGAGCATTGGATAGGAGAAGACTTCGGAACTTGGCGTTGGTGGATTTTGCTCTTATTGCTTATTATTCCTTGGTTTATTTGGTATAAATATGCGGACAAGAAACAATTTCACGAGCTGACTCTATTCGGACTGTTTATAATGATTTCTTCGATTACTCTGGATGAGCTTGGCTTCGAACTATCTTTGTGGAATTATCCGGTAGATGTTATTCCATTGTTTCCGCGACTGACTTCAGTTGATTATACAGCAGTTCCTGTTATCCACATGCTAGTTTACCAGTATTTCTCGACTTGGAAGAGCTTTTTCTGGGCAATGGTTGTAAAGGCTACAGTCTTCTCCTTTATTCTTGAACCTTTGATAGTGCAACTTGGCTTTTATAAAATGATTAAATGGAATCACTTATACTCGTTCCCGATCTATATTGTTGTGGGATTATGTGTAAGGTGGATAGTTAAAAAGATATTTGCAATAGCAAAGAGAGGCTGAAATCATGATCTTCTGGTATATCCGCTTTGCCCTAGAATGGAGTATATGGATTATCTTCGCTGATAAAAAACGCTGGCGTGAACTATTTCCTGCTGGCTTTATGGCAGGTTTATATGGGACGACAACAGATATAATTACCTATTATTATCCTCTGTGGAAGTACGATGGTGATGTTTCTCCTATACCACGCTTAGTGAATACATGGGGAATGTATATAGTCGTAGTCTATTTATTCCTTCAATATCTTCCGTCTAAAAGGTCATTTGGGAGAATACTTGTTTATTGGTTCATTTGGACTAGTATAGCAGCAGCTATAGAGAAGATACATGTCATTACAGGGCATATGACTTATCACCTATGGTGGAATATGTATTGCTCATACCTTGCGGACTGGGTATTATTCTCGATATTTTATCTTTACTACAAGATATTTAAGTTTGAAAGAATGAGATAAGTTGATAAAATGGAAAAAAGGCTCTCTGCTTGCAATAAGCAGAGAGCCTTTTATACGGAATCAGAAATTATATCACTTTCTCGATTCCAAGTAAGGGCAACTAAGGCTCCAGCCTGCGCTGAGGCTTGGCGGAAGCCAAGTTTTCTTTACGGAATCAGAAAGTATAAGTTTTTGGCTGTCATTGCGACGAGGTACGAGGAAGCAATCCCCTACTTGTTCAGAGATTGTTTCGCTGCACTCGTAATGACAAAAAAAGGACGCGCTAGCGTTTTTCTTATAAAAACGGATTTATATCCTATAATATTCTTTCAAATAATCTGTAAAAGCATGGACTGCTGATAATTCTAGTGATGAGTTTCGGTATAGCATCCATGTTCTTCGTAGCACAGGTGTACCATCTCGCCAGTATAAATTTCGAATGTAGAGTGAATCATGGCTTTTTAATCCGATTAATGGCAAAATTGCCCATCCAAGACCATGGAGAACCATTTGACGACAGGTATCCATGCTATCCACTTCCATAGTAATCGTAGAAGGAAAGGAAAAATTTTCACGCCACCAATCTTCGAGCATTACCCGTAAGGAAGAGTCGGTTCCATAGTTAATTCGTGGGAGATTAGGCAAATCCTGAAGATCAATGACATTGGGGGAAGCAAGGCAGATATGTTCCTCTTGCAGTATATGTTTTTCTTCTGGCCAAAAATAATCTCCTCGCAGAATGGCCACAGCAAATTCTTCTTTCTGGAGCATTTTATTAATTCGGGAACTTAAACCGGTTTTCAAAGATATATCTACATCAGGATAGCGGTCCAGGAAGCCTTTTAGTATTCCTGGTAGCTCATAGTGGGCAAAAATAGCTGAAGTTCCTATGCGTAATGTTCCTTGTACTTTGTTTTTCATATTCTGAACTCGCTCTTTGGCGATTGCTAACTGTGTTAACATTTCCAATGCATATTTTAGTAAATGCTCTCCTTGGGGTGTGAAGACAATTCCTGTTGTATTGCGTAATACGATTTTAGCGCCAAATTCTTTTTCTAAATTTTTTAAACGGTAGCTAAGAGCTGGTTGGGAAATGTACAGACGTTCAGCAGCTTTGGTAATATTTTTTTCTTCTGAAAGGGTTTTTAGAATGGTCCAATCTTTATCATCCATTATGATCTCCTTCCTATATTATTAGCAATAAAATTTTTTTATGGATTAGGATAAAATATAGATATTATATTTATTAAACATATTATAGTACACTATTCTTACAATTTAAATAATATTTCGAATTTGATTTTTAAAAAGGAGAATGGATTATATGGGGAAAAATTTATTTGAAAAAATTATTGGAACTCATTTGCTGTCAGGTACTATGGAACCAGGTAGTGAAGTCGGCATACGCATAGATCAAACTCTTACTCAGGATGCTTTAGGTACCATGGCTTATCTACAGTTTGAGGCTATGGGGGTGCCAGTAGCAAAAACACAATCGGTGTCGTACATTGATCATAATACCCTGCAGGACGGGTTTGAAAATGCTGATGATCATCGGTATCTGCAAACGGTTGCCGATAAATACGGTATTAAATATTCCAAAGCTGGTAACGGTATTTGTCACCAAGTACATTTAGAACGTTTCAGCTGTCCGGGGGCGACATTAATTGGCTCTGATAGTCATACGCCCACTTGTGGTGCAGTAGGGATGGTGGCTATGGGTGTTGGCGGTATGGATGTTGCTGTGGCTATGGCAGGAGGACCTTTCTACCTTACTTATCCTAAAATTGTACGAGTTAATTTAAAGGGTAAGTTAAAGCCTTGGTGTGCAGCTAAAGATATTATTTTGGAATTATTAAAGACCCTTACCACCAAAGGAAATGTGGGTACCGTGATTGAGTATGGCGGCGACGGTTTAGCCACCTTGACTGTACCGGAACGGGCTACCATTACCAACATGGGGGCTGAACTTGGAGTCACAACCTCTATCTTCCCTAGCGATGAAATGACAGAAGCTTTCTTTAGAGCTCAAGCTAGGGTCGAAGATTGGCAAGAATTAAATCCAGATGCGGATGCTAAGTACGATAGAGTGATTGATCTGGATTTAGCAGCTATTGTACCGAATGTTGCTTGTCCTCATTCCCCAGATAATATAAAGACGATTAGAGAAATAGAAGGAATGGAAGTACAACAGGTTTTAGTAGGAAGCTGTACCAATTCCTCCTACCGGGATTTAATGATAGTAGCAGCGATGCTCAAAGGCAAAAAAGTTCATCCTAAGGTCAGTATGGGGGTTGCTCCTGGCAGCAAACAAGTATTAGCTATGATTGCTAAAAATGGTGCGCTTATGGATTTGATATCTGCTGGTGTGCGTATTTTAGAGTCCACTTGCGGTTTCTGTGTAGGCTGTGGTCAAGCACCTCAGACAAAAGGCGTTTCACTGCGCAGTAATAATCGTAATTTTGAAGGCCGTAGCGGTACTAAGGATGGTCAAGTATACTTGGTTAGTCCCGAAACATGTGTGGCAGCAGCTTTAACTGGCAAGGTTACCGACCCTCGGGATTTAGGTATGGAGTATCCTAATATTGTGTTGCCTGAAGTTTATGAGATTGATGATAGTATGGTAATCGTTCCTTCCTGTGACCCAAGTGTTGAAGTATTCCGTGGACCAAACATTGGTGAGCCTCCGAAAAATACTCCAATGCCTGAAAATCTTAGCGCTAAAGTAGCAATAAAAGTAGGGGATAAAATTACCACTGACCATATTATGCCAGCAGGATCCTATTTAAAATATCGTTCCAATGTTCCTAAATATTCCGGATATGTATTTTATCACATCAATCCTGAGTTTGCTCCATCATGCCACAAAAATAAGGAGCAAGGTTTCGCTTCCATCATTGTGGCTGGGTTAAGCTATGGACAGGGTTCATCTAGAGAACATGCTGCTTTATGCCCAATGTATTTGGGTGTTCGGGTGCTGCTCGCCAAGAGCGTAGAGCGTATTCATGGTGCTAATTTAACCAATTTCGGTATTCTTCAGTTGACCTTTGCTGATGATGCTGACTATGAACGTATACAAGAAGGCGACCAACTTGCCATTGACAATATGCATCAGGCAATAAAACAGGATACAGTAACTGTACGTAACGTAACTCAAGGATATGAGTTTGAAACAAAATGTAACTTGACATCACGCCAAAGAGAAATCGTATTGTGTGGCGGTTTATTAAACTTTACTGGTAAATAAGAGTCGTATTAGTAACGATAAAAGATTCTTATCCAGATAGAACGATAAATTGAAAGTAGAGTAGCAATTGCTAATGTTATGGATTCGCTACTCTGCTTATAAAAGGAAAGGAGGATAACAGTATGAAAGAATATGTAAAAATTCCAACGTTTTATATGCGTGGCGGTACAAGCAAAGGTGCGTACTTAATGCTTGAAGATTTACCGACAGATCTAGTACTTCGGGATAAAGTTGTTTTGAATATCTATGGTAGTCCTGATGCTAGACAAATCAATGGCATAGGTGGCGCTGATCCTCTGACTAGTAAAGTAGCGCTCATCGGACGATCCAATCGCGAAAATATAGATGTAGAATATACTTTTGGCTATGTAGGAATTAAAGATGCAGTGGTGGATTATGAAGGCAACTGCGGTAACATGTCTGCTGGCGTCGGACCATTTGCCATCGAAAAGGGACTGGTTGCTGTAACTGAGCCCATTACCAAGGTGCGGATTTATAATACAAACACCAAGAAAGTAATCGAAGCTGAGATTCCAGTAAAAGATGGTGAAGTGGTAACTGAAGGGGATTATGCTATTGACGGTGTACCTGGTACAGGTGCGAAAATAGTTCTTAACTTTTTAAATTCGGGCGGATCCAAGACTGGTAAGCTATTGCCTACTGGTAATGTAGTTGACGAGATTGTCCTTAAAGATGGTAAAAAAGTACGAGTAAGCCTAGTGGATGCAGCCAATCCGTCAGTTTTTGTCAAAGCTACAGATATTGGTCTTACTGGTATAGAACTGCCCAAAGATACTGAAACCAATCCAGAAATATTAGAGATCATGGAAGATATCCGGACAACTGCAGCAGTTATGATGGGTTTGGCTCCTAGTAAAGATAAAGTAGGTCCTGCTGTTCCTAAAGTAGCTTTTGTTTCGGCACCGCAAGACTGTGTAACCATCAATGGCGTTAAGGTTAAGGCAAGTGATATTGATTTGGTGGCTAGAACCAAAGCACTGGCGGTTATGCATAAGGCCTACGCTGTTACAGGTGGTATCTGTGTATCTACGGCAGCGCTGATTGAGGGAACAGTAGTCAATGAGATCGTTGGTGAACAGGCTAAGGCTAGCGGTACCGTTCGCCTCGGTCATCCTTCAGGTATCCTGGATTTTGAGATTAATCTTGAAAAGAACGGGGAAAATTGGCATCTTGATAAGGCAGGAGTAAATCGTACGGCAAAACCAATTATGGATGGTCATGTATATGTTTCGCGCAAAGTTTTTGGCTAAGAATTAATAAGTATATCAATACGGGGTAACGCATCCCATATTGATACAAGTTTATGAGGCAGTATTTCATAAAAACACAGAAAACTATGGAATTTGGAGATGATTGGAGTATCTGTCTTTTCCGAATATATCTGGATTATAGAGGCCATGCCTGATCTTATAAGTCTCATTGCCATCTGTTTCCAAAGTGGGATTGTAATAAATCATGCCAAGAGTAGAAGTTAAAGACAATATTTCAGGTTAGTTACACGAGTAAAGTCAAAAAATGGGAGGAAAAATAAATGAATCAAAAGCTTATAAAAGGATTGATTTGCTTAGGGGTTCCTGGGATCGTATTGCTATGTCCCACACCTGCTGGTTTGAAACTTTGGGCTTGGCAACTTTTTGCAGTCTATCTTGGTGCGGTGCTTGGACTCATTTTAAGACCTGTAAAAGAACCAATCGTTTTAATTACAGCCATGGGTGTGGTATCTGTATGTTTTAACCAGACTAAAGTTGCTTTGGAAGCCTTTGGGGAAACAACACCATGGCTAGTGTTCACAGCATTTATTATTGGACAATGTTTTGTGGAGACAGGACTAGGGAATCGAATTGCTTATGTTTTAATCGATAATTTTGGCAAATCAAGTTTGCGCTTAGGGTATATAGCGGCTCTCTCTGACTTAATATTATCGCCAGCTATACCTTCGAATACCGCCAGATCCGGAGGGCTTGTATATCCAATCTTTCAGAGCCTGGCACTCACTCTGGGTTCTCGCCCCGATGATGGGAGCGAGCGGCGAATCGGTTCGTATCTAATGGTCTTAATGTATCAGAACAGTTTAATAACTGGTACTATGTTTATCACAGCTGGCGCTATCATGCCACTCATGATTAAACTGACAAATGACATTATGCATGCTGATATTTCCTGGATTCAGTGGGCAGTGGCCATGTCGGTTCCTGGACTCCTTTGTTTACTATTGGCGCCTTATATAGTTTACAAAATC
Source organism: Bacillota bacterium (assembly GCA_017889585.1). Lineage (GTDB taxonomy): Bacteria > Bacillota > Negativicutes > DSM-13327 > DSM-13327 > CTSoil-075. The sequence continues at coordinate 28,819 of JAGFZX010000017.1, forward strand.
TATCCACCTGAGCTTAAAGAGGTAGATAACAAAGCCATTGCCCAAGAAGGGTATAAAAAAATAGGACCTATGAGTCGACAAGAAAAAACATTAGCCGTGCTGTTTGTATGTGCCATCATTGGCTGGGCAACAGGCACGATTACCAAAATTGATTCAACTGCAGTAGCCTTAGCTTTACTGTCTTTAAGTTTACTAACTGGTGTTATTTCATGGGAAAAAGTATTAGCAAGCAAAAGCGCCTGGAGTACTTTTATCTGGTACGGCGGCATTATTTCTTTGGCGAATGGCCTAAATAAAGCTGGTTTCTTTGTTTGGTTAGGAAAAGTATTCTCACAGAATTTGAATTTTGCCGGAGTTGATAGCATTCTTATTCTCGGCGGGCTGATTTTTATAACGATTATTGTTCGCTATTTATTTGCATCAACGATTGCTTTTGTCGTCACTTTTATTCCTGTAATTTATACTATAGGAGCCGTTGCTAATGTACCAGCTCTTCCACTGCTGCTGATGACAGCTGCTTCAGCCCAGATCGCTAGTTTAATGACTCACTATGGTAATGCTGTGGGTACAGTATTATATGGTGCAGGATATGTACCGCAGGGTACATGGTGGAAGATTGGACATATTGTAATGGCTGTTTCAATGACTATTTATTTTATCGTTGGTCTTTCGTGGTGGAAGTTTTTGGGGTTGTGGTAATTTCCTAATAACAATATACAGCTTTTACAAATTAATTGAAAAAGATCAGCAACCGATTTCATGGGGAGATCGGTTGCTGATCCTTTTACGGAATCAGAAAGTATAAGTTTTTGGCTGTCATTGCGACGAGGTACGAGGAAGCAATCTCTGGACAAGTAGGGGATTGCTTCCTCGTACCTCGTCGCAATGACAAATAAAGGACGCGCTAGCGTTTTTCTTATAAGGGATTGACTTACTCGTGCAATATCATATAAATGTCATATAAATAGGAATGGCAAGTATGGCAAAGAGCGTGCTAATGGTTACTAGCACTGCAGCATATTCTGCATCGGCCTGATAAAATTTAGCAAGTATCGTTGTTTGAGTCATAGCAGGTAATGCAGCTTGGATAACAAAAACTTTTTTCATCAAATCGGGGATTGGGATAACCGATGCGACTAACAATACTGCAATTGGAGAGATAATAAATCTTCCGACTAATACTGCAACAACATCTTTGCTGAATTTGATTGTATTTAATTTGACGCCGAATATTGTAATTCCGATGAAGAGCATGGATAAAGGAGTTGTCATGTTACCTAAATATTTGCAAGTATTCATCACGAAATTGGGTAAAGAAATTTCTAAGAGGATAAGCACTACTGCCAATGTAAAGCCCATAAATGGTGGTGAAAATACTCTTCTGATTGTATCGAGACTAATTATTTTGGCGGGAACAGTCTTCCCATCTAAGCTAATGGAGTAGTTTCCAATTGTCCAAAAAAGAAAGGCATTGGCAAGAAAATATACGAGGACATAGGGTGTGCTGCTTTCGCCAAATAGGGCGAGGTTTACGGGAACTCCTACAAACAGGGAGCTTGAACAGAAAAATGCTGATCGAAAAGTACCTTGCCTGTTTGGGGCTAACTTAAGAAATTTAGAGATCATAAAAGCGACAATAAAGCTAATAATCATTGATAAAATCGGAACGACGACTCCACCGAACAGGATTAAAAAATGTTCCTTATTAAAGGTATTAAGTAAGTTCCAAACCATGTAAGTCGGCAAGGAAATATAGGTAACTAATCTAGGAAGTAGCTTTGCGTTTTCTAGGGTAAACCACCCTTTGCCAGTGAGAATGTACCCTAAGGAAACCATTATGATAATACTCATTAACCCTTCAATTGCATGTAAAAATACCATGTTTGCCTCCTTGTATTTCATGAATAGTTAACAAAATTTAATGCTTATATCTTTGACGATACTTGGGCTTTCATATATCATTATAACAAAGTATATAATATATAAAAAATACTGAAAAAGTTCTTCACGTATACTAAAAAAGTATGGCAAAAGGGTGGGCATTTCTATGGATATTAAACAACTCAGGTATTTTCATGCCATCGCTGAAGAGGGGCAAATTACAAGGGCTGCCAAACGGCTACATATGGCTCAGCCTCCATTGAGCCAACAACTTAAATTATTAGAAGAAGAATTAGGCGTAAAATTAGTAGAACGAGAGAGACGGGGAATTATATTAACTGGCGCAGGTCATTTGCTTTATAAACGGGCAGAACATATACTTGAGTTAATGCATACGACTACGAAAGAGTTAAAGGAGCTAGACGAAGGATATGCGGGAAGTCTCTCTGTTGGTGCTGTTGCATCCTCTGGGACAACTTTCTTACCGTTCAAATTGGTCAACTTTCATAAAAAATATCCCAAAGTTAATTTTCAGCTATGGGAAGGTGACACCAACAGAATTTTAGATTTATTGAATACTGGTATCATTGAAATAGGTATTGTACGATCCATTTTTGATTCAGAGCTTTACCACTCAGTTAGTCTACCAAATGAGCCCATGGTAGTTGCCATGGGGAGAGAATGGTGCTGTGGAGAACAGACTGGGCAGATCGATATGACAGAACTTGCTGGTAAGCCTTTGTTGCTACATCGGAGTAATGAAGTTATGATGATAGAGTGCTGCCGAAAAAATGGCTTTGAGCCCCAAATTCTGTGTCAGGGGGATGATGTTAGATCCTTACTCGTATGGGCCGATGCAGGACTGGGCCTAGCTATTGTGCCGAAATCTGCAGTAGGCCTAGTGCCAAGCAATAAGTTAGCATACAAAGAAATTATTGAATCCTCCCTAGAAATAAGAAAAGCAATTATTTGGCTGAAAAATCGCTACCTATCAGCAATTACCAGAAATTTTCTAGAGATGATACTTTCAGACTTATCCTAAGAAATTTTCATTACAGAACAACTGATATCATGAAGATATAAGGAGATTGGTTTTAATTACTATTAGCTCATCGATGATCTTTAGGGAATGATACGGAAAGACAGGAGAATACGGCTGAGACTCTCACAATATCAGCCGTAAGTGAAGAGCAATCGGCTTCTATGCAGGAAGTTGCTTCTGCCAGTCAAGTATTGGCGAAGATTACCGGATTTAATTATAAAAATATAAAGTATAGGAATAATTTTTGAATTTAAGTACGCAGCTTGAGAGTAACCAATAAAATTACGAAACGCCAGCACGGAGTTTGCTCTCCGTTGCTGGCGTTTTCTTTACGGAATCAGAAATTATAACAATTTCCGATTCCAAGTAAGGGCAACTAAGGCTTGGCGCAAGCCAAGTTTTCTTTATGTTTATGGAGAGTAAATTGTGGAAATAATAGGTGATAGTTGGAGGTAATGCAATGAAAAAAACTTTTACAAATCTAGCTATTATTGCTGGAATTTTATTTTCGATTTATAGTACTACTTACGCAAGTTGGGGCTGGGAGAGTACTGATGATCCTACGCCTTATTATCATCAAGAATGGGGGAAATGGTATAATTACGAGGATGCTAAGGTGTTCATGGTTCAAATAGACGATAAGACATATAAATATGTATTTGATTACAATGGCAAATTTATCGGTGGTTGGATCACATATATGCCTATGAGGTTGTAGTTACAAAATCCTGTAAGATAAAGATACTTGCAGGACTTTTTCATTTTAATGATAAATATAATGATGTAGTATATTCAAAATCCGTTCCCTGTCCTTGGGAATTAATTTGGAGGTTGTCTATGTCGATTCATTTATTAGCAGGTAAGAAAGCTCCCAAGTCTATTTTGGTCAATATTCCCCGCCTGATTAGTGCCTACTATGTCAATCATCCTGATAGTAACGAGCCAACGCAAAAAGTTGTCTTCGGCACATCTGGTCATCGTGGCAATTCCCTAAAATATAGTTTTAATGAGGATCATATTCATGCTATTACCCAGGGGATTTGCGATTACCGTAAAGCACAAGGGATAAATGGTCCATTGTTTATTGGCTTTGACACTCATGCTCTCTCTGAGCCAGCGTTTATCTCAGCAGTGGAAGTGCTTGCTGCGAACGGTGTGGAAACTCTGATTGCTAAAGATATGAACTATACTCCCACGCCAGGTATATCTCATGCTATTTTGAGTTATAACAAGGGCCGTCAGCAAGGCCTCGCTGACGGCATTGTGATTACACCTTCACATAACCCGCCTGATAACGGTGGCATCAAGTATAACCCACCAAATGGCGGACCGGCGGATACTGATATTACCAAGTGGATTGCTGGCATTGCCAATGAATTATTAAAGAATGGCAATAAAGCAGTAAAACGTTTACCTTATGAAAAGGCGATTAAAGCTAATAATGTCCGGGAATTTGATTTTATATTGCCTTATGTTAATGATCTGAACAATATCATTGATATGGATGCCATAAAATCTGCAGGTCTTAAACTCGGCGCAGATGCTTTAGGGGGCGCAGGTCTAGGCTACTGGCTACCCATCGCTGAAAAATATGGTCTTACTATTGATCTGTTAAATGGTCATCCGGATCCGACGTTTAGTTTTATGAATGTAGATGGGGATGGGAAAATACGTATGGATTGCTCCTCGCCCTACGCTATGGCTGGACTTATTGAACTTAAAGATAAATATGATCTTGCTTTTGGTAATGATGCAGATTTTGATCGGCATGGTATTGTTACGCCGAGCACTGGACTCTTAAATCCTAATCATTATTTGTCTGTTGCTATTTCTTATTTATTTCAAGACCGCACAGGGTGGCGTGCTGATGCTGCTATTGGTAAGACTTTGGTAAGTTCATCCATGATTGATCGTGTTGCGGTAAGCCTTGGAAAAAGACTTGCTGAGGTTCCAGTAGGTTTCAAATGGTTTGTAGATGGATTAGTGGATGGTTCCTTCGGTTTTGGCGGTGAAGAGAGTGCAGGTGCATCCTTTCTCAAAAAGGACGGCACAGTCTGGACAACAGATAAAGATGGTATCATTCTATGTTTACTTGCTGCAGAAATCACAGCTAAAACTGGGCGGGATCCTGGTGAGCTTTATCAAGATTTAACAGCAAAATTCGGTACACCAGTATATTCACGTATGGATGCAGTTGCCAGCTTAGAGCAGAAAGCTGTATTGTCTAAACTTTCACCAGACCAGGTAACAGCAGATGTTCTTGCTGATGAAAAAATTACCGCTAAACTTACCAAGGCACCAAGTAACAATGCAGATATTGGTGGTCTAAAGGTCTGCACTGAGAATGGTTGGTTTGCGGCTCGTCCTTCTGGTACAGAGGATGTTTATAAAATATATGCAGAAAGTTTTAAAGGCGCAGCCCATCTTCAACAGATTCAGGAAGAGGCTAAACAAATAGTTAATGATACCTTTCAAACTGCTGGAGTGTAGTAAAACAGGGAGGAAGTAGTTTGCTAAAGAAAAAGACGGTTGTGTATAGTTTATTTATGGTCATTATGGTTGTTGCCCTGTCGATGTTTTTTTCATCAGTCCTTCCTTCAACAGTTCCGGTGGGGGGGATTGCTACTGCTGCCGAGCATATTACATTGACTTGGGCAGCAGATCCGCAGACGACCCAGACCATCACTTGGCAGACAGAAGTTACTAATGGGCTAGGGCGAGTGCAATACGCCCCGGCGGTAGAGGCTAAATCCTTTCCCCATAATGCTAGAAGTCTTAGCGCTGGTGTGGAAGAGTTAGCTACAAATTGGGGGAATGTGAGTATTCATTCTGTGACCCTGACTGGTCTTAAACCGGGTACAACCTATATTTATCGAGTAGGAGAAGAAAAAGGTTGGAGTGACCTACGCACTTTTACCACTGCTTCTACTCATGTTTCCAAGTTCAAATTTTTGGTATTCGGCGATTCTCAGAGTAATAACTATAATGTATGGCGTTCCACACTCCATCGAGCATATCAGACCAATCCTGAGGCTGTTTTTTTCACCAACATAGGGGATCTGGTAGATAGGGGTCAGGATTATGCCCAATGGAAGGCGTGGTTTGATGCTGCCCAAGGGGTTATGGACATTATTCCTGTGATGCCAGTAACAGGAAACCATGAGTCCTATACACCTGAAGGACGTTTTTCCATGCCGATATTCTTTAGTGCCCAGTTAAAGTTACCCCTTAATGGTCCAGAGGGACTTAAGGGACAAGTCTATTCTTTTGATTATGGGGACGTACATTTTAGTATGTTGGATAGCCAAGAAGGGGAAGAAAGGCGGTTTGTACCTGCCATGTTAGATAAACAAGAAGCATGGTTAGAGAATGATTTAAGGGCAACTAATAAAAAATGGAAAATAGTCTGTTTCCATCGTCCTCCTTATAATAATAAGGAGAAGGAAACTAATCAAAATATTCGAAAGGCTTTTGTACCTGTTTTCGATAAATATCATGTAGACGTGGTTTTTACTGGTCACGATCATGTTTATGCCCGCACATATCCCCTTTACGGTGACGAAGTGGTGGACAGTCCGGGCAAAGGTACGATATATGTTGCCACAGGTCGGAGTGGTACTAAATCCTATCGAGATAGTTTAGCTAAAGATCGAAACATATTTTTTTATAATCCCCTTGATGAACCGAACTATGTTACTGTGGAAGTGAGTGGCAACAGCCTGACGGTGAAAGCTTTCAAGCAAAGCGGTATTCTGATCGATAATTGGATGATCGACAAGGCGGCTGGAGGCAAGTAAATATATATATAAAACCCCCCTGTCAATGACAGGAGGGTTTGTACAATTAACGGTTTCTGCTGAAACAGTCTCTGCAATAAACAGGACGGTCGCCACTTGGACGGAAAGGAACTTGTGTTGTTACGCCGCAAGCTGCACAAACTGCTTCATGCATTTCGCGTTGTTGGTAGTTGCTGTTACCACCACGGTTTCCACCGTTTCTTTGTTTGTTAGCTGCTCTGCATTGAGGGCAACGGCCTGGCTCGTTGGTGAACCCTTTTTCAGCGAAGAAATCTTGCTCGGAAGCGGAGAATACGAATTGTTCTGCGCAATCGCGGCATGTTAATGTTTTGTCTTGATTCATGTATATAACCTCCTTGTATGTATATTACCCAAATAGTTAATGGAGAATACTCTTTCATCTATTTAAGAACTACTACAGTATACGATTATTCTGTCCAGAAGTAAAGGAATTTAATAAGATAATTTTAGGAATGATTTTCTATATCATTATTTGGAAACATGAAAGTGTTATACTTTCATGTTTCCATAAGAAAAAGCTCTGTCAATGACAGAGCTTTTTTATATTACTATTAACGGTTTCTGCTGAAACAGTCTCTGCAGTAAACAGGACGATCGCCGCTTGGACGGAAAGGAACTTGAGTAGTTACGCCACAAGCTGCACATACTGCGTCATGCATTTCCCGTTGTTGGTAGTTGCTGTTACGGCCACCACCGTTGTTTTGTTTGTGAATTGCTCTGCATTGAGGGCAACGGCCTGGTTCATTGGTAAAACCTTTTTCAGCGTAGAAATCTTGTTCTGATGCTGAAAAAATGAATTGTTCTGCGCAATCGCGGCAAGTTAAAGTTTTGTCTTGAGTCATGTTAAATAGCCTCCTCGAATCTGTTACCCAAATAGCTAATTGTTACTATCTATTGAAAAATATCAATAGACCTATTTTAGGACTACTAAATTATATAATAGATTTAGATAAAAGTAAAGGAATTAAATAATAATATAGTATTATTATTTAATTCCTTTACTTGAAGGAGAAATATCTTGAATATTGAAATGAGTAATCAGACAAATAATCTGATGAATAAGTTTAAATAAAAGACTATACTTATAAGTAAAGGTATTTTTAGCCACTAAGTACTAAAGTGACTAAATTTGAAAGATTAGAGGGAAAATTTTCATTTATAGATGGGAGATTGATTATGTCAATAAGAAAAAACTATTTAATTTTTGATGCGGATATTGGTAAAAATAAGCCGGAGAATATTGTTAATGCCGATGCCACATGTCCATTTTGCTCTAGAGAACAGCTGACAGACATTATCGCAAGTGATGGACCAATCTTGTTAGTTAAAAACAAGTATCCAGTTCTGATGGATACCTTTCAAACGGTCCTAATTGAAACATATGAATGTAATGCTGAGCTATCGACTTACTCCAAAGAGCATTTATATAAGGTCATTGGGTTTGGTGTAAAAAAGTGGCAGGAGATGGTACAAAGCGGGGAGTTTACTTCTGTTATTTTTTATAAAAATTATGGCCCATATTCTGGCGGTACAATAAGACATCCTCATATGCAAATTGTTGGTTTAAAAGATATAGATTATACTGAGTATATATCTGATGAAAGTTTTCAGGGCTTCGTCATTCATCAACAGAATGGAGCTGAATTAAACCTAGCCAAAGCGCCAAAAAACGGATTTTTTGAATTTAACGTGGGACTAGATAATTTGAAATCCTTAAATCAGATGGCTGATTATATTCAAATAGTGATCCATTATTTATTACATCATTTCCATAGGAATTGTAAAAGCTACAATTTGTTTTTTTATCAGGTTGCGGGGCGAATTTGGGCTAAAGTCATGCCTCGGTTTGTTACATCCCCTTTATTTATAGGGTACTCACTTCCCCAGGTATCCAGCCGAGCAGGAGAAGTAATAAAAGAGATACAAAACATATATTTTTCTGAGAGTCAATAAAGTGATGATATGCAGAAAAGATCCCCCTATAAGGGGGACTTTTTAGACATATCGTTAGTGATTATCGTCGTTTGTAAATTTTTCTCCTGATAATTTACGACGCTTGAAGAGTGCAAAAGTAGTGGCAGATAGTATTAAAAAGATGAATACAACGGTGGCAGTCATGTTTGGATAGTAGTCAGGCCAGTAACGTTTATCATTACCTGTAGTAATATTATTTTGACACTCGGCAATAAGGGAATCAATTTCGGAGTGTTTCGGATACAAACGTCTGACTTCTTCAAATTTCATAAGAGCTTTTGTGTAGTATCCTTGCCAGTAAAATTCTAATCCTTGTTGATAGGTTTTATCGATAAGACTTTCTTGGTTGCTAGCCCCTGATTTGCGAATAAACTCCTGTACAGTGCGTGAGGCCATAGCCCAATGAGGACCGCCAGAGGCACCAAATGTAAGCAGGCCAATGACCTGACCATCAGTGTTGAGAACTGGTCCGCCAGAATTACCTGGCTTAATTCCTTCGGCATTAATTTGTATTAAGGGATTGCCTTGGGCGGAGGATTTCTTGTCAGATGATATGGAACCAGGGGCCCATGACCATTCCAACACTGATTTTTCTGAAGCTAAAGAGCCAAGGTCGGCAACACCAGGATAGCCAGCGACAAAAATTCGTTCACCAGTACGGATTTTATCGGAATCGCCAAGTCTTACTGTAGGAAAATTGCGACCTTCAATTTTTACTACGGCTACATCCTTGCCATTTTCCAAGGCCGACGAGCCAATTTCCTTTAAATCGAAGGGCAGTTCTTCTCCTCCAGGAGTGATTACCTTGCTTATATTAGAGATATCTGAGAGTGATGCTGTCCGATTTTTAATGCTTCCTACCACATAGTTCCATGCTACCTCGATTGATACATTATAATTTTTAGCTATCTGAGCTGCTAATACTTTTGCTAGATTTTGCACTTTTGTGTTATTGTCATGAGTACATAGATCCACAACATGGGCATTCGTTACTACATAACCATCTGGGCTAATAATAGCACCTGAGCCAGTACCGCCATATACAACAGTATATTTTTCATAGCGATTATTAATGAGTATTGTCCAGGCTGCCGAATAACCTGCAACGATCCGAACTACTGCAGGTTTAATTTGCTTAGCCAATTTTTCTTCAGCCGACCATTCCTTGTTGGCAGCAAGCCCGCTTATCTGAGAACCAATAAGTGAAATGCATAATAGGGTGATCAATATCCAGTGGCACATTGCCTTTCCACCTTTCATCAAATTTTCCTATTATAGCTTATTCATTTCACTTGATAAGGGTTATACTTTGGTGTCTAATTATCGGCACTAAAATCTTTTTTCGCCAGTCAAATAATAACCCCGCCTGATGGTTGTAGCTTTGTCCCAAGAAATATCCGCACTAATATTTTCCCAGCCTTTTATTAATTTAAAATATTGATAGCGGTATCCAAGGATAATAGTAGTTTGCGGCTTAGGGGTAAAAGATAAACCTATCTTTGTATCTAGCATCTGCGCAGAACCAACATGTTCAAAGTTTAAATTGCGTAAATTCCACCAGCCATGACCTTGTGCTAGAGCCCAGGGTGAATAAGATAACGAGCCTATTGCTGTAAGTTTATTCGTTAAGGGTACTTTGTGAATAATTCCTACATGTGGTCCCTGGTAGACCATAGTATAGTGAGAGTTTAGGGTCGGCAGAGGTTCATTAACAGCACCATAGTTTATTATGGAATATAAGCCATTGGTCATGGAATAGTGAGTGATATTATAAGTGTAGCCATAAAATAATGAGGTATTATTGCTAGTATGCTGTTGCCAGTCAATCGTAATATAACCACCTTTGGACTTTGTGTTAAATTGTCCATAATACCATAATTCTTTGCTCAGTGTCTTATCCCAGTCGGAATCACTGCCTATATTACTGCTTGTATTAGTTATTATACCGCCTTCAATAGCGAGAGAGTATTTGGGGGAGATGCTGTTTTCATAATTTGCTACAACATAGTTGCCGGAGTGGGGATAATACAGCTCAGAGGCGCCGTCAACAAGAGTAGTGTGCAAAGGAAAAGCTGTACGCCACAGCTCAGATCCTGAAGCATGCCAATTGCCTATAGATACATGGTTGTCTGATGCTATAACTGGCGACGTTAGTAATAACAAGGTAGAAGCCAAAAGAAACTGTGCCCATTTGTACACGATAATCCTCCATCTAATTTACATAATATGAAGAATATTCGTCATGAGGGATTAAAGCTCCTGTACATGATAACAGGTAATTATATGTAAATAAGTCCCTCAACAAGAGGGACTTATTAGCAAGGGATTTTCATGGTGCGTCCGTAGGAATGCATATAAGAGGCAGTGGGAAGTTTGTTACTATCAAAAATAATGGTACCATGGTGGAGAAATTGTTTATTTAGAATATAACGTAAGTCGTATATATTTACAGATAGTGAATTAGTATTTTGCTCTTCTTCAAAATAAATAAAAGGGGTAAAACTAGTGAAAAAATCTCCTAGAGGAGTTTTTTGAGCTTGTATTGTAAATTTAGAAAGAGTTCTTTGCTTGGGAAGGTTGGCGTTAATCTCCAACACTGGATAGAGTGCGCCCAATTGCCCCACCAGGTGGCGATCTTTAGTTTCCAAGACAAAATCCCAGAATAATATACGTTTTAATGAAGGCATTACCGATATTTGTGTTATTTTTTGGTTGTCAAATAAGCTCTTCAGTTGATTTTTAGCTCTTTTGCGCAGTATAATTCTGAGAGAGATGTAGGCAGTAATGATAAAAAAAGTACCTAGTGACTGTTGGGCTGCAGTGAGGTTAAGGTGATATAAACTCATCATTAACACTAATAATATAGGATCAAATACATTTAGCAAGCACAAGCTCTTACGTTCTTTACGAACAGGCCACAGAATGGCTGCGCCATGAGTATTAAAGTAATCAATAATAGTATGAGACAAACCACCGGCAAAAGCCCATCCCAATAAGGATAATAGATTGGTTTGTGGCATGAAAAAATGCAGGATTGCGCCAATCAGCATAGACCATACGGCCAGGCCAGGGATGGAATGTGAAAAGGCTCGGTGCTGTCTAAGGTATGAAAAATTCCCCTTGAGTAGAGCAATTATATCAAAATCAGGAGCCTCAGCCCCGAGAATAGTTGCTAAGTAGATGGGGTCATGTAAGGATAACTGATGACCCGACAAACCGGCAACAGCAATGCCAATCAATGCATGTGACAAGGAATCCATACGTACCCTCCTTTTGATTAGTTTACATAACATTATAACATGGAATTAAAGGAGGTCATACTGGTAATTAGTGCGATTTCTGATGACTTAAAAAAGAGATGGTCTCATTAAAATGAGACCACCCCAGAATAGTTAGTTTGCTTTTGTTTCTTTTAAGGCTACGGTATGTTTTTTATTCAAAAATAGTAAATAGTACAAATAAATCCCAACTAGTGTCGGAATACCAGTATATAGGACAATACGTTGTGATTCGTCAAAATATAAACTGATAATTACACACAAGTTTAGTATTAACGCTAATATGGGGACAAGAGGATAGAATGGAGTGTGAAAGGTTAGTTGTTCTAATTTGCCACCAAGGCGGATGAACTTTTTGCGGAAGTTGAGCTGACACCAGGCAATAATCACCCAGATTAAACAACCTGTCAAACCAGTACTCGACATGAGCCAAAGATATACCGTATCAGCAGCGTATTCACTAGTCAATAAAGACATACAGGCTAGGACTACAGTGATTAATACGCCATATACGGGCACACCGCGGGAGTTTACTTTGCCGAGCACGTTCGGAGCGAGGCCTTCCTTAGACATAGACCATAGAAGGCGCGAGCAAGCATATAAGGCAGAATTGCCTGAAGATAGGGCGGAGGTCATAACGACAAAGAACATAATATCTTTGGCTAGGGGTAGGCCTAGCGTACCAAAGACATGGGCAAAAGGGCTTTCTAGAACGCTAGCCTCATTAAAAGGAATGATAGCTGCTAGTACAATCATTGCCAGTACATAAAAGAAGATGATGCGGAAAGCAATACCTTTGATGACTCTAGGTACGTTTTTGTCTGGATTTTCACATTCCCCGGCAGCAATACCTACAAGCTCAGCGCCTTGGAAAGAATAAACAACAGCAATCATCGTTAGAAATACAGCTTCCAAACCATTAGGGAAGAGGCCTGAACTAGTATGAAAATTGGAGAATGCTACAGGAACGGTATTGCCAGAAAAGCCAAAGATTAAACCGCAGCCTGCTACAATAAAGGCGAGAATAGCAGTTACTTTGATGCTGGCAAACCAAAACTCAGCTTCACCATAGGCTTTTACTGAAATTATATTTAATAAGGCTAGTATAGTGGCAAAAACGCCACACCAGATCCAAATAGCGACCTTAGGAAACCAATTATTCATGATAATACCTGCTGCGGTAAAGTCGGCCGCAATGCAAATAGCCCAGTTGATCCAATATAGCCATCCAGTAGTAAAACCAGCACCAGGGGAGATAAAGCGCGAGGCATAGCTCTGGAATGAGCCCGAGACTGGCATGGCAGCTGTTAATTCACCTAGGCACAATAGAACTAGATACATAATGAAGCCACCGACTAGATAGGCAAGGACAGCACCCAGAGGACCTGCTTGGCTAATGGTTTGCCCTGAACCGACAAATAGTCCAGTACCAATTGTACCCCCAATGGAAATCATCATAAGGTGACGTGATTTCATATCACGTTTAAGTCCTGCTTTTTGTGGACATAATTCTTCAAGGTTCAATGTAGGTTCTGACATTAAAATACCTCCTATTAAAAAAATAAAAAATGGTTGCGAGTTATCTCACAACCAAAAAATTTACATAAATATATAAATTTCCGCTTGTATGAGATAGCGCTTCATCTGAAAATGGGAATTTTCAGATGACAGACTTGTATTTATTCAATACAGATCCAGCAAAAAAACCAGGCAGGTTATTTTTACTTCGGCAGAGATTCCTTTTTGTATAGTTCATCGTGACCAGCTCACTATACATACTAATAATATCCGCACCTCTATGCATCACAGCAAATTTAATTACTCTTTATGTTAATAGAAATATTGTTATATGTCAATATTTTCATTAGAATATATTTACAGGTGTAGGAATAGTAAGCCACGTGATGAAAGAAAGTATTTTTAATATATAATTTTCATGGAGGCTATATGATGGACAATGAATATCAGAGATTGGATGCGAAATTTGCTCAGTCTTTAGTGGATATTGTTGCTGCTGAGCTAAATAAAAATGTAAATATTCTTGATGATCGTGGGGTCGTTATTGCATCTTTTAGCAAGGAACGTATTGGACAGGTGCATGAGCCCGGAGCTATGATGCTTAAGTCGGGAGTGATTAAAGAATTTTATGTCACTAAGGCTGATGAACTACGTTTCAATGGTGTACGTACTGGATTTAATATGCCGATAATGTTTGAGAATAAGTGTGTGGGTGTCATTGGCGTTACTGGGGAACTGAAAACTTCGGAGCCTTATGCCAGATTGGCAGCACGTTTTGTTGAGGCTAATTTACAGTCAAATGCAAGGCAGGAAAAGTTAGTTGGGGCATTAAAGGAGAAGGAGGAGCTTCAATTCGTATTTTTAAATAAGATCATCAGGGTTCAGGAAGAAGAACGCAAGAGAATTTCTCGGGAACTTCATGATGAAACAAGTCAGTCTTTGACCTCCATTATTGTAGGTCTGCGTGTTCTTGCAGAACAAGTTAAGGGTAGTGGGGAACGGGAAAAAATATTACATATGCGCGACCTTGCCCGCACTACGCTAGAGGCTGTTCATGATATGGCAGTAGAATTGCGTCCTGTATTATTAGATGATTTGGGCCTGGTGGCGGCTGCACAAAAGTATATAGCGAATTATTCTAAACAGTATAATATTGTAATGCATGTTGAGTTTAATAATCTATCCCGTGAACGATTTGCCACAGAAGTTGAGATTGCCTTATATAGGATTTTACAAGAGGGATTAACTAATATTGTTAAACATGCTAAGGCGACAGAAGTATGGGTATCACTGTATAAAACACAGACTAAGCTTATTTTGATGATCAATGATAATGGCGTAGGATTTAATTTAGAATTGTTTAAAAGTACTCATAGTCGCACATCTCTGGGGATATATGGAATGAGTGAAAGAGTAGCATTGGTTGAGGGGATCTTTGACATTAAATCAGCAGTTGGTCAGGGAACTAAAATTTTCGTTGAAATTCCACTATAAGCGTATTGAAAAACATTATGCTTCTTTTAATACAATAATACAAATATAGACACGGAATTTTTTAACCGCAGAGGCGCAGATAACACAGAGAAAAGATTATTGTAAACCCTCTGCGGTTCGTAAAACTTATAATTTTTGAAACTAGAAAAAGTGGAAAGCTTATTGGCATGATGCCAACAAACTTTCCACTAACAGAGGATTCTATTTTACTTTTTGCTACCGGCTTGATAGGATCGGTCTAAGATTTGTATAACATGTAGGGTTTCCTTATCCATGTTATTTTGTTCTAAACCATCCATAATATGCATCCGGCAGGTACCACAACTTGTAGCAACAATATCAGCCTTTGTGGAGCCAATATCTGCAATTTTGCGATCATTGACTTGGCGAGAAAGTTCATAATAGGACATACTAAAGGAACCTCCTGATCCGCAGCAACGATCAGGTTTTGACATCTCGACGAATTTTAAGCCAGGGATGGCTTTTAAGATTTCTCGCGGTTGTTTGGTTACTTTAATACCACGGACCATATGACATGGATCATGCATAGTGACAGTAGCATTCACTGGACCGAGTTTTGTTTTGTCAAATTTAACAACATCAACTAAAAACTCGCTGATTTCATAGGTCTTTTTGGATATTTTTTCTGCTAGGGCTTTCATTTTAGGATCATCTTTAAACATGTGGACATATTCGATTTTGAAAGCCTCTGTACA
This sequence comes from Bacillota bacterium, assembly GCA_017889585.1. Classification (GTDB taxonomy): domain Bacteria; phylum Bacillota; class Negativicutes; order DSM-13327; family DSM-13327; genus CTSoil-075. The sequence continues at coordinate 44,540 of JAGFZX010000017.1, forward strand.
AGAACCACAGGATGCGATAATATAATCAAAATTGTAGCTGTCAAAAGTTTCAAGATTGTGTTTAGCGAATACTTTGGCAGAGTCTACATCACCGGAATAGAATACAGGTGTACCACAGCAATGTTGCATACTAGGCATTACAACTTCAATATTATTGGCTTTCAGGACATTAATAGTAGCTTGACCAACATCTGTGTACATATAGTTGATTGTACAGCCCGTGAAAAAACCGACTCTCATCTTAGGATTCGCTACTTTAATGACTTCAGGGTGTTGACTTCTAAGGGGACTAGCAGACATAGGAGCTGTTACCCGTTTTACATCCATACCGGGCATCGGGAAGCGGGCAATGGTGCCCATTTTACCGGGCAACTTTTTGAAGGATAATGGTGCAAAGAGACCTGCCATACGTAAGGAAAAGTCAAATAACTGTCTATTTTTTAGTAATGCAAAGACTTTTTTCTTGATCGGACCTAGTCCGCGGGCTTTTACAACTGCTTGGCGTCCACGTACAATCAGTTCATCAGCAGGCACGCCGCACGGACAATTAGTTGCACATGCTTTACAGGATAAACACATGCTCATAGCTTTTTCAAAATTGGAAGAAATGGGAAGTTTGCCACTGAGAACGCCTTCCATCAGAGATATCTTACCACGGGCTACGGAATTTTCTTTACCTACTTCTTTGTATATTGGGCAGACTGCCATGCAATTTCCACATTTCATACAATTGGCAAGGGCGTCCTGAATATCGGTTAGTAGTTCTTTATCGTGGGCATTGATATCCTTTACATTAATTTCATCACTCATATTAACACTCTCCCACTAACTTACCAGGATTTAAAATCAAGTTAGGATCAAGTGTGCGTTTGATCGATCTCATAACATTCATGGACACTGCACCGTGTTGGTTTTCCATCCAAGGAAGTTTACCAAGACCGATACCATGTTCACCGCTTAATGTACCGCCAAGGGCAATCGCAGTTTTAAACATTTCATCCATTGCTAGGTATACACGTTTCATTTCCTCGGCATCTCTGATATCGCAAACAATAGTAGGGTGCATATTGCCATCTCCAGCATGACCAAATGTTCCGATCGTAACATTGTGTTTTTGAGCAGCAGCACTTACAGCACGTAGGAAATCAGGTACTTTGTTCCGAGGCACGGTAGCATCTTCCACAAAAGTTGTCGGACGGAGCTTGGCGAGTGCCGGCAAGGCAGCACGGCGAGCAGCCCATAATTTATCGCGTTCGGCATCATCCTTAGCAATTTGCACAGTAGCAGCGTTATTTGATTTAAGAACAGTCATAACTTTGGCAGCTTCTTGTTCGACAACAGTAGGATTACCGTCAACTTCAATAAGCAGTATGGCCTGGGCAGCTAATGGTAGACCGATTTTCATATAATCTTCTACTGTACGAATCGTAGCGTTATCCATAATTTCTAAGGTAGCAGGGATGATTTTGGCGGCAATGATCCCGGAAACAGCTTTGCCAGCATCATCTAGGTCGTTAAATATTGCCATCATGGCTTTCTTTGCTTCTGGTGCAGGTACAAGTTTAGCAATAATTTTGGTGATGACACATAATGTGCCTTCAGAGCCAGTAAATAGTTTGGTCATGTCATAACCGGAAACATCTTTTACATTTTTCCCGCCAGTATTCATGATATCGCCGTTAGCGAGGACTACTTCTAGACCCATAACATAATGCTTGGAAACTCCATATTTTAGGCCTCGCAGACCACCGGCATTCTCACATACTGTGCCACCTAAGGTTGCAGTTGCGACTGTACCTGGATCTGGTGGATAGATAAGACCAGATACGGCAACAGTGCTATTTAAATCGGCAACAATAACACCAGGTTCTGCTACTGCTACCAGGTTTTCTAAGTCTATTTCCACAATTTTATTGAAACGTGTCATGAGCAGTACAATTCCACCCTTGGTAGGAACACAGCCTGCACTAAGATTGGTACCTGAACCCCGCGGATAAACAGGTATTTTATTAGCGTTAGCAAGTTTCATAATTTGTGAAACTTCATTGGTATTGGCAGGAGTAACTACGGCATCTGGCATATGAGCATGGCCTGGTGTTGCATCATAGGAATAAGAAAATAAATCCTCAGTACTGGTCATGACATTGTCCTCGCCGACAATCTTCTTTAAGGCATCGATATGGTTTTGTTGCATCTTTTATATACTCCTTTACTTCTAAAATTGGGAAACTAAGTCAAATGTGCAAAAAATAACAATCTTGACTAGGGAAAATAAGAATAATACTAGTTGTATTTTCACTTAAATGGAGATAGATGTAAATCAGGTATATACAGTAAAGTGTAGTAGGGGCGTGTCCTACAAATTTGTAGGGTATAGCCTTACGCTTGGCAAGAAAACTATAGAGCTATTAAGTTATATTGAATGGCGTAATTCACTAGGTCGGATTTCTTATGGATATTTAGTTTATGCATAATACGTGAACGATATGTATCAATTGTTTTTGGGCTAAGGGATAACAGTTTAGCAATTTCGCTATTGGTATGACCATGAGCTAAAAATCGCAGTACTTCTCGTTCCCTAGTACTTAAGATTTTATATGGGCTTTGTTGATCTGATACATCAGTGCTGGTATAAAGTATGCTATTTAATAATGATTGGGACAGAGCCTCATTCAGATATTTTTTACCTGTATGAATTTTGATAATACATTCCATAAGCTCGGTATCAGCTGATTTTTTTAGTACATAGCTATTGGCTCCTGAACGCATGACTTCTGTGATGTATTCTTCGTCATCATACATGGTTAATACTAATATCGGGCACGTTAGACCGCGAGACCTAATTTCTTTTATACAATCAATACCGTTCATATCTGGCATGGATAAATCAAGTAACAAAACATTCGGCTTAAGAGTTTCCACCATTTCGATAGCCTGAAAGCCATTTTCTGCTTCACCAATGACTTCAAATTGGGGAGAACTGTTGAGGAGGGACTTGAGCCCGGAGCGCAAAACAGCGTGGTCATCAGCTAGGACAATACGAATTTTATTGATAAAAAGACCCCCTTTGCGATAGTAACAGAAATCTACTATATAAATGTAACATATTTGAAATGCAGAGTAAAATAGTAATGACCAAGGCGGAATAGCTGTTTTACCTACAGGTATTGCTTGGGCTATAAAAATATTTGTAAGTTTTTGATGTTTTTCAAATAATCAGTAAGTTGTAGGCAGGATTAGTATAAGCTTTCATAGAATATAAATATTATTATGTAATGATGAGGTGGTAGGATCATGATTGCAAGTGATTTGTATTATCTAATGCTGTTATTGTTTAGTGCAGGTGTAGTGTCGGTTTTTTTTACTAGAAGTAATGCGAAACTTACAAATTATATTGCACATAGTATTGCGCTCATGGGCTCTGCCGCGGCGATACTATGTGCAATTTTTATTTTTATACAGGGCAAGGTGGTCGTTGCCTTGCCTGTGGTGTTGCCATTTGGTCCCATAGGCACAAGTATTGATTATTTATCAGCCTATTTTTTGCTGATTGTTGGGGTGGTAGGTGCAGCTACCAGCATCTATGCCTATGGCTATAGCCGGGAATATTATAATTGTCGCCTGCCTCTAATGGCAGGTTTGTATAATGTTTTTTTATTGTCTATGGTGCTAGTATTTACAGTGAGTCATGTGGTAGCCTTTATTATTGCGTGGGAAGTCATGAGCACCGTATCTTTTTTATTGGTCAATCACGAATATGAGAAAAAAGTAAGTACTCGAGCTGCTTATATTTATATTGTAATGACACATATTGGGACTATTTTTATTATCACTGCATTTTTATTGTTAGCAACCGGGGCTGGCAGTATGGATTTTAGTCAGTTAAAAGGCAGTTTAGTCAGTGAAAATTCGAGAAATATCATTTTCCTATGCGTTCTAATCGGTTTTGGTACAAAAGCTGGGATGGTTCCTTTGCATATCTGGTTACCACGGGCTCATCCTGCTGCTCCTAGTCATGTTTCTGCTTTAATGTCTGGCGTCATGCTCAAAACAGCTATTTATGGTATGTGTCGATTTTTTCTAGAGTTTTTGGGAACAGGACCGGTGTGGTGGGGAAACCTGATTTTAGTATTGGCGATTATTACTGCTGTTATCGGAGTGCTATATGCTTTTATTGAACATGATATTAAGCGGTTATTAGCCTATAGCAGTGTGGAAAATATTGGTATTATATTGCTGGGTATTGGCGCTGGTATGGTGTTTATGAGTAAAGAACAGCCATTCTTGGCCGGCGTGGCTTTTAGTGCCGCACTGTATCATGTTTTTAATCATGCATTATTTAAGTCCTTGTTATTCATGGGTGCTGGGGCAGTACTACAGGCAACTCATACGAAGGATATGGAACAACTGGGCGGATTGATCAAAAAAATGCCTTATACGGCAGTATTTTGTCTAGTTAGCTCAGTTGCAATAGCGGCGTTGCCACCCTTAAATGGATTTGTAAGTGAGTGGTTGACTTTTCAGGTATTACTATTTTTACCTCAAGCGTTGGTCGGCATTACAGGCAAGGTTTTTAGTGCTTTACTAATCCCTTTATTAGGATTAACAGGGGCACTGGCAGCAGCTTGTTTTGCTACGTCCTTTGGTATTACTTTTCTCGCTAAGCCCCGCAGTAAAAAGGCAGAACAGGCAGTTGAGGCAGCGCCTTCCATGTTAGTTGCTATGGGGATGTTAGCAGGTATGTGTGTGGTTTTGGGTCTATGGCCGAGGGCCATGCTTACGATATTGAGTCAGGTGCTAGTGAGGTTTCCTAGTATTGATACCAGAGGTTTGGTTGGTTATGACTGGTATGTACTGGCCCCAGCCACAGGTCAAAGTGACGGGGGAATTTCAACGGCTGCTATTGTACTCCTCTTACTGAGTGGATTAGCTATAGCTATGCTACTACATTTCATATTTGGCAAGGAGAAAGTTGCCGTTGGTGAAACATGGACATGTGGTATTGTGCCGAATTATCATATGGAGTATACAGCTACTGGATTTTCAAAATCCATACGTATGGTGTTCAATAGTATTGTTCATCCCTACTTTGAAACTTTGATTAATGCCAATGATAATAAATATTATGGGCGCAAGTTGTTCTACCATGTACGCATTCGATATTTATTCGTTTCAGTAGTTTATCGTCCTATTAATGAAATCATTATTAGAGCAGCCAAATTTATGAAAAGTATTCAGACTGGCAGTGTACAATTGTATGTTGGATATATTATGGCAGTCACAGTGGTCATATTGATTTGGAGCACAGGGTGGTGAATAGGTGATGAATATATTATTAAGTGTTATTCAGGCTTTGGGATTGGTACTGTTGGCACCATTGGTGGCAGGAATTATCAAAACGGCTAAAGCAGGACTGCAAAGCAGGCGAGGCCCTAGGATTTTTCAGCTTTACTTTGATTTAATTAAGCTATTGGCCAAAGATAGTGTCGTATCACCGACTGTTTCTTGGATCTTTAAGATAGCGCCATACATTTATTTTGCTGCCTCTGCCGCTGCAGCTGCGCTGGTGCCTATTGTTACTAGTCAGAGTTCGGGGGTTGGTGATTTCTTTACATTAATATATTTATTGGCACTTGGAAGGTTCTTTTTAGTACTGGCATCATTAGATGGTGGTAGCGCTTTTGGCGGTATGGGTGGGGCACGGGAAATGTTTATCGCCATATTGGTGGAGCCGGCTCTTCTACTATCCATTCTGACTGTTGCTTCTAAAGCTCAAACAACAAATTTAGGGTTAATGGCGAGTCACGCGGCAAGCAGCTCCTTGTCCTTGGCTTATGTGTTTGCAGCTATCGCTTTTTTTATTGTATTAATTGCAGAGACTGGGCGTATTCCCGTGGATAATCCTGATACTCATTTAGAGCTAACTATGATTCATGAAGGTATGGTTTTGGAATATTCCGGGCGTAAATTGGCCTTGATTTTTTGGGCGTCCGCAGTCAAACAAATGATTATGATATTGTTATTTATCTTGCTGTTCTTGCCTGGTAATGTGTTTGGTAGTACTATTTTTATCGGGATAGTACTGAAAGTATTACTGGTAGCTGTTTCTATTGCGATTGCTGAGACCAGCACGAATAAAATGCGGCTTTTCAAAGTGCCCAATTTTTTAGCGGTATCCTGTTTATTGTCTTTACTGGCGCTCGTTGCACAGTAAGGAAATAGTCGTGGTGAGGAGGGTAATTTATGAATATACTAACAATTTTATTGTTATTTACAACCTTATTGTTGACTAGAGTATCTGGGCTTAAAACCGCTGTGAGGATTATCGGAGTTCAGTCTTTTATGTTGGCTCTAGCATGTACAGCAGTGGGAATAGATACAGGGGAAGTACAGATATATGTTGCAGCTTTATTAACTATCATCATTAAAGCAGGTTTTTTGCCCTATGTCTTAATGAATATTGTTAGCACATTACAACAGGAACGTGAAAATCATCCTATTTTAAATATTAATTATTCAGCAGTAACTGCTTGTATTGCTATTGTACTTTCATATGGTCTTATTGACCGGGCATTACCTGGGGCTGGTAGTCGTGATGCCCTAGCTACTGCTGTGGCTATGACTCTCATTGGGCTATTGCTCATTATAACGCGAAGACAAGCTGTCATGCAGATTATGGGAATGATTACGATGGAAAACGGTATATATTTAGTGGGATTGTCGGCGGCAAAAGGTTTTCCTTTAATTATTGAACTGGGAGTTTTCTTTGATGTATTGGTTGCGGTGATGGTGCTCGGGATTTTGACATATCGACTGAAATTATCAGGGATGTCAACAGATACCAGCAGATTAAAAAAACTAAAGGGATGATATTGTGGGGGATTTACTGTTTTTGGCCCTGTTTTTACCCATACTAACTGGTTTGGTATCGATTTTTCAGCCCCAAAAAGTTAGTATAGCAATAGTGAATCTAACAGGCAGTATTTTAACAAGTTCGTCTTTAGTAGCCATTGTATATAAAATTACAATGGAAGGGGCTTTTAGTTATAAAATGTTGTATGTCGATCATTTAAGTGCTGTATTACTTAGTATAGTGGCTGTATTATCATTTACGTCAATGCTATTTTCTATTTCTTATATGGAAAAAGAATTAGCAAATGGGCATATAACCTTTGAAATGCTGCATAGATATTATGTGTTGTTTAATTTATTGATTTTTACCATGATTAGTGTGTTAATTGTAGGGAATTTGGGTCTAATGTGGGTGGCTGTGGAAGCTACTACCTTGGCATCTGCTTTTTTAGTGGCTTTTTATTTTAATCATTCCGCTCTGGAGGCTGCCTGGAAATATGTAATGGTGTGTACGGTAGGAATATGTCTGGCGTTGCTGGGTACTACTCTCTTGTATTATGCTCAGGTTAGCGTGGTTGGCTCAGATTTCCAAGCACTGAGTTGGTTGGAGCTAAAAAAGATGAGTCCGGATCTTGATCCCACAATTGTTAAATTAGCCTTTGTGTTTATTTTGATCGGTTATGGGACAAAAGTGGGACTAGCGCCTATGCATACCTGGCTACCTGATGCCCACAGCCAGGCACCGTCACCAATTAGCGCTTTGCTATCTGGCGTGGTATTAAGTTGCGCAGTATACGCTATCATGCGTAATTTAATTGTAGTACAAGCGGTTATTAATCATGAGTTTTTGCAATACTTATTGATTGGTTTTGGTGTGCTTTCTATTGCCATTGCTATTCCCTTTATCTTAGTGCAGCATGACCTTAAAAGGTTGTTGGCTTATTCTAGTGTAGAGCATATGGGAATAGTTATCTTAGGAATTGGTATTGGGACTCCCTTGGCCATTTATGGTGCTCTGCTGCATGTTATTAATCATGCAATTGCGAAATCGGCCCTATTTTATATGGCAGGTGTGATAACGCAAGAGTATCAGACAAAACATATTGCCCGTATTCGTGGGCTAGTCAGTACCATGCCCTTTGTGGGCACATTGTTTATCATTGCTATCCTGGCAATTACTGGAACACCACCTTTTGGTATTTTTATCAGTAAATTTATCATTATCGGGGCAGCCTTTTCTAGTGGGCGGGTACTATTAGGATCAGGCGTACTACTGTTACTTGCTGGTATTTTTGCTGGGATGATGTATTATTGCTTGTCAATGGCCTTTGGCTCTAAACCCAAATACCGAGCTTCTAGTGTATCGATTGGCAAGCCGGCTCTTATGGCGATGGCTATTTCAGTAGGGCTCATTATTGTGACAGGATTGTATGTACCAACTTGGTTAGACGACATGTTAACTATGGCGGCATCTATTGTAATGGGAGGGTAATGATATGGAATACCAAGAAATTACTGCCCGTGATTTAGCCAGCCAAGCTAAGGCAGTATGTAGTGACGGAAAATTCAACCTTACAGCCATGTTCGCCAATGATGAACGAAGTATTAATGGCTGCTTTGCTATATATTGTATTTTTGCTGGGGAGGGCATATTTAAGGGGCTTAAAGCAGTGTTAAATTCAGAGGAGAGGCTGGAATTTTCCTCATTAACGCCTTGCTTTCCGGCAGCAGCCTGGTATGAACGGGAGATCCATGATTTATTTGGTCTTGTGCCCATTGGGCATCCCGATTTGCGCCGTCTGGTGCTACATGAAAATTGGCCACTAGGATTATACCCACTGCGCAAGGATTTTGCGGTGGATATGCATGTACCTGAGGCGAATACTCCATATCCTATGGTCAGTGTGCATGGAGCAGGTGTCTTTGAAGTGCCTGTTGGTCCTATTCATGCTGGCATTATTGAACCAGGGCATTTTAGATTTAGCCAGTCGGGTGAACAGATCATCAATTTGGATGCGAAACTATTTTTTACCCATAGAGGCATTGAGAAGGGGGTAGAAGGACTGCCCATTGAATTGGCCGCTTATCGTGCTGAGCGCATTTGTGGTGCCTGCAGTGTATCTCATGCCATATCTTACGCACAGGCTATCGAAACAATGGCTCACATCCATATTCCTCCTCAAGCTGAATATCTAAGAGTGCTGGTCGCTGAACTGGAAAGGTTGTATAACCATGTGGGCGATATTGGTAATTTATGTGCAGGGGTAGGCTTTGCAGTAGGGATTAGTCATGGTTCCCGGCTAAAAGAATTATTAATGCGCTTGAATGAAAGGTTAACTGGCAATCGATTTTTGCGGGGGATGGTCATTCCTGGTGGCGTAAGCCAGGATATATCGCCAGACTTTTCCCGGGAAATACAGAATACATTAGATAATTTGGCTGATGAGTTTGTAGAAATGATGGGATTGTTACATGATAATAGTGCCTTTCTAGACCGGGTTAATCGTACAGGCATTTTAAGCCGGCATGCTGCTCTTGATTTGGGAGTAGTCGGTGTGGCAGCCAGAGCATCAGGGATAGATAGTGATATGCGGAGAGATCATGCTTATTCCATTTATAAAAAATTAAAGTTTACAGTACCTGTACAGACAAGTGGCGATGTAGCTGCACGGCTCTGGATTCGCGCCGATGAAGTAGAACAATCATTACAAATGATTAGGCAAATCCTTGAAGAGATGCCTGGTAGCCAAGGTGGTCTAAAAGTTGATATTCCTCAGATAAAACCTTACAGCAGCGGTTTAGGGTGGAGTGAATCAGCTCGCGGTAGTAACCTGCATTGGGTTATGGTAGGCGAGAACAATGGAATATACCGCTATGTTGTTAGGTCGGCATCGTACCCAAACTGGCCTGCTGTTACTGTCGCTTCTCCTGGCAATATTATCCCGGATTTTCCATTGATTAATAAGAGTTTTGAATTATGCTATGCATGTCTTGATCGCTAAGGGGGCAATGTAGGTAATGATAAACATACTAAAAAAAATTATTTATACTGGTATTGTGACTGAAAAATATGATGGTGGTCAGGTTCCAGCAAGCTTTCGTGGTGAAGTGGTAGTAGACAATAAAGTTTGCAGTGATTGCCAGGTGTGCGCTATGGTTTGTCCGACAAAAGCCATTATTATCACAGGGCAAGAGATGATTGTTAATCATAATGCCTGTATTTTTTGCGGACGATGTGTACAGCATTGTGAAGCACAGCAGATCAGGCATTCTGATAATTATAAGCTAGCTACATTATCTGGCAGCTTAGCTGATCATACAGGTAACTTACTAGCAGAAAGAATCAGGGATATACTTGGTCGTTCACTGCATATTAGACATGTGGATGTTGGTTCATGTAATGCCTGCGATTTTGAAATGGGCGCCTTGAGTAATCCTATCTATGATTTGCAACAGTATGGTATTGATTTTGTCCCTTCACCGCGGCATGCTGATATGCTGATGGTTACAGGGGTGGTTACTCGGAATTTAACCCAGGCTTTATTGATGACATATGAGGCTGTGCCTAATCCCAAAATTGTTATGGCAGTTGGTGCATGCGCTGCTAGTGGTCAGGTTTTCGGCAGCAGTTATGCTGTTCGAGGAGCAGTCGATGAACTAGTACCTGTAGATATTTATGTGCCAGGTTGTCCGCCTAGACCACAGGCCTTGCTTTATGGTTTGCTATTAGCCATGGATAAACTTTAATGGGATATAAGTGAAGAATAATAATTAATCGCAAAGGTAATAATGGTTTAATTTTACCAATTTTCATGTGTCCTTAGTGTCTTTTGCGGTTCGAAATGAAGTGCTAGCGTTTTTCTTACCAAATTTTACAGGATTTTTTTTCTTTTCATCGAAAAGACTAATAGAGAGTTAATCTTAAAAAATGTCAATGTCAAGGAGGTATCATTATATGAAAACTGTAATTAATACTAATGGAGCACCTCAAGCCATTGGGCCTTATTCCCAGGCAATTAAGGCTAATGGTTTCTTATTTATCTCCGGTCAGATTCCCTTAGATCCTGTTAGCGGACAGATTGTCTATGGTGGGGTTGAACTACAGACATATCAAGTACTCAATAATTTGAAAGCCATTTTAGCCCATGAAGGTTTAAGTTTTGATAGCGTAGTAAAGACGGGTGTTTTTCTCAAGGATATGGAAGATTTCGCAGTTGTGAACAAGATTTATGCTGAATATTTTACCAATAACCCACCAGCTCGTGCTTGTGTACAAGTCGCTAGATTACCCCGTGATGTAAGTGTGGAAATTGAAGCTATTGCAGTATATGAAAAATAATTGATATTTTTAACGGAATTAAGCCTCAAAACCAACTGGTTTTGAGGCTTAATTCATGAGATTAGGCAAAAAACTTTTTACTTGTTTTTTCTCAAATTGCCAGATTGTTTTTTAGCTTGCTCTTTGGGGTTGTTCTGTAGACCGCACCAGATAAATAGAACGCTGCCAATGATAATGATTGCTAGGCTAGTCAATTGGGCTGATTTTAAGCCAAACAGTAGTGTACCATAGTCGCCGCGTAAGTATTCTAAAAAGAAGCGTGCCAGTGAGTATAAAATGGTATATAGAATAAATACTTGGCCTTTGCCATGATTGGTAGTTCGAAACAGTAATAATAAGACGAAGATGATAATGTCGATTTGTCCTTCCCATATTTCAGCAGGCCAAAGAGGTTGATTGCCATAGACTTGATAAGCCAGGGTTGTTGACGGATAGACTATGCCAAAAGAGCCGCCTGTTGGATGACCAAAAGCATCACCGTTTAACAAATTGGCCATGCGCCCAATAGATTGTCCGATGATGATTGCTGGAGTTACAATATCGGCAAAGGACCAAGTATCAATATTATAGCGTTTAGTGTAGATTACGCCGGCGATTACGCCAAAGAGTATGCCACCTTGAATGGCCATTCCTCCTTGCCAGACAAAAGGAATTTCCAATAAGTGATGACTGTAATAACCCCAGTCAAAGAAAAAAACATCCCATAACCGAGCACCAACTATACCAGATATGCCGCCATAAATTCCTATATCAATCACGTGCTGGTGCCAGCGTCCATCTTGTTTAGCTAAAAAATAGGCAGTGCATGTAGCCAAAATAATACTCAAGCTGAGTATTAGTCCATAAGCTCTAATGGGGAAATCACCGATGAAAAAGAGATATTGGTGCATATGACCTCCTAATGATTGTTCGTTACTATATATAGTATAGCAAAATATGCCTATATAATAAATGCAAAGTAGATAATGTGGTAAAAAAGGAATCAAAAATCTTTTTGGCGAATGACGAAAGAATTCTCATGTAGTAATATATATTAATAGGAGTTGATAGCATGATTAGAAAAAGTTTTTTTATTATAATAGGCGTTATTATGGTGGCTTTAGGTTATTGGTATACCTTACTTGACGATGATACCAATAAGCCGTTGCCATCAAATGAAAATGGTGTAAAGGTCGGGCAAACTTTGACTCCATTTATCCTTGAAAGCTTGGATGGCTCTCAGGTGAAAGTTGGACAACCAGGAAAAATAACTGTAATCAATTTTTGGGCAACATGGTGTCCGCCCTGCGTAGAAGAAATGCCGACTTTAGAAGGATTTTCTCAAAACAATCAGCAAAAGATAGATTTTTATGCTGTTAATTTACAGGAACCAAATGGGAAAATAAGTGATTTTATGAATAAAAACCAATATACTATGACAGTGTTATTGGATAAAAATGGATCTATAGGGAAAAAATTTCAGGTTACTGCTATTCCGACCACTATTATCGTTAATAAACATGGGATGGTCAAATATCGTAAGTCTGGTGCTATGACGAGGATTGAAATTGAGGGCATAATAAATAGTCTGTAGGTGATTGATATGGATAATAATATTACCTTGATAACGGCATTTATTGCAGGGGTTATTTCTTTTTTATCACCCTGCGTATTGCCTGTTTTACCTACTTATACTGCTTTTTTAGCAGGTACAAAAACAACAGATGTAATGGAGAGTAAGTGGGGATTTCTATTAAATGCACTTTGCTTTTTGAGTGGCTTTACGATTGTGTTCGTAGTGATGGGGGCTACTGCTTCTTATTTCGGCCAGGTATTTCTTGATTATCAAGACGTGATCCGCCAAAGTGGTGCAGTCTTCATGGTTATTATGGGATTTCATTTACTTGGTTTTCTCGAAATAACGGCTCTTCAACGTGAATATCGACCGCTATTAACCAATACCCTTCATGGACCCATCGGCGCCTTTATCTTAGGTGTGGCCTTTACAACAGGTTGGACGCCTTGTATTGGTCCGATTTTAACGTCGATCTTAGTCTATGCCAGTACCACTGCTACCCTTGGTCAAGGGGCATTATTACTATTTGTGTATGCCATGGGATTTTGTATACCTTTCTTAATTGTGGCTTTCTTATTGAACAAATATCTGTATAAAGTGAGAAGATTATATAAATGGCTGCCATTCGTGCAGCAATCATCAGGTGTAGTATTGATTGTTGCTGGTATTATTCTATATTTTGATTTGATGCAGAAAGTATTAGGAGTTGTCTATACGGTTTATAACTAAAGAATTTAATGAACAAAAAGAACAAAATATCCTCACTCCCTTTGTTTCATGCTACTATTATGTAAGAATTTTTGCAAAATATTAAAAAGGGAGTGTTTATATGAGTAAAAAACTTGCAGCATTGCTCACAGTAGGAGTAGTGTTGGCCATCTGGTTTAGTCCAGTTCCAGCAGGTCTTAAGCCTCAAGCGTGGCATTTGTTTGCCATTTTTATGGGTACTGTTGTTGGTTTTATTTTAAGTCCGATTGAAGCAGGATCTGTCGCTTTGGTTGCTCTAACATTAACGGCGTTGACCAATACTATAAAATTTAATGAAGTATTGACAGCGTTTAGTGGAGGTACTGTATGGCTTATTGTTTCGGCATTCATTTTAGCTAGAGCGTTCATTATTACTGGACTTGGTAAGCGTATCGCCTACTTGGTTATGCGGTCCTTCGGTGATAGTAGTCTCAAGTTAGTATATTCGCTGGTTATCAGTGATATAATTATCGGGCCAGCTATTCCTTCTAACTCGGCTCGGGCAGGGGGACTTGTTTTTCCTATTGTCCAGAGTTTGGCTCATGCATTTGATTCAAAGCCAGGGGAATCATCGAGAAAAATTGGTGCTTATCTAATGACATCAGTATGGCACATTGATTTTGTTGTTTCAGCCATGTTTATGACAGCTATGGTTGGAAATCCTATTGCCGCTGAGATGGCGAAAAAGATTTTAAATGTTGATATAACTTGGATGAGCTGGTTTATAGCAGCCTCTGTTCCAGGGATCATCGCACTTATTACAATTCCTTATGTTCTTTATAAAATTTATCCACCTGAAATAAAAAGAACTCCAGAAGCCAAAGAAATGGCGAATAAAGTATTAAAAGAAATGGGGCCAGTCTCAAGAGGCGAAAAAATTATGATGGCCGTATTCGTTGGGCTGTTGACTTTGTGGGCAACCGCAGAAATAACCAAACTGAACGGTACCTTAATCGCCTTCATTGGCCTTTGTGTCCTACTTGTTACCAAAGTTCTTACATGGGATCATGTGATCAAAGAAACAAAAGCATGGGATACGTTAGTATGGGTAGGTAGCGTTATTTTAATGTCGGATTATTTGAATAAAACAGGTTTTATTCCTTGGTTTGCTAAGATACTAGAACATCAAATGGTAGGAACCAGTATGATAACAGCAGTTGTGCTGTCCTTTGTGATTTATTTATATAGTCATTATTTCTTTGCAAGTATGTCGGCTCACATAACGTCCATGTATGGTGCGTTGATTACCCTAGGTGTTGCTTCAGGCGCACCGCCATTTATTTCGGCCTTTGTCGTAGCCATGGCTTCTAATATCTGTGGTTGTTTAACACATTTCGGCTCAGGTCCGTCACCTGTTTATTTTGGGGCAGGATATGTTGACCAAAAAACCTGGTGGAAGCTTGGCTTTTTTGTCTCCCTGATGCATATTGTTATCTGGGTGGGAATTGGTGGCATTTGGTGGAAATTTTTGGGATATTGGTAAGTGAGAAATAAGAAGTGTTATATGTAATTGTTTTACACATAACACTTCTTACTTTTCAGCACAGTGGACTCATTCGACTGAAACTAGAAAGTGATACAATCTCCTTTTTATAGATATCCCTGTAGTCATAAATTACTAAAAAGAATCGGGTATTTTGAGAAGGAATTTTAGAATTTATAGCGAATTCATAAACTACAAGAAAGATGGTATCCCGTATCCTGAATCTGAAAGATAGAGATGTTATTTGTATGTATGTATGTATAATATGTTTGGCTTAGTTTAACTATAAAAAAGTCAATGGGAAAGTAATTTTTATTGAGGATGGTGGTTTAGATGACTTGTATTAAGAAAACAGGGATGGCAGGGACGGTTGAATCAAATGATGTCATGATAATGATTTCGCCTGCTCAAACGAACGCAGGTATTACTCTTAATCTGAAAAGTCCTGTTAAGAAACAGTATGGGAAAAAAATTGAAGCAGCGGTTCTTGAAGTCCTTATTAGGCGCGAAATACAGGATGTAATTGTAGATATTAATGATCGGGGGGCACTTGATTGCACCATTTATGCCAGGGTAGATACTGCAATTGATCGGGCTATGGCTGAAGGAGAGGTGAAATAGAGATGAAGCTACGACGAAGTATGATGTTTATGCCAGGTAATAATCCAGGGATGCTGCAAAGTGCTGGAATCTATGGTACAGATACCGTAATCTTTGACTTAGAGGATTCTGTTTCCATTGGAGAAAAAGATGCGGCTCGTCACTTGGTGGCCAATGCAATTAAATATATTTCCCGTCCATGTGAAGTTGCAGTTCGTCCTAATCATTTAAGTACACCCTACGGACTTGATGACTTAAAGGCTATTTTGCCTTCTAAACCAGATTTAATACGTTTGCCAAAAGTAGAAACGGCCGATGAGATAAAAAGAGTGGAAGAACTGATTAATGAGGCGGAAATAAAGAATAATTTCCCTGCTGGATCCATTAAAATGATGGGCGCAATTGAAACGGCTAAGGGTTTGATGAAGGCCTATGATATCGCTACTGCAAGTCTGCGGATGGTGGCACTTGCCATTGGTGGGGAAGATTTTATAGCCGACTTGAAAACGTCTCGTACTAAAAGTGGTAGAGAACTCTTTGTCGCACGGGGGCAATTGATCCTGGCTGCTAGAGCAGCTGGTATTCAAGCCATTGATACTGTATTCTCGGATGTAAGTGATGATGAGGGGTTATTTAACGAAACGGTTATGATTAAAGAAATGGGCTTTGATGGTAAATCCATTGTCAATCCTCGTCAAATGCGGATTGTCCATGAAATATTTACGCCGACAACTAAGGAAATTGAGTATGCTGAGCGGGTAATTGCTGCTAATAATGATGCGAAGGCTCGTGGTCTTGGTGTTGTATCACTGAATGGAAAAATGATTGATACTCCAATCGTGGATAGAGCAGAGCGTGTTCTTGCTTATGCCGCTGCAGTAAATGGCAATAGAGGAGGAAACAATCATGAGTAATGAAGTCGTAAAAAACTTTGCTGGTGCCTTTGCTACAATTCCTACAGGGCGGATGGTAGGACCTAAAATCTCCATGACTAAACCACATACCAATAAGGTGTTAGAATCTCTGGAACAGGCTATTGATGCAACTCAGTTACAAGATGGCATGACCATTTCTTTTCATCATCATTTCCGCAATGGTGATTATTTGCTTAATTTGGTTGTTGATGCCATTGCTCGTAAAGGTTTTAAAGGGATCACATTGGCGACTAGCTCCTTGGCAGCCATTCATGAAGCGATTATTCCTCACTTGGAATCTGGAGTTATTACTGCGATTCAAACAAGCGGTGTGCGAGGCAAATTAGGAGAGTATTTGACTTCTGGTAAATTGAAACAGCCAGTACTGATTCGTTCCCATGGTGGCAGAGCTCGGGCGATTGAGTGTGGTGAGCTTAAAATCGATGTAGCTTTTATTGGTGCACCAAACTGTGATAAAAATGGTAATATGAACGGTCGTGATGGTAAGTCCGCATGTGGATCCATGGGATATGCGACCATTGATGCTGCTTATGCTGATAAAGTAGTAGCCGTTACTGATAATTTAATTACAGGTCATGTTTTCCCTATTACCATTCCTCAAACACAAGTGGATTACATTGTGGTTGTTGATAGCATTGGTGATTCTAGTAAGATTGCATCAGGGGCCCTACGGATAACGAAAGATCCATTGCAACTATTATTGGCAGAGTTTGCTGCTAACGTTATTGAGCATTCGGGATATTTTAAAAATGATTTCTCATTACAATTAGGCAGTGGTGGCGCATCCCTAGCAGTTGCTCGCTATATTAAAGAAAAAATGCTACGGGATGGTATTGTCGGTAGCTTTGGTACAGGTGGTATCACTGGGGTATTTGTAGATATGTTAGAGCAAGGTTTATTCAAGGTATTGTACGATGTACAAAGTTTTGATATTCCTTCGATTGAGTCCATCAAAAAGAACCCTAACCATATTGAAATGTCATCCTCATTTTATGCAAATCCTCATAACAAGGGTGCTATGGTAAATTCTCTAGATGTTGTTGTATTGAGTGCGACAGAAGTGGATTTGAATTTTAATGTGAATGTAATTACTGATTCTAATGGAACCATTATGGGAGCATCAGGTGGACACTCTGATACAGCAGCAGGTGCTAATCTGGCAGTGGTCGTTGTACCGTTACTACGCAATCGTCTACCCATGATTCGGGATCGAGTGCATACGATTGTAACGCCTGGCGAATCTGTTGATGTTATTGTTACTGAATATGGTATTGCCGTCAATCCATTACGCCAAGATGTGCTGGCAAATCTGCAGAATAAAGGTTTACTCTTAAAAACCATTGAGGAATTACAGGAAATTGCTTATAGTCTAGCTGGTAAGCCCGAAGAGATTGAGGTTGGTGATGAAATTGTAGGTATTGTGGAATACCGGGATGGCACTATTCTGGATGTTATTCGCAAACCACTGTAATGAGTCTCAAGACAATAAAAAGGCCGTGAAATCTTTGTAAAGATTTCACGGCCTTTTTATCTAGGTTTCTGTATCCTGCATTTTTTGCAGTAATGATTGCCTAGCTGAAGCTAAATGAGTAGCAACTAGTTGTTCGGCTTTTTCATTGTCCCTGGCAATGATAGTTTGTAGGATTTCTTTATGCTCATTGATTGCCTGGGTACGCCTATCATGATTAGAGAGACTCATTGTTCGAAAACGGCCCAGATAATCTTTGAGCTGGGAGATTATGGCGGATAGGCGGGGCATTTTACTGGTATTGATCAATATGTCATGAAAGGCTTGGAAGGCATTGAGTAATGTTTCTGTATCATTATTATAGGCAGATGAATCCATTTTATCAACGGTTTCTTGCAAATTTATAATATCTTCTGGTGTTATATTTTCCATTGCTGTTTTCACTATCAGTGGCTCTAAAGCCTGTCTAATGGCGAATATTTCAAGCATATCTTTTAGATCAATGCCTTTTACGATATCTCCCTTGCGAGGAATATTTTCTACTAGTCCTTCAAGTTCAAGCTTGCGCAAGGCTTCCCTGACAGGTGTGCGACTAATGTTGAATTTCTCAGCGTAATCTTTTTCGACAAGTCGTTCTCCAGGTTTGATCAATCCATTGATGATGGCTGTCCGTAAATATTCATAGACAACGTCTCTGATAGGTTTAATAGTATTAAAATTTATATTGCTAAACAGATCATTCATGTAATCACCTTTATCACTTTTTAGAATACTGTATCCAAATAAATTAGTTGAGTGATGGGATAGGGCTATGGGATTGGGGCTTGAATTTTTGGAAGATAATTTTACAACAAAAGGCAAAGAACGCTAGGCAGACGGCTGTTACTGCCAGCATGACGTTTATGCCGCTATAGTCATACACCCAGCCGAAAAATGCAGGTCCTATTCCGTTACCAAGAAATAAGAAGAAGGCGAACAGGGACATACATGTTCCACGGGATTGTGGCGATAATTCTGTGGCGTAGGTTTGAAGTGTGGAGTGAACGACGATAAAACCTATGCCTAGCAGTATGAAACCAAGTAAAAGTATGGCCCAGTGTGCTATCAGCCAAATTAAGGTAAAGGCAAGGGACATGATTGATATGCCAAGGGCAGGCATTTGATGTTGGCCTACTTTTTTCAGAATAGCAGGGACAAAACGGCTGCCGATAAATGCTGCTAAGCTGAAAGCCGCAGTAAACAAACCGACTAGATAGAAATCCAGACCCAGATAAATATTTGCATAAACGCCAAGATAGGTAAAGCCGCCGTAAAATATTGCCCCCTCAAGCCATACGGCTAAATATACCATTCGTGCATGCTGACTGGAAAAAATAGTTTTGTATCGGGTAATTAGCGGAACTTGTTCAACCGTACTAGTAGGGACTGATTTAGGTTGTCTCCTGAGTAGCAGCAAGATGGCGGGAATTCCCGCTAACCCTACTAGGATAAATAGATTTTTCCAAGTATAAAACTGGGCGAGGAGGGAACCAATTACAATACCCAGTCCTTGTCCTGCCATACAGAAAGACATGAAGAAAGAAATGGCATTTTGGCGTTTAGCAAGGGGGAAGCTATCACCGATGTGGGCTAAAGAGATAGGGATAATTCCGGCTGCGAAAATGCCCGTAATGACTCGTAACATAAGCAGCCAGGAAAAACTGTCTATGAGTCCGCAAGCAATTGTGCCTAGGGAAAATAGGGAAAGGGCAATTACAGTAACCCTCATCTTGCCCATGCGGTCGGCAATTGGCCCGTAAAATAGCTGGAATAATCCGTAAGGGACAGAGTAGGCGGAAATCAGCAATCCTGCCGTTGATTCCCGAATTCCGAAATCTGTGGCAATGGCAGGTAAAATAGGGGCAAGTGCCCGATTATCGGCATTGACCAAAAAGCCAGCGATGCCAAGGGCCCATAAAAGTGCTAGTCCATTGCCTGTGTTTTGGGATGAATGAGTGTTCATCATATTCCTTCCCTTTTATTTTAAAAAAGTAATGATTTGTTTAACGACTTGTTCCATTTTCTGTTTATCTTCAGGTTTTTGCTCAGGATTAGCAGAGAGACATTCTAGAGCATTGTTTTCCAAGATAAAAATACCTACTTTCTCGATTGATGCGCGAATGGCTGATAACTGGATTAATACATTACTACATGATTGTTCTTCTTCAACCATACGTTCAATACCAGCAATATGACCTTTGATATTTTTCAAACGGCTAAGCACTTCGCTTTTGGTAGCTTGTGTTGGCATAATAGTGACACCTCATTTATCTCACCACGATGGGGAGGAATATCTTTGATTATATGGAAGTTATTGCTGATATGCAAGTATGTTGAGAAGAATATTATTAATTAAAAAAATAAAGTACAAAAAGACATTTGCTTTTTTAAAAATAAAGAAGATGCGAAAAACGACCACAGGCTGTTTAAAGGGGATATGATGGGTTTAAAAAAGTAGGCGCATCTTAGGTAAATTTACTTTACTACTGGTAGATACTTTGGTAATAACATTAATACGATTGCCAATTTTTTAGCAGAATATAAACGAGCGCTTTTTGTTATTTCTTTGCTTGGTGGTGTATTATTGGCTAAAGAAATGATGGGTGATAAATGAGGCGTAATATTTACAGAAAAATATTGCACATTGAGTGAAACGAGAGGAATGGTCATATTTATGAGATATAATAGCCAATTTGTGATGCGTGTTGCCGTAGTTGCCGGCATTGGTATTATGTTTGTCGTTAGCTATTTGTTGGCGCCTGAGTTTATGCACAGGATGACTCATTTGTTTTTAAAAGGCAACATTGCCGGGAGTATTGAATTTATTAGATCATACGGTTCGTATGCCATGCTTGTGAGCTTTTTAATTATAGTATTTATTAATATTGCTGCTGTTTTGCCTAATGTATTGATTGTGGCTGCTACCGGCGTCATTTTTGGTGTGGTAGAAGGCACGCTAATTTCATGGATTGGAGAATCAATCGGCGTAATTATTAGTTTTATTTTAATGCGTTATTTGTTTCGCTCTAATGCCCAGAGCATTATTGCACGCAGTAAGGGTCTAAAGAAGATTGATGACTTTAGTGGGAAAAAGGGTTTCCGGATTATGCTGTTGGCACGGAGTATTCCTTACATCCCCTCCGGACTCATCACCGCCTTAGGAGCACTTAGCAGTATTGGGTTAGCAGATTATAGCATAGCAACGTTTATTGGAAAGCTGCCGTCAGCATTAATAGAAGTTATGCTGGGGCATGATTTGTTATCTTACCGGGAGCATATAGGGAGAGTGACTTTATTACTGGTGATTCCCGCACTGGCATATTACTTATTTGTACATTACCAAAAGAGGTAAAGTCATTAGTAGCTGCTTGGCGAATGGAGTTTTTGCAATTAAAAGGTGTTGTAAATATTTCCAGAAGAAATTCGTGAACTTTTTTCTTTTACACTCGTCTCTTATAAATGGAGACAATTGTTAAGGAGGAGAAAAATATGAATTATGATTTGATGCTATTGATGGCTATTAATAATCTTTCGGGGCATTTTATTTGGTTCGATAAGCTAATAATGTATATTTCTGAATATGGTCCTGTTATATTTGGACTGTATTTAGTGGCTTTATGGTTTTCCGGTGCTACTAAAATGGAATTGGAAAGTAATCGTAAAAAAGCATTATATGCCTTTACTACCGCTCTGATTGGGTTGGGTATTAGTCAAATGATTGGTTTTGCTTGGTTCCGTAATCGTCCATACGTAAACCATCCTGTCCAATTATTACTTCCTGCTAATCCTGATGCTTCTTTCCCAAGTGATCACGCTACAGGAAGTTTCTCGATTGCTAGCAGCTTAGTAAGAAGTAATGTTTTTGGTGGAAAGCTAATGTTAGGATTTGGCACTTTGGTTGCCTTATCTAGAATTTATGTCGGTATACACTATCCTACAGATGTAATCGGTGGCATGTTAATCGGGATAATAAGTAGCTGGTTGGTAGAATGTTATAAAGATGTGCTTGATAAGCCAATTGCTGTGATCTTCTCAATCTGGACAAGCTTAGAAAAAGCTATTCCAGTTTTAGCCGTTGAAAAAAGAGCTTAGAGCTGCATTATTGGTTAAAGAATTGATGGATGATCAGAGAGACGTAACATTTACAGGAAAATATTGCGAAAACCAGTTGTTGAATAAGTAAGTAGGTGATGCCCATTGAATGAGGAGTTAGCAGAACTAGTACGGCAAGCTATGAATGGGGATAAAGTTTCTTTTGGGAAATTAGTATATCGCTATAAGCAACATATCGTTAATATTGCATTTGGTATCATTGGAAATCTTCATGATGCAGAAGAAATCGCCCAGGAAGCCTTTTTAAAAGCATATCTTTCTATTCGAAAATTAACGAATGAATCTGCCTTTTATCGTTGGTTGGTAAGAATCACAACAAACCTTAGTATTGATAAAAAGAACGTTAATGCTAGACAAACTACAGAGCCTATTGAGAAGATGGGGGTATTTCTAGACAACCCAGGGCACACGCCGGAAGAGATAGTAGAACAGAAAGAAAATCAGCAATTAATATTGAACGGGCTGGAACAGCTCACCGTAGAGCAACGTACAGTACTTGTCCTTCGGGAATTGCATGGTTTTTCCTATGATGAAATTGCAGAAATACTGGATATTCCCCTTGGAACGGTAAAATCGCGTATTAATACTGCTAGGCTGCATTTTCGAGAAATATTATCAAAAGAAAGGTCGTGTTAGCGTGGAATGCAAAGAATGTAAAGAATTATTGTTTGACTATTATGATGAGGAATTCGACGCTAGTTTGAAAATCCAGGTGAATGAGCATTTGGATACCTGTTTCAGTTGTCAAAATGAATTGGATCATATATCATCTACTATGAATTTTTTCAAAGTAAGTATGCCAGTTTTGACGGTAGATAGTCGCTTTACGGAACAAGTCATGCACAAAATTCATTTAGAAGAAACAGCCGCTGCCTTTACAAAACCAATGGAGGGGATTGGTTTTGTAGTGGTCATTCTAACTCTGGGGATGTTAGTCTTGATAGGGCCAACTGTAATCGGCTTATTAATGCTGGTAGGTAATATTCTATTGGGTTTATTATCAACGTCTGCAGTGGTCTTTGCTAGCTTTCCTCTAATACAGATGAGTAGCAGCATTATATTAGGGATGTTACTATTGGTGGTGACTGTTTATATGAGGCATATGGTTTTACATGATTCTGTTTAGTTAGGAGGTAATGAGATGAATAAAAAGGCTATATTAAGCTGCGTATTGATAATAGTGGTTGCAATATTGTTTTGGACCCCCTATCCTACTGCGTTGGCGCTGGAGTTTCAAACTGATGTTATGGGTAAAGATATTGTTGAATGGAAAGATGTAGTTATTCCACAAGATGCAGTCGTGGATAATGTGGTGGTTATTGGTGGTAATGTAACGATTGCGGGCACAGTAAAAAATGAGGTTATTGTCATTAATGGTAACTTAACGCTGCAAAAAACGGCACAACTAAGTCAGCGCGCCTTTGTTATTGACGGCCTGATCATTCAGGAAGAAGGGGCTGTAGTTAGAAAAAGTTTTGTTAATATCAGGCCTGATTCTGCCAATTTAACGAGTTTCTTTTTTGCGGGTTCAATGGTTTTGCTGTTGGAATTCATTAAGCTAGCAGTTGGTGCATTCATTGTAATCATTCCTCCTATTCTAGTGTGGAGTTTTCAAAAGAAAAGCATTAGACTAAGAATTGTTTGCGCACGATATTTTTCAAAAAATATCGCACTTGGTGTATTAAGTAGTTTCGCTTTTCTTATTATAGAAACCTTATTGATCATTAGTATTGTTGGGATTCCTCTAGGGATTCTCTTGGGTTTATTATTTTTGGTGGGTATAATTATTGGAGTGAGCGGCTTATGTATGACCATTGGTGTTAGGATCGCGTCTAGAGTCGGCTTAATCGAAAAGCCTAACTTTATTCAGGTTCTCTGTGGGTCAACAGCGGTAGCATTAATTATTAACATACCTTTTGCTGGGGTATTGGTATTATTAGTGGCAATGTTATTTGGTATTGGCGCCGTGGTGATGAGTTTATGTAGACGAGAAGATATCTTATGATAACAAGGCGTCAATTTTTAAAAGGGTGCCTTGGTGCCATTGCAACGATATCCGGTATATCTATACTTTCGGATTATAAGGAGATTGATAAACTTATAAACAGCATACCTATTTTGTTATATCATAGAGTAGGATCAGAACCTGATGACTTAACAATTAGTGTTAAACATTTTCAACAAGATATGGAGCTTTTATCTTATGGAGGGTATAACACGTTATCCCTTGAACAAGTAAAGCAGCACTTAGTGGACTTTATATCTTATCCTTGTGGTAGCTATAAATCAGAAACACTTAAAATTGCACATGAGGCCGGGTACCTTGGAGGATTTTCAGTTCAAGATGGTTTTGCAGAGTTTTCTAACCCTTTAACGATAAGGCGAATTCCGATCTTCCACCATGATCATTCTATTGCTTATGTTATGGCAAGGAAAGGATTGCTTCCTCGCATATTTAGTTAATAAAATGAAGTTAGCAATAAAAAAGTATTATTAAATGAAGGAAGTGAGCTTATTGTTCAATTATTTTGGCGAATTAATGCAAATGGCATTGACTTTTTTTTATAATCTTACGAGTTATATGGGGGTTCCAAGTTATGGGATAGCAATTATTCTGATGACAGTGGTTATTAAGATTCTGTTTTACCCTTTGACGGTCAAACAGGTAAAATCTATGAAGGCCATGCGGGAACTGGGTCCTAAATTAAAGGACTTGCAAGAAAACTACAAGGGAAATGAGGCAAAAGGACAGGAGGAAATAGCCCACCTATACAAAAAATCGGGTGTTAATCCTCTGGCTGGTTGTTTACCACTATTGATTCAAATGCCTTTTTTATCTGGAATTTTTTATGGGATACGAAATTTCAGCTATGTTAGCCAGCCTAGTTTTCTTTGGATAAAAACCTTGTCAGGTACCGACCCTCTCTATATCCTTCCAGCTCTTGCGGCCATCACAACCTATATTTCATCCCAGCAAACAATGACTGATTCGAGTCAACAAAATAAAATGATGCTGTTGTTTATGCCTTTTATGATTGGATACATGGCAATGAAATTTCCTTCTGGGTTAGGATTGTATTGGGTGGTTGGAAATGTTATTCAAATCATTCAACAACGATTATTATACCGCCTACCGGTTTCCAATAGGTAGGCATTAGCTGGGAAGTTTACAGTCTTAGACCTATAAGGAACAGAGCTACTTAACCGGATGTTATCGGCATTAGTATAAAAATCTTTTTAAAAACTCTATGAGTTTAAATCCTACATCTTTGCAAGAAGAGGCAGGAAGAATGGCTGTTCTTAACTATGCCTAAAAATATTATACCAAAAAAAATTGACAAGTATTTATACTGGTGATATAACGTAGATATATTTAGTAATAAAATTTATCTTTTGTGTCATCATAAATGTTCTGGTTCATGAGGACATCAAGAAAAATAAGATAGTCGTTGATCAGAAATCTGAAGGCTAAGCTCATTTTGCCAATGAGTTTGGCCTTTTTTTATTTAAGGATTATGGATAGGAGGATTATTATGCGTAAAGTAGAGAGAGTAAAGGCCGTTTTGGCAAGTCGGTCACTAGACCGTCCCTCTGTATCAAGTTGGATACATTATCCATCTGTGGATCAAGATCCATTGAAAGTCGCCTATTATTTATTTATAGCTATTTTTAAAAAAATTTAGTCCCAATATTAACAAAACATTAATAAATATATAATACAGTACTAATTTATATAGCTTATATTATAAATATAGGGAATTTTCAATTGAAAATTCTTTGTATCGGAATCAGAAAGTATTCATTTTCTCGCTGCATCTGAGAACTTGGCACAAGCCAGGTATTTTCATATATATTATAATGTCAAATATAATTTTTCATTTAAATCATTATGAAAATAAGATAGTTATTGGAGGAGTTTGTCAGATTATAACGAATTATAGAAATTACTATTATATTTGTTGGCTCCGGCCTCTTTAATTGCAAAGTGGTTTATTTGTAATTCAAACCAAGAAGGAGATTATTGTAAAAATGAAAAGTTTACAGCTTAAATTAACAGCGGTCATTGTTGCTATTTTAGTAATTTCGTTAGGTATCTTAGGGGGACTGAATTACTATAAAACGCGAGAGATGGTGCTGAATAATGTTGAAGAAAATACCTCTGTTTTAGCGGTTAACTCTGCTGAACAGGTTGGTTTATGGCTCGATGCTCGTAAATCGGAAGTAACAATGATGTCTAATTCTACTGTGATTAAGAGTGGCAATATTGAAGCAATTGTACCTTTTCTGAAATCAGTTCACAATGGCAATAAGGATTATGTATCGATTACATTTATTCAACCAGATGGTACTTTTTATGATTCTGCAGGCTTTACTGGAAATCTCTCACAGCGTGAGTACTTTCAAAAAGCCATTAAGGGAGAAACAGTAATAACAGATCCATACATATCTTCGACTGTGGGACTACCTATTGTAGCCATTGTGATGCCAGTTAAAGTAGATGGTAAAATTGTTGGTTGTTTCTCTGGTGTAATTAATTTGGAAGCCATTACGAAGAGAGTGTTAGCCATTAAGACTGGAGAAACGGGATATGCTTTTGCGCTTCAGAGTAATGGTCTTGTTATTGTTCATCCTAATAAAGATTTTGTATTAAAAAAGAATATTGTTACTGATGATGCAATGCCGGATTTAAAAAGCGCTATGCAAACAATGATAAAAGGGCAAGCTGGAATTTCCCATTATACATATGAAGCAGTTGACAAACTAGTCGCTTATGCACCAATACCAGGGGTTAATTGGTCCCTTGGTATCGCTGTTCCGACAGAAGAGGGATTAAGGTTAGCTAAGATTGGCAAACAGGCACAAATGGGTGTAATCACGACACTTCTAGTCGCTCTAATCGGAATTGTAGTTGGTTTATTTGCTGCTCGCAGTATTACGGCGCCAGTAAAGGAATTACAGGGATTGATGGCTAAGGCGAGCGAAGGTAATTTGCTAGTACAGGCGACTGTTAGAACGAAGGATGAAATCGGACAGCTTTGTCAGTCGTTTAATAAAATGATGATTTCCCAGGTTCAAATCGTTACAGCTGTACGAGATAGCTCTGCTGAATTGGCTGCCGCATCTCAGGAGATGGCAGCATCCTCAGAGGAGGCATCAGCGGCGGCAATCCATATTGCAGAAAAAACGCAACATGTGGCGCGGTCAATGGAAGAAGCCTCTACTTCCAACATAGAAACGTCACAGGTTCTGATTGAATTGTCATCTCTTATTCAAATCGCTAAAGATAAAGCCATGTCGGCCAGTAGTAGTTCTGAAATTACGATAAATGCAGCAACAGAAGGTAAGATGACGGTCGGCGAAGCGATGAATAGCATGAATACGATCTATACTAGAACCGTAGAAGCGGAAAACGTAATTACTCTTCTTAATGAAGATTCTCAGCAAATTGGGATGATTAATGAAACCATCACTGGCATTGCGAATCAAACCAATTTACTAGCGCTCAATGCGGCGATTGAAGCTGCTCGGGCCGGCGAGGCAGGCAGGGGATTTGCCGTTGTTGCTGAGGAGGTTAGAAAACTAGCGGAACAATCCAATCGTGAGGCGGGCAATATCTCCCGAATTATTAATAAAATTACGGAAAACACGGGTAGTGCGGTATTAGCGATGAAGCATAGTCTATCCGAAGTCGAAGTAGGGGTAGAGGCAGTTAAGAAGGCGGAAGTGTCTCTGGAAAATATTTTGACGGCCGTTGCAGCAACCGTGCATGATATAGACGGAGTTGCTAAGGTAACGAATGATGAGGTTGCCTCTTCTGATAAAATTGTGCAGCTGATCGAGGTAGTGGCTGAAGATATTGAGGGTACAGGTAGAGATGCGCAAGAGGTTTCAGCAGCTACTGAAGAAACTTCCGCCATCATTGAAACAATTGCGGCGAGTTCGCAAGAGACTAGTGCTATGGCTCAAAATCTGCAAAATATTATTGCGAAATTTCAAGTATAAAGTAAAGTTAGGAGGAATAATAATGAACCATACGATTAAAGTCAGTGGCAAATCTGTAACCGCAATTTTGACAGGAAAGATATATTCTCAAGATGCTGCGGTGGTCAGGGATGAACTTTTGGAAGAAGTGGAACGGGGAGCTACAGAAGTTAGTATTGATCTCTCTGAACTTACTTATATTGATAGTACAGGGCTTGGAGTATTAGTAACCCTTCACAAACGAACCAAGGAAAAGAATGGTAAGCTTACGTTGACTGGCGCGCAGGGAATGGTTGCTGAACTACTAAAACGCACCCGTCTTGATAAAATTTTCCTCGTGTTATAAGATGTTTTGATCATATCCCGGCTCTAGGCTAAGAGATTACGACTCTCAGTCTAGAGCCGAGCTTTTATTAGGCTATTACCCTAGTATAAGCGATAAACAGGAGAATTGTTGCTATGACGTTAGATATAAATTATAAAAGTCGGAGGGAGGGAACAAATTTACATGCAACCCATGCAATTAATAGTTGATCATATGCCATATTTAGCTTGGATGAAAGATAAGGACGGAAAATATGTTATCGTAAATAGAACATTTGCGGAATTTTGTCATAAAGAACCTAAGGAGATTATTGATAAAACCGCTTTAGATATCTTTGCTGGTGAAATTGCTGTTGCGTATAAGCAGCTTGATGATAAAGTAATGAAATATAAAAAAATCCAATATTTAGATCATATTTATCGAGAAGATGAAACCGGCAGTAAATGGTTTGATACGTGTGTGACTCCAGTTTTAGACGAAAATGGTGAAATCAGTGGAACAATAGGGTTCTCAAGGAAAATTTCAAAAAGAAAAAAACTGGAGATAGAACTTAAAAATAAAGAAATATTCTTAAAAACAATGCTTGATACGATACCTGATTTAATCTTTTATAAGGATATAAACAGTATTATTTTAGGTTGCAACAAAGCGTGCAGTGAGATGGTTTATGGCACCAGTGAAGAGAATGTTATCGGCAAAACAATTTTGCAGCTTGTCAAAGATGATGATTTGGCTAATAATTGTCTAATAGATGATCAGGAAACATTTACAATGAATAAAACGTTAAAAAAAGAAGAGAAAATTAGATTGATTGATGGTAGAGTGCTCGATGTTGAAACAGAGAAAACTCCTTTTTATAATGAACGAGGAGAAGTAGCAGGGCTTATTGCCGTTTCTAGAGATATCACTGCTAGAAAAAAAAATGAGCAGGAGCTCCGTGAGCGTGAACTGCATATAGAGTGTGAACTTATATTAGCAGCACGGATGCAGAAGGATAACTTGCCTCAGCCCTTTGCTGGTAAAAATGTGCGCGTCAGTTCTGTTTTCTCGCCATATCATATTGTTAGCGGTGATCTTATTAACTACAAGTGGTTTGAGGAACAAAAAAAACTGTGCGGGTATGTTGTTGATGTGAGCGGTCATGGTGTGGCTACGGCACTGCAAGCAGCTACGGTTAAAATGATGCTGGATAACAGGCTGCTTGGCGGAAATGAGATTAATGAGGGTGATTTCCAACATATCAATCAGAGAATGATGCAGTATTTATCGGAAGAATCTTTTGCCGCTTTAATGTATTTTGAATTTGATTTTCAGGATGCTATCCTTAAAGTTATTTCCGGCGGCGTAAACTTTTTTATGACTGTAAATCCCCACGAGTGTACATTAGTTCCTGTATTTAGTTGTTATTTGGGGATTTTTGAAAAGACTGATGTGCAAACGCTGACAAGGTCTATCAAGCCAGGAGAAATATACTGCATGATGAGCGATGGTTTATCGGACTTAATAGAAATACAGGGGACAAAGAAGCTTAAAGATGTTGCCGAGTATACATCTTGGCTTGAAATAATGGCCCACAGTCCTGATCGTATGGATGATTGCTCTGCTATTTGTATTGAGGTCCTTCAGGAAAATAAAAAAATGAATATACTCCATATTGAAAATAGTGAGGAACTCGAACAGGCACAGACGTGTATTAGTGAGTTCCTTGAAGATCATATACCGGACGCAGTCATGCTGGAGGTAGCTATTAACGAAGCAGTGAATAATTCTTTCCGCATGGGTGGTCGAGTTCGTGTTAAACTACGGCGGGTTGGTGGCAGACTTATCATCAGGGTTAAGGATAACGGTCCTGGATTTAGAACTAGAGAGGTTAACGATCAACTCAAAAAAGCCATGCATGATGAGGAATTTGATGCAGCATTTGATCAATTACTGCTGGAGGAAAGTGGAAGGGGTATTTTGCTGATGCAAATGTTATGTGATCGATTGATTTATAACTCCAAGGGAAATGAAGTGCTCATGATGAAGAAAGTAGACTAGGTTCTTTTTTTAACCATGTCTACTTGAGCATAATTCTTAATGTGATGACTTTTTTGCAAAATTAGAATTTTTAATCATTTTCAATTCAAGGTAAGAACAACTAAGGCTTCTGCCTGCGTCTGAGGACTTGGTACAAGCCGAGTCTTTTCTTATGGATTTTAATGAAACTTGTTTTTGAGATTAAATTAGATTAAGATATTCAAGAGAAATTTAATTAATATTGAACATGAAAAGGGTGACAATATGTTACATCAGTTCTCTAGAACAGAATTACTTATCGGGGAAGATGCTTTAGAAAAATTGAAACAAAGCAAAATAGCTATTTTCGGAATAGGTGGTGTGGGTTCTTACGTTGCGGAAGGACTGGTTCGGGCCGGTATAGGTAAGTTTGTACTCGTTGACGACGACTGTGTTTGTCTTACGAACATTAACCGTCAGTTGATTGCAACCCGTAAAACCGTAGGTAAAGCGAAGGTAGACGTTATGAAAGAACGTATTTTGGAAATTAATCCCCAAGCAGAAGTGACTACCTTGCAAAAATTTTATATGCCTGATACAGCCGATCAGTTAATTTTTGACGACTATGATTACATTGTAGATGCCATTGATACTGTAACTGGAAAAATTGATTTGATACTTAAGGCTAGTTTAAGAAATATTCCAATTATCAGTTGCATGGGAGCAGGTAATAAACTAGATCCTACCAAATTTGAAGTAGCAGATATCTATAAAACATCTGTATGCCCCTTGGCAAAAGTGATGCGTAAGGAACTAAAAAAACGCGGTATTAAGTCATTAAAAGTGGTTTATTCAAAAGAAATACCCATAGCCCCAAAGGAAACAGAAGGATCAAGTTGTACAACAGGCTGTATCTGTCCATCAGGCACTACCCGAAAATGTACCATTCGTCGTCAGATTCCAGGCAGTATATCCTTCGTACCATCAGTCGCGGGATTGATTATTGCTGGTGAAGTCGTCAAAGACATTATTTTTTGTACAAAGTGAGTTTTTAAAATAAAAACTTGACACTAAAGTACTAGCATGGTAATATTATTAATAATATTTATAGTATTAGTCAATAGGTATCGTTAAAAATCTCGTGTTGTTTCGAGTAAAATTTAATAAATTAAATTACCTTGGTTGATCAGATAAACTGAAGACTGGGGATGTGTTTACACATCTTCGGTCTTTTTTTATTTGTTACTGTAACAACAGAAAAGATGGAGGAATTATGATGAGTAGAAAAAAAGATTTAGAGCACTTAAGTTGTACAGATTGCAGTATTTACAATTGTAAAAGCAGGAGCAAGGAGTTTCCTGGTTTTTGTTTAACGACTAAAGACAATGATGAGCATTCTATTGCAGATGATATCGAAGAAATCAAGCATTATTTGCAAGGAGATGAACAAGATGCTGTCGTAGCTAGGGCATCGGCTCAGGTAGAAGGACTATTTTATGGAAAGTTAACTAGAGTCGAGGAAATTATTGAATTCGCTAATCGCATTGGTGCGAAAAAAATCGGTATCGCTACTTGTGCCGGCTTGATTGAGGAAGCGAAAATTTTTGCAGAGATTCTAACTGCTAAAGGTTTTGAATATTATAGCGCGATTTGCAAAGTAGGATCTGTAGATAAGACAGAAATTGGGATACTGGAAGAACATAAAATTAGGCCAGGTACTCATGAATCGATGTGCAATCCAATATTGCAAGCCCGGATACTCAATTACCAAAAAACAGACTTAAATGTTGTGATTGGTTTGTGCGTAGGGCATGATTCCTTATTTATCAAATACTCGGATGCGCTGGTGACCACTCTGGTTACCAAAGATCGAATTACGGGACACAATCCGGTGGCAGCGTTGTATACTGCACATTCCTATTACAATCGCTTGCATCAAAAGAATGATTAAATTATCTATTAAAATTGTAGGGGGCATTTACTATGAAAAAAACAAAAATAATGATCATCGGATTACTCCTAGTGAGTATGATATTGCTGTTGACAGGTTGCCAATCAGCTACAACAGCTGATACAACAAAAAATGGCGGTAAAAGTGTTAAAAAAATCATTATCGGTACTGGCAGTGAGTATAAACCTTATTGTTTCTTGGACGAAAAAAATAATCTTACCGGTTTTGAAATTGAAGTTCTTAAGAAGGTTAATGAAAAGCTCCCCCAATATGAATTTGAATTTAAAACTTTTGATTTTAATGCAATCCTTGTAAGTCTTGAAACCGGGAAAATAGATCTGGCCGCACATCAATTTGAAGTCAATCCAGACCGAAAGAATAAATATCTTTTTGGTGATGAAGGTGTAACTATTTATGATCTTAAACTTGCTGTTAAAGAAAATAGAAATGATATAACCTCTCTTGAAGATCTTGCGGCCATAAATGGTACTGTAGAAGTTGGCAAAGCATCGGCTAACAAAACTGCTGTAGTAGACAGATGGAATAAAGAACATGAAAATAGGCTAAAGTTGATTCTCGAAGCTTCGGATACGACCATAACTTTACAAAATCTTGAATCAGGCAAGACGGATGCTTTTGTCAATATTCAAAGGAATGTAGATGCTTATAAAACGACCTATGGTGCAAAAATTAAAACAGTAGGAGAGCCGATCAGCCGTTCAAATTCTTATTATTTGTATCGTAAAAATGATGAAACTGGCACACAACTGAAAAAAGATGTGGATGAGGCACTAAAAGCACTGAAAGAAGATGGTACGCTTACTGATCTTTCTAAGAAGTGGTTGGGTGGAGACTATATTGCTAAAAATTAAGAAAAAGGGGTAGGTTTAGGGTGGAAAATATATTTCTATTTGGCTTATTTGTGGATAGTTTTCCTAAACTATTATCCCGTCTACACATAACCTTATATATTGTTGCAGTTGCATTACTTTTTGGAATGTTGTTGGGAACTTATATAGCGGTGGTTCGTTTGCACAAGGTACCGATATTGTCACAATTGGCGATCGCTTATGTATCTTTTGTCCGAGGAATTCCGATACTCGTTCTTCTGTATATCGTATATATCGGACTACCGTTGGTAGTGGGGTGGTTCGGCGTAAATATTAACCGATGGGATACGATGATCTTTGTGATGATTGCCTATATCATTAACACTTCGGCTTTTTTATCCGAGATTATTAGATCGGCTGTTGCTGGTGTTGAACTAGGGCAGACCGAGGCTGCATATTCTGTTGGCATGACTCGCTGGCAGGCATTCTACCGCATTATTGCCCCACAGGCAATACAAATTGCCATGCCAGCGCTGGGCAACACAATTGTATCGTTACTTAAGGATACATCCCTAGCTTACACCTTGGGTGTAATTGATCTTGTTGGTGTAATAAAGGCCATTAGTAGCAATACCTACCGTTCTCTTGAAGCATATGCGGCAGCGGCCATTATTTTCTTTGTTTTGAGTTCCCTGTTAGAGCAGGGTTTCAAATGGATAGAAAACAAACTAGGTGTAACTAAAAAAATCACGATAATTGGCAGGTGAGGGCATGGGTTTTCAATTTGATGTTGCATTTTTTGCTTATGAAATAGGAATTGGGATAAAATATATCCCAATTGTCCTTTTACTGTCAATCGTGCCTCTGATTGTAGGGTTGTTATTTGGTACTGGAATTGCTATTGTAAGATTGTTCAAAGTGCGTGTGTTAGCGAAGGTATTTACGGTCATCGTAGTATTTTTAAGAGGAGTTCCCTTGTTGTTACAACTAACGATACTCTATCTAACAGTTACTTTGAGCTTTGATTCCCTTGCGCAAACAGTTGGTCTCAAGATAACATCTAAGGATATTTCCTATACTTTGGTTGCTGTAGTAGGGCTATCAATTAATGCTACTGTATATCTTTCTGAGGTAGTAAGGACAGCGCTGCAATCTGTCAATAGCGGTCAGTATGAAGCAGCCTATTCTGTTGGCATGACTTCTGGGCAGATGTTGAAAAGAATTGTCATTCCGCAAGCGATGCCAGTTGCCATTCCTTTAATCGGCAGTAATTTTATCGGGCTTATTAAGGGATCGTCCATTGCATCACTGATTTCAGTTGTTGAGCTTATTAATGGCACCCTCTTTGAGGCCAATGGAAATTATAAATTCCTGGAGGCTTATCTTGCGTCAGCAATTATTTATTGGGCATTATGTATCATTGTAGAGCGTATCGTGGCGTCTTTGGAGATTAGAGTTGGAGTATACGGCAAGGGCGGGGTAGTATGATAGAAGTTAAAGGATTACACAAATCATTTGGTAAGCATGAGGTATTAAAAGGCATCGACCTTAAGGTAGAAAAAGGTGAGGTCGTTGTTCTTCTAGGCCCCAGCGGTTCTGGTAAGACAACCTTTCTACGGAGTCTTAATTTTTTGGAGCAGCCTGATGCTGGAGAAATTACGATCGGCGATACCCATGTAAATTGTAAACATATAAGCAAAAAAGAAATACTTGAAATTAGAAGAAATACAGCAATGGTTTTTCAATTATATAATCTTTTTAAAAATAAAACAGCTCTTGAAAATGTAATGGAAGGGCTTATTGTAGTACAGAATATGCCAAAGGCAGAGGCTGAGAAGATAAGCCGAGAAATTCTTGATAAGGTGGGACTCGTGGATAAGTATGATGCATATCCAAGTCAATTGTCAGGCGGACAGCAACAGCGCGTTGGTATCGCACGGGCCCTTGCTTTAAATCCAGAAGTCATTCTTTTTGATGAGCCTACCTCTGCTTTAGATCCTGAACTAGTTGGCGAAGTACTGAGTGTAATGAAAAAAGTAGCCAAGGAAGGTCTGACGATGATTGTCGTTACCCACGAGATTTCTTTTGCGCGAGATATCGCCAATCGGGTCATATTTATTGATGGCGGAGTCATTGTGGAACAAGGTACACCGAAAGAAGTTCTCTATCATCCAAAGGAAGAACGAACAAAGCAATTTTTAAAAAGAATTTTGCCTGATTTTGATTATTCAATATAAAAATAAGTGAGGATAATGCGCGATGACAAGGACTAATACAAAATTTGACTTTGATGCAATCATACCCCGTCATGCTACAGGTAGTGTTAAGTGGGATGGGTTAGCCAGGGTATTTGGTAGTGAAGACCTATTGCCTCTTTGGGTTGCTGATATGGATTTTCCGTCGCCTGAAGCAGTGATCACTAAAATACATGAGCGTGCCATTCACCCCATCTATGGGTATAATACGCAAGAATCATCACTCTATCAGTCGATCATTGAATGGGTTAAACGCCGTCATGGCTGGGAAATTGAAAAAGACTGGATTTTGTTTGCTCCAGGGGTTGTTCCGTCCATAATTTTGTCTATTTTAGCACTTTCAGAACCAGGGGATGGCATTATCATTCAGCCCCCCGTATATCCACCTTTTTTTGCCTCGATCAAAGATAATGAGCGGGAAGTAGTTGAAAATCCCCTTGTTTTTAAAGATGGCCGCTATGAAATTGATTTTGAAGACTTAGAGGGAAAACTTTCCAATCATAAAAATAAGTTACTCATATTATGCAGTCCTCATAACCCAGTTGGACGTGTATGGCGAGAAGAAGAATTGAAAAAGATTTATGAATTATGCCAAGAATACAAAGTCGATGTATTATCTGATGAAATACACAATGATTTAGTATTTGATAGGCATAAACATACTGTATTTGCTTCCCTTGGTACGCCTGTTTGTAAAGAAAGTGTCACTTTTATGGCTGCTAGCAAAACCTTCAATGTTGCAGGGCTCAACTTTTCTTATATTATTGTCCCTTGCAAGCGCAGGCGTGCTCTGATTGAAAGGTGGATGCAACGGCTGCATATGAACCGCAATAATCTCTTTGGTGTACTTGCCACTGAAGTTGCTTATCAAGAAGGTGATGCATGGCTCGATGCGCTGCTTGCCTATCTTGAAAAAAATGCGGATACTTTGGTTGAGTTTGTTAGGGAGAGATTGCCTAATGTTAAAGTAATTAAGCCTGAGGGTACTTATTTAGCCTGGCTGGATTTTCGTGCATACTTTACAGATGCAAAAGAGTTAGAAAAATTCCTTGTGCACACAGCAAAAGTAGGACTAAATCCAGGTAAAAACTTTGGTAGTCAAGGGGCGGGCTTTGCACGAATTAATTTTGCCACTCAACGCAGTGTATTACTAGAAGGATTAACCAGAATAGAAAAGGCATTAAAGCTTAAAACTGCCAGAAACGACTAAATATTTCTAAAAATTAATGATTGACAATGACATTAAAGGGTGATATCTTTATATAAATTATATATTTAAAGCTGATCAGAGAACTGAAGGCTGAAGATTTTTTTTGCGAATAGGCGAAAAAATCTTTGGCCTTTTTACGTTTCTGAAGAAGTCAATTGTGATGTGTTCTCAGTTATTAAATAATTTATTGGAGGAGATTTTATTATGACTTTACCTGAAAATTTACGATTTGATACTTTGTCAGTTCATGGGGGGCAAGAACCTGATCCAACGACTGGATCGCGGGCAGTTCCTATTTATCAAACAACGTCTTATAATTTCCGGGACAGTGAACATGGAGCAAATCTCTTTTCTCTGAAAGAAGCGGGCAATATATACACTCGGATTATGAATCCTACGACTGATGTATTTGAAAAACGGATCGCTGGATTGGAAGGAGGCGTCGCAGCGCTAGCTTTTGCTTCAGGGCATGCAGCCATTAGTGCAGCAATTCTTAACATTGCTGGTGCTGGGGATGAAATTGTTAGCTCAGCCAGCTTGTATGGCGGTACATATAACATGTTTAGTTATACGTTGCCTCGTCTAGGCATTAACGTGAAACTTGTTGATCCCAGCGATCCGGAAAACTTCCGACTTGCTATTACGGAAAAAACTAAAGCCATCTATGCGGAAACGATCGGAAATCCAAAAATTGATATTCTTGATATTGAGAAAGTAGCGAAAATAGCTCATGATCACGGAATACCACTGATTATTGATAATACTTTAGCAAGTCCATATTTAGTTCGTCCTATTGAGTTTGGTGCTGATATTGTTGTTCATTCTGCTACCAAATTTATCGGCGGACATGGCACCTCTATGGGGGGCGTGGTTGTAGATGGTGGGAATTTCGATTGGGCAAACGGTAAATTTTCTTCATTAACCGAACCAGACCCTAGTTATAACGGCTTGGTGTATACTGAGGCATTGGG
Organism: Bacillota bacterium; assembly: GCA_017889585.1. Classification (GTDB taxonomy): domain Bacteria; phylum Bacillota; class Negativicutes; order DSM-13327; family DSM-13327; genus CTSoil-075. The sequence goes on from JAGFZX010000017.1 coordinate 82,193, forward strand.
GAAATTAGCTTATATTATACGACTACGTATTCAGGTGTTACGAGATTTTGGGGCGACAGTCAGTCCGTTTAATAGTTTCTTGTTCTTACAGGGATTAGAGACCTTACACCTGCGAATGGCCCGCCATAGTGAAAACGGACTAGCAGTTGCTGAATATCTATCTCAGCATGAACAAGTCAGTTGGGTCAGTTATCCAGGGCTAAAGAATAATTTAAGTTATGAACTAGCCCAGAAATACTTACCTAAAGGGGCTGGTGCTATCCTGACCTTTGGTATTAAAGGTGGTTTAGAAGCAGGTAAAAAGTTCATTAATTCTTTAAAACTATTTTCTATACTTGCAAATGTGGGAGATTCAAAATCCCTTGTTATCCATCCAGCCAGCACGACTCATTCCCAGTTGACTTCTGAGCAACGATTAGCTGCTGGAGTTCCTGATGATATGGTTCGTTTGTCTGTTGGGATTGAGGATGTAGCAGATGTTATTGAAGACCTTGCACAGGCTTTAGCTATAGCTAAGTAAAGAACTATTGCCGCATGGGAAGTGAGATGCATTATATACATGTGTTAAATTATAAACCAGAAAAACAAATCAAGTAGGGGTCTCAGCTGGTCTTCAGTGAGGGAAATTATGGAAAATGTGAAAAAAGTGACTGACAAGGAAGGTTTAAAAATTGAAATTGTCGAATAAAATTACTATATAGCCTAATGTTGTTTTATGTGAACTAGTGCCTCTAACAAAAACACTGATCTTTCCAATAGGTATATATTCTAATAGAGTTATTAACTTGAAACCTAATGCTGGACTAAAGGATACTGTCACTGATATTATCGAAAGGCCTAAAGACCAGCCTGGTAATATATAATAGTCATAAATGATTTTAAAAAGGGGAGCTTGAAATGAAAATTGAAACCAAGGCCATTCATCTTGGTCATGAAGTCGACCCGCTTACTGGAGCAATAGCAGCTCCGTTATACTTATCAACAACTTTTGAACGGGAAGCAAATGGAAGCTACCCTCGTGGTCATATTTATAGTCGTTTGAGTAAC
>JAGFZX010000055.1 GCA_017889585.1 Bacillota bacterium
CATAGCTTTAGATGAAATTTTCTGCCTTTGCTGAACAAAGGCAGAAACAGATGCGGTATCTTCTGCATAATTGAACCAATCATATATTTCTTTACATAAGCTATTTCCACCCATGCCAATCATCATTTTAATGATTGTTTCAAATGATAGTTTTGGATTCCTTTTAAAGTCCTTTGATGGATTTTGCAAAAAATCAGATGGATCATCTGATATAGTACTTATTATGTGTGAAAGTATTTCTTTTACTTTAGTTGGTTTCATATGCGTTCCTCCCTCGAATCTTTATATTTCAAGGGCAGAGCCGCAAATATTCGACTATTTGCCAAGTGTTTTTTTTATGACTAGCAAATATAAAAATAGAACGTTTACATCTACTTTTATCGATGTAAACGTTCTATTTTGCTTAACTTAATGACATTGACTATAACAGGAGTATATCAGAATGATGAGAGTGCTGGTACGGTAAAATCAAAAAAAAATCCGGCATGACAATCCTTATATAAAATCCATCTTTAAGTATGCCATTTGGGGATTTGATATATATTATGTTTTCACAAACCGTCCCCTGTTGCAATATAGATACATTGAACTAAAGGTCCAAGTAAGGTTGCTGAAAGATTAATGGTCTGAGATTATGCATTTCCTTTTATATTGGATATAATGTAAATATAACAAATTTGATGGAGGATTCATTTATGTTTAAGCGCATTGATCATATTGCTTTTGTTGTAAAGGATAGGAAATAATCAATATATTTTTATGAGAAGCATTTTGGTTTCAAAAAATATTATGAACACGATATTCCCGTTTCTGTAGTTGAAAAGATTGTGTATCTTAAACTTGGTGATACAGTTTTGGAGTTAGTACACATACCGAGTGAAGGGATAAATCAAAGCTATCATTTTTGTCTTGAGAGTAACGATTTTTATGCAGACTATAAACACTTGAACGACGCTGGAGTTCCTGTTGAAACAGAACCTCATCCTGTCGGCGCAAGAGAACCTCGTGAGTAAGATTGGCGTAGAGTGGTTTTCGAAGGACCTGATGGATAGTCAATAGAATTTAGAGATTAATATCCTAAGAAGCACCAATTATTAGTACTTCTTAAGTCTTTTTATTGGTCTAACTCCATATCAATATATAACTTGCCTCCAGGAATCAATGTCGCCAGAGTAACAGCTTTTATCTCATTGACCCCTTGGGCTTGCAGTTGTTGTTTTAACCACTGTTCAGAAATACCTAATGATGATAAGTTCTGCTGAAGTATTTCTCCATTAATAACTAACTCTTTACCAGTATATTGTGAAGCTACAACTCCTTTAGTTTGATTTGAAATATTTAAATCCTTTGCTGTTATCGTTTGATATTCTGTCTTCTTCAATATACTCAACTCTCCATTAGTTTCTAGAATGCCAACATCAATTTCATTGGGATCGAAAACTTCTTTTTCTCTTAATTGCATTAGAAGGTCACTGACAGTATAGAAGCTACATCCGAGATTATTTTCTAATATTTTGCCGTCACGAATGACAACCCTTGGTTGATCATCAAGTAATTTTCTAGCGGGCGCGCTATGCAGAGTTATTAGATTCATACTAATAATCAATAGAGTCCATGTAATGAAGCATAGTAGGTCGGTAAGAAGAGAAATAGAGTTATTTGACATTGCCGAAGCTGAGAGTGATCCGATGGCAGTACCTGCAACATAATCAAAAAAAGTTAGTTGTGAAATTTGCTTTCGCCCTAATATTCGAGTCATTGCCAGCACTACAAGAAAGGTGAGGATTGTTCTTAATATTGGTTCCAAAATGGACAGATCTATAATTCGCATTTTTGTAAACCCCCTTTTATGCATTTAGCTTTATGATCTCCAATGTACCTATAATCTATCCTGTTGTAGATTGGAATTATTGGTAGGTAAGGTTATGCGTAATTGTTCAATAGCTTAATATAAAACAGCATCCCAATTATATTTAGGGAGACAAACCGTCCTCTGTTGCACAAATCTTGCTTAGAATAAAAAATAAAAACCAGCAGGGTTTTGTACTCCTCTGCTGGTTTTCTTTATTTTGTTGTATGCCGTTAATCCAGTATTACAAGGGTATTATCATGATTCGTTATGTATCACAATATGCTTTATTTGCGACCTCCTGCCCATGAAGAAACAGGCACATTCTTTCTCAACTTGGCCAAAACAGGCAACACGATAACTGCCGCCACGCCGATCTGAACAAGATTACCGGGAATCGATGCCATCGGTGCCAGCCAATTGCCGTAAATAATCCCCTCGGCACCATAATAACCAACCACCTTAATGAGACAAGCCGCCGCCAAAGCCAAGCCATAAGCAGGCAAGGTCCGGTGCTTTTCGCAGATAGCTCCGATCGTATACCCCATGAGACCGACAATGACCAGCGTAAAGGGAGCCCATAAAAACCAGCCGCCCACCACATCAAAAAGAGCCATGCCGATTCCTCCCGCCAAAGCGCCAAACCGTCGCCCGTAAAGAATGGCGATAATAAAGAGGGGCACATTCCCCAAATGAACTAAACCGCCATTGGCGGCAATGGGAAGACGAAGATTTACAAATACTGTGCAAACAAAAACGAGGGCGATGCCCAATGCTGCGTAGACCAGTTGTTTTGTTTGATTGAGGGATTGTTGTTCCATACTAGTTCTCCTACCTTTCCTACCGTCTAAAATATTTTGCTATTTTAGCATAAATATTGGTGCATATTTGGGCGCCATTTTCAGAGTTACAATCTAATAGGTTGATGCCCACGATAATGGCATGGTTAAGGGATTGGATATTGATATTGCAAACACTTGAGTCTTAGTGGCAGAATGCATACTCCCAGTCTATACCAATCAGTGTATTGACAATTTTTATTTCGAAATCACACTTTCCCATTTTTAATACTATATAAGATATCATAGGAATTATTTTAATGTCAACTCCCATGGTACAAATATTAGTTATGTATACTAAAAATGATAGGATATTTATGCTAATCAGTAATAGGTATTATCTTGCAGAGTTTTTAAATTTAGCAAGGCTTCCAGTCTAAAAACGGTAAATACTATATGAATATATTATTAAATAATCCACTAAACAAATTCTATAAACATGTGGTTGAAATCTCAAACACACAGAAAACCATGATTCTTATGTCCAAAGACATAAGGACCACAGTTCTCCGTATTATACGAAGGCGACTTAATCTAATCCTGTTTAAGTCACTAACCGTCCCCGATCGTTTTCCAAAATTATCACTAGGCTACTATTCCTCATGATATCCCTGTCGTTCTCTCGATTTGGCGAATAGCTTACCTAACTATTATTTATTAAGATGTCAAAAAGTACCGTCCCAACTGACATTAGCTACTTTTATTCGGTTGCGTCCATTCTGCTTTGATTGGTAAAGAGCTTCATCAGCAGCAGCAATAATCGTAATGGGCAGAGCCTCTTTTGCTAACACAGAAACCGATATACCTACACTAACCGTGACAACCTCACTAATTGGCGACGTTTTGTTTCGGATCGCTAATTTTTCAACACCGCTTCGTACTCTTTCTCCCACTATTTTAGCACATTGTACATTAGTATCTGGTAAAATAATGGCAAATTCTTCACCACCGTAACGGACAACAAGATCCGTAGCTCGTTTCGCTGTAGTTTTCAATATATCTGCAATCCTTCTCAAACATTCGTCACCGGCGATATGACCATATGTATCATTATAATTCTTAAAGAAATCCACATCTAACATAATCAATGCCAATGATGTATTCTCACGCTTTGACCGTTGCCATTCTCTTTCTAGAAACTCATCAAAATAGCGTCGATTGGCAATACCAGTTAAGCCATCTAGAAAAGAAATCCGCCGTAATTCTTCATTGACGATCATCAATTCCTCAGTTCTTTTCTTCACTTGGTTCTCAAGCTCTTCTTGAGCCAAGCACAATGCTTCATCTCTTTTCACTAATTGATTTGTCATATTATTAAAATTGGTTGCTAGCTGTCCAATCTCATCAAAGGTGCTAACCTCCAATCTGACAGCTAAGTCTCCTTCGGCAAGGCGGTTGGTCGCCTCAGATATATCTGCAATGGGCCTAGCCAAAGCTCCTGCTATTGCAAGTGCCATTAATATAGCAATGACAACGGTACTGACCATGACTAAGATACTTTTTATTTTTATATTAATTGCATTTCCCATAGCCTCATTCAATGGTTGCTGAGCAATCACTCCCCATTTAGTGCTTGGCACATAACTATAAGCAGCGATTCGTTTCTCGTTATTATAATCATATTCCATCCACCCCTTCTGCCCACTAATAGCCGCCTTTATGTGAAACAAAGAAGATTCATCCGCACCGTTATCAATTATACCCAGATCAGGATGGATAATAACTTTACCTTCCCTATTAACAATATAAGCATATCCCATATTACCAACCTTTGTATCACCAACACGTTGAATCAACTTGCTTAATTCAATGTTAATAATTAGTACACCAACCAAACTTTCATCTTTCTTAATTGGCTCAGCAATCACAATTCCTAACTTTTTGGTACTTTTAGCCATAATAATACCTGAAATAGTCGTTTCACCTGTTTTAAGTGCAGTATTAAAATATTCACGATCGGTATAACTAATAGTATGCTCAGCCTCTTTTCCATCCCAGCGAGCAATCTGCCTGCCAGCAATATCCGATACAACAGCAAGTTGCATATCTGGATACTGAGTGACAATGTCACGTAGAATAGATACTTGCTGACCTGGAGCCATAGATTTAATATTTTCATTATTAACAACATTCTTCAAAAACCTTATTCTTTCTGTAAACATGTCGTTAATGTCGTTAGCAATGTATTCAGCTAAGGTTCTATTTCTTTCAATGATAGAATTCTTCATAATTTGCTCTTGCGGTTGCCATGTTATTACCGTTATAAGAATAATCGGCATTAGGGTCATAGTTACAAATGCAATGCTTAATTTCTTACGCAAGCTAAATCTTGCCCATAGTTGTATTATTAATGTTTGTAGAGTAGCTCTAATTGCCAAAAATTCTTCCTCCTAACATACCCACTACTTCAAAATAACGATTCTAAACTATATTACTTTCGCAATATTAATCTCAAATCCTCTTTCATATCCATTTTCGTACAAATAAAACCATGATTATTAAGAAGATCAAAAGTAAACATCGCAAGTTTATCTTCAGTCATTTCATATAAATCATTACCATTGAAAGTAGCAAATGCCCTACAGTCATAAGACTGTAGGGCATAATTATTAATTTTATACTATTTTCATACTTATAAAGATCAGTATGAAAGAATGACTTTTAAAAACTGTACCTACTAAAATTATGCGTTCTGTACATTTCAAAAGGTCCAAATTCATTATATAATGCAATTATGATCTTTGAAACCCCTAACTTATATAATGATCTCTTTCTCGCTATCTTAGCGTAATAAAATAAGTACTGGAGGATGATATTAATATGAAACAAAAACTTGCACGAGTTGTGGCAATCCACGATATGTCCGGATATGGTAAATGCTCACTTACAGTGGCCATTCCAGTAATATCAGCGGCTGGAATCGAGGTTTGCCCTCTTCCTACTGCAGTATTGTCTACGAATACTCTTTTCCCTGGGTTCAAATTCTTTGACTTTACTCCGCAAATGGATGAAATTATCAATCATTGGAAAGAAATTGGTTTTAAGACAGACTGTGCTTATAGTGGATTCTTGGGTTCGGCAGAGCAAATCCAAATCGTTAAAAACTTCATGCTGGATTTCAACTGCTCATTAAAAATAGTCGACCCTGTAATGGGCGATAATGGCGTAATTATTAAAACCTATACACCAGCAATGTGCAATACGATGCGGGATCTTGCTTCAATTGCTGATATCGTTACTCCAAACCTTACAGAAGCTTATATCCTTACAGGCAGGGATTATGTAGACGGAGAAGTTAATAGTGACACCTCTCGTAAACTCTGCGCTGAAATCATTGAAATGGGTGCTAAAAATGTGGTATTAACAGGCGTCGTTCGAGGAAACTCCTTGTATAACTGCGCTATGAGTGAAGATCATTCCTACTTTGAAGTAGCAGTTGATCTACTGCCCTACCATATGCATGGTACAGGAGATCTTTTCACCAGCGTACTTACAGCAGGCGTTGTCAGTGGTTACACTTTAAAAGAAAGCGTAGAAAGTGCAGCACATTTCGTACGGGATGCAATGATTGTCAGCAATGACATAGAAGATGCTTTTGAGCGCGGAGTTGCATTTGAACCTATTCTTTACAAATTACGCGGCGGTCTTTACAATAAAAATTCAGCTTAAAAAATAGACGTTTCAAATGCGCAGGGATTATACAAAACTCGTCTTCGTAAATTTCTAACTGATACTAAAGTCTGTAACGTTTTTAAGCGATGCAGATTTTTTTTTTGCTGCAACGTATGTATAGGGGAGGAAGATCGGGAGGATTATAATTCACAAATATTATCCAATTATTCTACGGTTGATTTTTGAAGTAGGCAATCCATGATTATTCTGTAGATAGCCAGTATTACAGTATATGATAGGTATACCCCCTGTTTTTTGGTTAATCTTACATCGTTTTTTAAAAGAAAATAAGTGCAAACTATTCTTGAGGAGGTGATCATATTTATGTATCACACTAAAAGAGCGATGCGTAAAATGATGAATATGGACATGATGCCTAACATGGACATGCCATCTACCACCAAAGTTTTTGTAGCAGGTGCTATGGTTTGGTTTGGTGCTAAAATGTTAATGGAAGAACTTATGGACTAATCCTACTCAGAAACCTCAGCCTTCGCTGGGGTTTCTTATTACGTCTTTTTCGTCCTAATAAGGATAATTTATATAAGCTTTCGAGACTAGAGTGCATTTATGCTTTAAACTTTTATTATTTGATGAATTTATTGTCATTAAGCTCTTTAAAAGCAAAGTCCAATTCTTCTTTGGTATTCATCACAATTGGGCCACCCCAGGCAATGGGCTCCTTAAGGGGTTTCCCTGAAATAAGCAAAAATCTTAGACCATTGTCAGCTGCTCTTACCATGAACTTATTTCCTTGATTAAATAGTATCGCATGCTTTGCCGAAATAAGCTCATCTCTTGCTGGGCCGAAGGCCCCCTCACCCTGCACAATATAAACAAACAATGTTGCATCATTATCGGTATCCAAGGACCACTCAGCACCCGGATTTACTTCCACATCTAAATACAAAGGTTTAACATAGTCACCTTCCACTGCTCCAAGTTTTCCTTTATAGTATCCAGCAATAATATGTATTTTTCGATCTCCCTCATCAATCACAGGAATATCTTCTTTTACTATCCCATTATATTTGGGGGCAACCATTTTGTCCTTTGCAGGCAGATTGAGCCATAGCTGAACGCCAAGCATTCTGTTACTGGTCTTCGGCATTTCCTGATGGATGATCCCGGATCCTGCAGTCATCCACTGGCATTCTCCATCTAAAATACTGCCTTTATTCCCAAGGCTGTCACTGTGTTCGATGTCTCCCTGGATCAAATAGGTAATCGTTTCAATTCCGCGGTGTGGATGCCATGGAAAGCCTTTTATATAGTCGTTGGGTTTTATAGAATCAAATGCGTCCAACATGAGGAATGGATCAAAATCCTTTGTATTACTATGCCCAAAAACTCTTACCAATTTTACCCCCGCACCATCAATAGCATTTTCTCCGGTTATAATTTTTTTAATAGTACATAAATGATCGAGCATTGGCCACCCCATTTTTGTCATTTTCTTGATTTTATCTCATACGCGGTCAAGATATCAACATAAGCGGTTAAGAGTTGATCTTCGGCTTGGCAGCTCTGTTTATAGTACCAATCGCATACAAGTTTTTTAATTTCTTCATCACTACCCACAGCCTTAAATGGATAGACAGCGATTAGTTCCTTTGACGTTTTGTCTCTCAATCCAATTTTTTCAGCACTTTCAAATTTCCCCATAGCGGCTCCCTCCATAATATAAAATCTTCTTCAAATTACTCAAATAGATAGCATGTCATTGACAAAGAACCCATCGTACATGAATTATTATATATTGAAAGTCTATCATCTTCCTGCGCAGCACCTAATATATAGAGCAGGGGATAGAAATGTTCAGGTGTAAAAAAGGATAATTCTGAACATTTTCCTGCCGTCTCATAATTAACTGCATCCTGATATTGCTTATTGATTATTTTTTCTTTAATATAATTGTCAAATTCAACTGCCCAGGGATAACCCTCTTCCATTTCCCGGTTTATTTTCGAAAGGTTATGGACAACATTTCCGCTTCCGAATATTAAAACTCCCTTTTCACGCAAGGCACTTATTTCTTTTCCTATTTGGAAATGTGTATCGGCACTTGCCTTGCTGTCCACGCTAAGCTGATACACAGGTATGTCTGCCTTCGGGTACATCTTACAAAGCACGGACCATGTACCATGGTCATAACCCCAGCTGTTATCTACTTTCACATCTCTATGTATTAAGTTCTTTGTCAAATGGGCCAATTCAGGTGACCCCTTTGTTTTATACTCAATCTTGTACAGTTCATCTGGGAATCCATATATATCATAAACCATTTTGGGATTGGATTCATCCGTTATTCTGCTTCCATTAGTGAACCAGTGGGCTGAAATTACAAGAATTGCTTCAGGCTTTGGAATTTCACTGGCTACTTTAACCCAATTCCTTGAATAATTATTATCTTCAATTGCATTCATAGGAGATCCATGCCCCACAAATAATATCGGCATCTTTTTTATTGCGGTTTCCATATACTTACTCCCCTCTTTTCACGTATTAGTTTCATAACGAGAACTGGATTGCTGAATTCTTTTGCAACTGGCGAAATACATCCTTCGTATTTCCAGTGTAAGACCACAGTTTATCATCCTGAGCAAATGTAAATGCCCACGTATGAAGATGCGGTTCCCCTGCTCTTCGATTGCTAAAATACCTATAGAATTAGCGTTTATTTCCTCCCACTATAGAATCTTATTTGATGTATAATTGTCAAGACTTCTTAGGAGCATTGATCTCAACCCAAGTTGAAAATGCATTGATGAAATTTTGCAAAAACTCACGCGTTCTCTCATTAACAAGAGCGCCACTAGCGTCAAAGAGGGTCGCAGCATTTCCGATATAAGCCTCGGGTTGTTGCATAGATGGAATATTCAAGAAGACAAGGGATTGCCGTAAGTGATGATTTGCGCCAAACCCACTTAATCCACCTGGTGATATACTCATCACTGCGCCGGGTTTGCCATCCCATATGTTTTTGCCATATGGTCGTGAACCTACGTCTAGAGCATTTTTAAGCACCGCAGGAACTGACCGATTATACTCTGGTGTTATAAAAAGGATTGCGTCATATTGCTGTACATGCTCACGATAAGATGTCCACGACGCAGGCGGGTTGCCTTCATCATCAAAATCCTGGTTGTACATAGCAAGCTCACCGATCTCGACTTCCTCCAGCTCAAAAGATATAGGAGCCAAGGTCATCAATACCTTAGCCATCTTTCTGCAAAATGATTCTTTGCGAAGACTCCCTATAAGAACTCCGATTTTCTTAGTTTCCATATGAATTCCTCCTCGTTAAATTATAGATATAATTTTCTTACATCAACACCGATGAGAATCATTTTAGCTTTTCTTTTCCACAAGCTACCTGAATCATACAAACTGCGAATTGCCACCAGCTTCGGTTACCGAATCTTCATTGCCTTATAGCTTACAAGTAAGTATTTTTCCTAATTCAGCCGTTTCAATACTGACTCCCTCGTTAGTTGAAATTAATTGGTAATCATAAGCAGTTCGTAACTGATAATAGTTTTCCATTAATATTTAATTAAATTATAGAGGTTAAAGTAGCTTAAAGTCAATACAATTTTGCGTAAAATAAATATCCCTCGGCCTAGCTGGAGGGGGGATTAACAGACGTAGACCTGTAGGGACTGGTTGAAGAAATTTAAAGTGTCCTTTCAAAAGTTAAACCTTCTTTTATTCCCTATGATATTTTTCTACAAAATCTGCCAATTTAGTGCTCAATTCACTAGTCAAGCATTCCTTGCGATATCGCCAATCACATTTGCTGCCTACTGTACCAGGCAAATTCATTCTGGCCTGACTCCCTAAACACAGTACATCCTATAAAGGCATAATAAAAGTATAGGCATTGTTTTGGTAACAAAATTCAACTAAATTCTAGCAAACGCAGGTTCGCCATCCTCTATACCTAAATCATGGGATATACATACGGCTAAATCAGGCTGTTCGGTCAGTAATTTCTGATATCAGCCTACAGTTGTGTCGTTATCATGTGTCCCGATATATAAAACACTATTCTTCTCACAGCTAAGATTAATACACCATCTTTTCAGATCATAACCAAGGGCACTGAAATAATCTGGTGGTACACCAGCCACCGTCTGAGAGCTACTTGTTTGATCCAAAGTAACCCTATAGTGACTATTTTATTTGGAGAAATCAATAAATGATTACCAGCAAAAGTCGATGGAGATTGATAAGGAGAAGTGCCATGTCCTCTTGGATTGAGCGATAATATCTGCCATAACGCTTGCTTACTGTTATGCAGAAAATTAATAAACTTATAAGCCTCTTTACCAAGATCGCCGATACCATATTTAGAGGGTAAAGAGGTAGGATGCATGAGCACCCCTGCTTGATGAGGGAATACTTCCTTTTCTAGCTGAAGAAAGACTTTGCCTTCTATAGAAGATAAACAAACTGTCAGCACTCCATCAATGATAGGAACTTGCTGGTTGTCATTCAGGACATCCAACATAATGCCATGGCACCAATTTCTCACTTGTAATTGCACTGTAATTGGTTTATTGTTGCGATTAAATAATACGACTGCTGTATTATCTTGTTTGGCATGCCCCAAAATATCCTGACCGTTGGTTATAGTGCGGATATAAGCCTATACCTGATCATGAGCAAGTAGTGAAATCCATTCCCCTGTTTTAAACACCTCATATTGGTTCCGTAATGCAATTAATCGTTTATACCAGCAAAGTAGTTCTCTATTCTCTTCTCCCCAAGGATAAGTACCCTGGTTATAAGGGTCTTTATAACCCTGGAGCCCAACCTCATCACCATAATAAATGGATGGGATACCTGGGAATGTCATTTGCCATAATACCAGCATTTTTAGTCGCGTAATGGCTAATTGATACTTTTCCTCGGACAAACGATACTTAACCTGATGAATAGCCGTTAGACTGTCAGGTGGCGGTGCCTCTCCTAATAAAGTCAGCACCCTAGGTACATCATGACTGCCAATCAGATTCATCATGGCATAAAAATTCTGTATGGGATAATTTTCGGCCAAATTTATTAACAAACGATGAACAACATAAGCATCAATGACACCAAGCATAAAATCTAACGTGATTTTGCGAAATGGATAATTCATGCGCGAGTCCATTTCATCTCCTTGGAGATACTCACGAATTTTGTCATAGCTTTCTTTGTTAGAGGCATCTTCCCATACCTCACCAATCAGTACACTATCCTTATCTATCTCTTTCATAGTTTTGTAGATTTTTTTGATAAATGAATCAGGTAGTTCATCAGCCACATCCAGACGCCAGCCTTTGTCTACCAGTTTTAACCAATATTTAATTACGCTATCATTGCCTCCAATAATATAATCAATATAGGACGGTTCAGTTTCTTCTATATTAGGCAATGTATCTATCCCCCATCAGGACTCATAGGTATCAGGATGCTCTGTAAAGCGATACCTATTTATAATAGGGGGATTCTTTCGACTGATAGGCGCCGATCCCAGGATAATTTCCGTCTCGATTAAAGTAAATACTGTCACTGCCAGTGTGGCTAAACACGCCGTCTAAAATCACAGCAATACCACACTCCTTGCTTTTGGCACATAGTAACTTTCTTCACCAGTGCCATCGTATCATAACCTTAGCACAACACCCTCAGGCACATCTGATCCCTGAATTTTAAGGCGCAGTAACAATTGCTCATTACAACAAACAGCCCCAAAGGGACTGCGAAAAAACTCCGTATGGGAATCATGGATGATAAATTTTGGCTTCATAATGCCCCCTATTTTTTACATAAAAAAAACTGAAACACAATGATGCAAAAGAAATACAGAGAAATGATATAGCAAAATCCTCTTGTATCTCTTCTGCGTGCCACGCTGGAGGCTATTATCCTTATGTTTCAATTCTTTAAACTCTTTCCCCGAGCATTTTTTATCTTAATCGTAAGATATATTTCATACATTAGTGTAATGTGCTAAAGGGTATTGTTGGTTCAATTTGAGAATTAAAGACGCAACCATGAAGCTGGTTGGCAAAGGCATCATCATTCGTGCAGTAGCATTTAGGAGAAAAATTTGGATTAATATTCCATATATCCATGGCATATTCCGTAAAAGTCCGATCTCCAGAAAACTTACCAGAATGAGCGATGTTATGGATACACATGTTTAGCCAATTATTTCGGTTCCGGTAGTGTTTTTCCAACCTGATTTGCGCATCTATATAAGATCCAAAATCTTTCAAAACCAAAAATTGATCATTGTGGTAAAGAAAAGATTCAAAAAGAGTTCTAAATTCATCGGCAACTACGGGGAAAAAGCCGTTAACGAGCTGGTCAAGTATGGTTTTAATTCTCGAGTCGCTATTGTAAAAATCCCATGGGTTATACCCACCATGCTCATATAAACCAAGTACCTCATTGGCAGTCAACCCGAAGAAAATAATATTATTGTCGCCTACGACATTTCGAATTTCGATATTTGCCCCGTCAAGAGTACCAATGGTAATCGCCCCATTCATCATAAACTTCATGTTGCCTGTACCGCACGCCTCCTGGCTAGCTGTAGGAATTTGCTCGCTAACGTCAGTCGCAGGGATGATCATTTCAGCCATTGACACATTGTAGTTTTCTACAAATACGACTTTGATTTTATCACGGATTGATTTATCGCTATTGATGACTGTGGCTAGGGTATTGATTAGCTTTATGGTCTGTTTTGCTAGATGGTATCCTGGGGCAGCTTTGCCGCCAAAAATGAAAGTACGGGGAACTATATCCAAATCTGGATTCTCTCTTAGCCGATTGTAAAGGTGCATAATATGGAAAACATTCATAGTCTGACGCTTATAGCCGTGAATACGTTTGATATGTGAGTCAAAGATGGAATCAATATCAATACTTATTCCCTGCGCGTCCCTAATATGCTGGGCAAGCCTTGATTTGTTGTCTCTTTTAATCGTTGCAAGTTGTTCCTGGAATATACTATCATCAGCATGTTTTATTACCTTCAACAAGTCACAGGGATGACTAATCCAACTTGAACCTATACTCTCATTCAATAAATTACCTAATCTCGGATTAACTTTCAGCAACCAACGGCGATGAGCGACTCCATTTGTCTTGTTGTTAAATTTATAAGGATAAAAGTGATGAAAATTGTTCATTACCCGAGTCTTTAGGATCTCAGTATGGATTTGAGCTACGCCATTTACACTATGACTGCCGACAATCGCCAAATGAGCCATATGGACATTATTATCTGCAATAATCGCCATTGATCTAATTCTATCCCAGTTTCCAGGATACCTGTCCCACAGTTCACGACAAAACCGTTCATTCATTTCATTAATGATGATATATAGCCTTGGCAAGAAACTTCGCACCATATCAATAGGCCATTTTTCCAGTGCTTCTGGCAGAACTGTATGGTTGGTATACGAAAAAATATTTAACGTTATCTGCCACGCCTCATCCCAGCCCATTTCTTCCACATCAATTAATATTCGCATCATTTCCGGAATAGCTAGGGCTGGATGGGTGTCATTGATGTGGATGGCAACATAGTCGGAAAGATGAGCCAATGGAATAGCTCTCTGTTTACAGTCGTTTATAATACTTTGAAGGCTAGCTGAAACAAGAAAGTAATTCTGCTTGAGCCGCAGTACTTTACCTTCATAAGCACTGTCATCAGGGTATAATACACTAGATAGTGATTCCACTGTTTTTTTAGATTCCATACTTATCACACAATCCAACATATCGGTTGTTGAACAGATGAAATTTTCCTCTGAAGCCTCGGCACTCCATACTCGCAATGCATTTATCGTGTTATTTTTATAGCCTAAAATAGGAATATCGTAAGGTACAGCTAACACTGCTTCGTAGTTCTCGTGAACATAACGCAATTTGCCGTTTGGCACAATACGAACGTTACCACCGAAGTTTACTGATACTGTTTCATCCGGTCTTCGAAACTCCCAGGGAAAGCCTTCAGCTAACCAATTATCTGGAACCTCAACTTGATAACCGTTGATAATGTTTTGTTCAAAAAAACCATAACGATAGCGTATGCAGCAGCCATGTCCAGGTAGATTCTCAGCAGCCATAGAATCAAGATAACAAGCGGCAAGACGCCCAAGACCTCCATTACCGAGACCGGGATCTTCTTCAGCAGCTTCCAAAGCATCGAGGCTTACGCCCAGTTCAGATAACGCCTCCCTGCATAGATCATATATCCCTAAATTGAGCAAATTCATGCCTAACATCCGACCAAGCAAAAATTCAATTGATAAATAATATACTTGTTTTTCCCCTTCTTGCCGATGTTGGCCTTGCCAGACAAGCCACTTTTTACCTATATAATCACGGACTAAACTACTCAAAGTCCGATACCGCTCAACATTAGATGTTTGATTCAAACTTTTTACATGCATATTCATCAGTTTCTCGAGGAATTCTTTCTTAAAAGTTTCTTTGCTAAGTTCCATTAATAGCCTCCCCCCAATATATATAATATTACTTAATAGTATTAAGGCCAGAGTTAGTTAATTTCTCAATCGTTATATCTTGTTAGTATAGCTTTTAAGGAAGATAGTTATTCTAGCGTTGTAGCAAATTAACCAATTATGAGTCTGAATATAGCTTGCGTAATTTTTTTTAGTAGTAAGTATTTTTTTAAGATAAAATAGTCAAAATATTAAATGCTTTACTAACATTTAAAAAAGGGGGAAGGCTCTGTGTTCAAATCTGTAAGTAACGAATACTTGTCCAACGGTGTTATTGTTACGCCTAATAATCCTGAACCTAATGAAAATGTGACCATAGTATATAATGGTTTATTAGCTCAAAGTGGTGCCAATGAAATATATGCCCACGTCGGTTTTGGCTGTGACTGGCAGGGCAGCCAGGATCTTAAAATGATTCGAACGAATTCTGGTTTTGAGGCAACAATTCCAGCTGCAAATGCCGATCACTTAAGTGTTGCTTTCAAAGATTCAAGTAACAACTGGGATAACAATTTTAACAGAAATTACACTTTCAATATCAGACATTAGTATCCATAAGATTTATAAAAAGCATAGCAGTTGCTATGCTTTTCACCTGCTTCTACAAATTTCTTATGTACATGAATTGTAGCCTAAATATATCTATGGCAGAATCGGACAAACTTATTGTGATCAGCTATGTTGTTTAGAGGTGAAATATGATCAAAAGAGAATGTATCTCAATGATTCTGGCAGGCGGTCAAGGAACTCGCCTTGCGGCGTTGACAAGCAAAATACCTAAGCCTGCTATACCCTTTGGTGGTATGTGCCGTCTTATAGATTTTACGTTGAGTAACTGCTGCAATTCAGGCATCGATACTGTAGGTGTACTCACGTCCAAATATCCTTTTGAAATTAGTGAACAAATAGGCTCAGGCATAGGAAAAAATTCACATAGTACCTGTTCCGATGTATATACACTTCCTCCCTCTATTTACAAGAGTGGTGACGATTCATATGCAGGAACGGCTAATGCTATCTATCAAAATATAAATTTTATAGAGCAATTTAACCCTGAATATGTTCTCATTCTGTCGGGTGACCATGTTTATAAAATGAATTATAACCTGCTTTTGGACTACCATAAAGACAAAGGTGCTGATACGACCATTTCGGTTATTGAAGTTCCTTGGGCAGATGCGTCTCGTTTTGGTATTATGGCAACACTTCCTGATGGGACTATTACGGATTTTGCTGAAAAACCTGTTTTCCCTAAAAGCAATCTAGCATCAATGGGTGTCTATATATTTTCCTGGCCAAGGTTAAAATATTTTCTAGAACTCGATGAAGCAACTCCAAATTCTTGCCACGACTTCGGCAAAGATATTATTCCTTCTATGTTGGCTCAAGGGGGAAAAGTTTTCGCTTATCATTTTAATGACTATTGGAAAGATGTAGGAACAGTGGAAGGCTTCCACGCGGCTCATATGGATTTGTTATTAAGTCCACCTGCTTTTATCATTCAAGAGGAGGCGTGGCCTGTATATTCTACATTACCTTCTTGCTTATCCCATCAAGCGACAAAGATGGCTCCTGCGAATAAATCTCTCATTAGCAACAAATGTTCTATTCTGGGGGAAATAGAGGGTGCTGTTATCTTTCCTGATACATATATAGACAAGCTAGCTATCGTTAAAAACTCAGTTGTAATGCCTGGGGCTCGCATAGGTCCTGGTGCTTATATTGAACAGGCTATTATTGGACCATGGGCCGTTGTGGAAAAGGACTGCATTGTACGTGGAGGCATAGATCAGGCAGTACCTATTGCTATTGTTGGTGAAAAAGTTGTGTTATCCGCCAAAACGGCATTTTTATTGGACCAGTAATGCCAATTACCGTGTGGAACAAATAATGCCACTATGAATCATTTATTGATTTAAAATATTTTCTTATTTTTGTATTAATTATTAGTGAATTATGGAAGCGCGGTGAAAGTTCTTAGTAATCTCTTCTAAAGCCCTCTGATGAATTTGTTTTTCAAGATCATTCAATATTTTTATAAAATAATTAACCTACCCGACTTAAACTGATTTTTTCGCGTATTATACGAAATGCTCTGATTCCGTTCCTACTCTTGCAAAAAAAAGGCCCTATAGAATAGACTTTTTCAAATTGTCTATTCTATAGAGTCCATTTTACACCCCAACCGGTTTATTTTTTATAATCATATGAATGGCTTCAATTCTACAAATAATTTTCTCGGTCGTTCCAAAACTGCCAAATCTAAGCATTGATTTGACTTTTCGTTTAATAAACCTATGTTCTTGTGAAAAAATATCTCTGTATGGATTAGCTTCAAGCTTCTCTCTTTCATCATCTTCACAAGAATTTTGTAACTGAGTGGATACATCCGGGCTTGCAATATCATGGCAATTGTATCCTTCTTTATTGATTTAATCAGAATTTATAACACCTTTATGCCTGCTGCTCGATTGGCTGCTTCAATAGCCTGATGAGCTAATTCGTTAGCCTGACCGAGAGTTGCCATGGATTGATCAGTATTGTGAAAGCCCATACTACTTTCAGCTGCTACAAAATCCCACATCCATTGGGCTTTACGCACTAATTCCCTGGCTTTAGCAAGTTCAACCTGATCGACATTTGCTGAATCGCCAGCTTTTTTGACAGCCTCATGGGCTCTCGCCACTGTTTGTCCAGCATTATGCTGTAATTGCCAAGTTTGATCTTGCATAGTCTTGACTCTTTCAAGCAGCCATGCTGACCCTTGACTATGACATGGAGAGCAAGAGGAATCAAGATTTTTTACTGGACTGGTTATATTATGAGACGTATATTTCTGTCCACTTTTGCGCATAAAGGGCATATGGCAGTCAGCGCATGTTACTCCAGCCTTACCATGAGTACCAGTCATATATGTCTCATAATCAGGATGCTGGGCCTTTAGAATCGTTGCTTTAGAATCTGGATGTTGCCAGTCCTGGGTAAAACCATTTGGTTTTTCAGCATAATAAGCATACATTTCTTCGGGCCTCATTCCTTTATCCCAAGGAAGCACCACCCTGCTCGTACCTGGTTCGAAGTAATATTCATCATGGCACTGAGCGCAAACATATGTACGCATCTCTTCTCGGGTAGCTTTACTCATATCAATACCGCGGCGCTCTTGTGCGTCAATAAACGCTGGAGCAATAACCCGTAAACTCATAGTTTCCGGATCATGGCATGATGCACAGCTAACAGGATGTTTGGCCCTATCAAGCAATTCCTTCAAAGGCTTATTGGCATAACCCCAACCAGATTCTTGATAAAATTGTTCAACATAGGGAGTCTTACAAGAAATACAAGCTCCTTTACTGGCTTTACTAATTCGTTTACTATCACGTAAATCCTCTAGAGAGTATACATGCCCCCGTTCTTCGGCATAATCCTCACTAAATGGCATACCTCTGAAATTAGCAAACAATTCGGACTGCGCTTCTGATTTCTGTACTTTAACACTACCACCATAACCTGTTGGCGAAGGTGACATTTCGTACATTTTTTTATAACTTTCATACTGCAATGGATAATGTTGCCCCCAGACTGCTGGATCATATTCCCCCGCTGGAATTGCTGCTACTTTAACAGTCGATATTGGCTTGAATCCAATACGCACAATAACAAAACCCAAAAATAGTATGATCACACTTAAGAGCGCAATTAAAGCTTTTTGCATCTTACTCAACATCTATACCTCCTTGGCTCTTGTTGATGCCATGAATTAAACCACGATGACATTTAGTACAATCCTGCCCACCAGCTGCCATACCAGTATTTTCTACTGTCGACTGATGGCACCGTAAACAGTTGTCTTCTACAATAGACTTATTCTTAGGCGTTAATCCCATTGTAGCTGGATAATCTCTGAGCACTTCATGATAAGTGTCATTCGTACCAGTCCGAGCTTTAGTAATCAATTTAATGGCCAGATTTTGATGTGGCAAATGACATTCTGTACACGTAAGATGTTTATGATTTGACATCTGCCATGTACTATGAGCCTGCATCATGGAGTGACAACTTCCACAAAACTCTGGACTATCTGAATAAGCATAACCAGCACCTATAGCCATCATTCCTATCATAACCAGCACTAAGACTACCAGCGCAATCTTTAAAGAATTGCGATTTAAAAATTGACTAGTATCCAAAAATATCCTTCCTCTCTGCCTTTTTGCAACTACAGCCCATACTTATTTAAGGATTGATACAAAGCAAGTTTTCCAGCTAAGCTGATTATTGAATCCTGCTAGTTAGATGTTGGCTTCGTCTGCTTGGCAGCACCTGGCGATACAAAATAAATCGGTTAGCTGCCGCCCAGCCAGAGCCCAAAGTAATTAAAATCCCTCCGAGCCATACTAAACTGATGAACGGCTTATGGCTTATTTCGACTTGGACTCTGTCCGTATTAGTGGCAATAGCCTGATCGATAAAATCTATATTGATCATACCTTTCATAGGATTAACACCATTTATACTAACTTCATATTGCCCCAAAACAATTACAGGTATCCTTATAAAATTATTATTCTTATATACTAGCTCTGGCTTAAAATTCTCAGTCTTTCCATCCTTAGTAGCTTCAAATAATGCCTGCATCCGCATTTCACTATTACCATTTCCACCCAGTGTTTGCATTCCAATAAATTTTAAGTTTACACCATTCTGTAGAATGTTTTCTCCTGTATGCAGTACTATTCCCTGTACTACATGATCATCCTGCTCAATCACCGGCACCACATACAAATCCGCTAGCCATCCCCGATAAATACCAGGTTCCCTGGTTGATGGCTTACCATTTTTATTATATTTGGTATAAGGCCGTATTACTGAGCTTTCTATACCCTCACCTTCAATCATAAACTCTTGATAAAACCCACTACCATCACTTGTCTGCTTGGTACCTAGATAAGTAAATTTAGTTTCAAAGACATTTTTAGATTGCTGCGCATCTAATGTTAACATAACAGACTGACTGGCAGCAGATGAAACAAGGATACCAATGACTAAAATAGCTAATCCAGCATGAGCAATGACTGCAGGTAATGACAAACTTTTATTACGCCTCGCTATAGTAATATTCATAATCAGTGCTGTTACTGAAAAAATAATCGTCCCTACTATCATTAAGCGATATAATCCTAACTTGAATGGTAAGGCCAATGACAGCAAGCCAATAACCGCTAACCACCAATATTGCTTGATCTTAGCTGCCTTGTTAGTATGATTATTAAACATAGGAATGACAGTCAATAGCATAACCAAAGCCGTTGCGAGTGGCAGTGACATATTATTATAAAAGCTCCCACTTACATTTGATGGGTTACCCATTAGCAGCGTAATGAGCGGTGTTGACATCCCAATAAAAACCACTATTGACATAACTGTGAGCACTAACACGCTACATCCCAGTACAAATTCACGGCTATTGATACTCGAATATAACTGACCCTCTGGTAAATTAGGCCATCGAATAATCAACATTACTAAACCGCAAAATAAGGTAACAAGTACAAGCCCTGCCAGCAACCGGCCAATCCCTTCATCAGCAAAGGAATGTGTCGAGAAATCACTTAAAACCCCACTGCGAGTCAAAAATGTTCCATATAACACTGTTACGAAGCTAAAGATACTGGCCAAATACGTCCCTTTAAGAGCCGTTGGTTTTAACCGTGCCCAAAATAAGCTATGCACCAATGCCCCGGCTACTAACCAAGGTACAAAGGAAGAATTTTCTACTGGATCCCAGGACCAATACCCACCCCATCCTAAGACTTTATAAGCCCAAAAGCCGCCGATAAAAACACCTGCTCCCAAGGCGCACCAGGAGAATAATGCCCAGGGCAATGCCGCTGTAGTCCATGTTTTGTGTTTGTTAGAAAACAATCCCTCAAGAGCATAAGCAAAAACTACTGCCAGTCCAGCATAACCTAAGAATATGATCGGCGGATGTATGATCATCAAAAAATCTTGTAATAAGGGGCTCAGGCCTACTCCATCACTTTGCTGCTGATCGAGTAACATAAAGGGTCCTTTAACCAACAAAACTATGAGCAGCATAGCCTGTAACACACTATATATCACCATAACACCAGCTGGAGCATCATTCTTCCGAGACAATAATAAACCATATATGACATGAAATACCAACCATAGCATAAAAGAACCTTGCTGCCCTGCCCAAAATGCTGATATTTTATATGGCCATGCCAATTCACGAGAAGAATAACTAAAAACATAAGCATAGTCAAAGCGATTATCCAGAATGATATATAACAAATAACCGGCAGCAAGTCCGGCTAATATCGCTGATGAACGATAACACTGTAACCCCAAATTGCTCTTACGCTCTTTCCCCAGACGCCGCCTAGTACTAACCAAATGTAGATTAAAATAAGAAAACGCTGCTATGCATGTAACAAGCAAAGATAAAAATAAGCTACTATAGCCAATCATTTATTATTCACACTCCCTTGTGATGACTGATATTTAGAAGGACACTTGACTAATAACTTTTCAGCTACAAATTGATTGTTCTGATATTTTCCAATCGCCACGATACTCGCAGCCTGCTCCAGACCATCTGGCTTAGTGCCTTTATATACAATGATGGCTTCTTGCCCATTCTCATCTAGCAGCTTAAATTTTACAGCCTTACCACCATCAGTCATTACCATTTGTTCTGAGACCAATACCCCACGCACCTGCACACTGCCACTGATCGTTTTAGCTTGGGCAAAAGTGACATATGGTGTCAGCGAATTTTTTAAACTAACAGCACAAAAGATAATGACTATGGCTATGATGCCGATACCAATAACATGGCGTTTTTTCATATGCGCCTCTTTTCTCCAGCCTGACAATACTCAGACTGATCTTTGTTTATTATGTACAATACACTCAAATAACTGCCAAAATAGTACCGTACATGCCCCTACAGCCGCTAGAAGTACGTACAGCATTACAACATTCATCTCTAATTTTCCCACCTTGTTAAGTACCGGTTCTGGATGTAATGAAAAATAAAACCGCGGAATGATAAAGACTAAGAATGGTACTGTTAAAGAAGATAATAAGGCATAGACAGCAGATATTCTGGCCCGCTCTTCCTCATCTTGAATGGATGCCCGGAGCACCAAATAAGCACCATAAATTAATAATAGAATAAAAATAGTAGTCTGCCGTGGATCCCAATTCCAATACGCACCCCAAGTAAGCTTTGCAAAAATTGCACCGCTGATCGTTGCCAATAAGCAAAAGAGTAAACCTAAGGCAGCAGCAACCGCGCTTTTCCGATCATATTGTATCTCCCGCGTTCTTAAATACTGTACAGACCAACCTGCTGACAAGAAAAAAGCTAATACGGCTACCCAAGCTACGGGTATATGAAAAAAGGCAATTCTCACCAAATAGCCTAATCCTTCAACTGCTGGCACCATAGAAAATACAGCGTATACTACGCCACTGATCCATAAACCTAATGCTATCTTCACCATGAATCTCCTCCTATCAGTCATACCAAATATAATCAAATAATATAGATGATGCTATAATGATAGCCACATTATAAGCTGCCATGAACATGATCTCAGACATATCAGGCTGACTATCAGCTAATATTTTAGTTGTAGCGCCAATACTGCTTAAAAATTGGGGTAGTAATATGGGAAAAGTCAGCACTGTAAATAAAGCACTTTTGCCTTGGGTCTTAGCTACCAAGGCCGCAGTTATTGTAGCAGTTGCCGCGATACCAATATCGCCAAGGAACAGAATCATGATAAACATTGGCCAACGATAAATATCCACATTCAAAAACATGGTAAATAAGGGAATGACAAAAAAAGTCAGACCAAATAACATGATCACATTAAACAATAATTTACCGAATATAACGGCTTGTCCTGATGCATAAATGCGCAGTACAACAATACTGCCTGACTCCTGTTCTTGGACAAACACTCTTGATAATCCAGACATGGCACAAAAAAATAATATGATCCATAATAATGCTGCTGTAAGTTGAGCAGGTAGACTCACTACACCAATAGACATACTAATACTGGTCAATGATATTAAGGCAAACATGAATAATGCACTCAAAGCATAGCATGTCCTAAATTCACATAAGCTATCCTTAACGAGTACTGCCCATAGACCATTAAGCAAGTTCAATCTTGTAGTCGGCATATTCAACCTCCCATGGTTCGTTAGTAGCAATAATTACCGTTTTTCGCTCAGTTAACGCATTGTCAATCATCTTGGCTACAAGGATCTTGCCATCAGCATCTAAATTGGAGGACGGCTCATCTAATAGCCATAGTAAAGGCTGTAGTGCTAACATTACAGCAAATTTCAATCTTTGGCGCATACCTGTCGAATAGGTATGTACTAAATTATCCTTATATACAACCAAACCAACGATTTGACAAAACTCCTCCACTTGCTCTAAACTGCACGTTAGACCACGGACGCGCGTCAAAAATAATATATTCTCCACCCCTGTCATATCAGCAAAAAAAACAATCTCCGGCGAAACAAGTCCGATACAAGCGATCCGCTCTTCTATATCGAGCTGACGTCCATCACCTAGCACGTGTATTGTACCTGTCGTGGGATGCACGAGCCCTGCAATCATCTTTAATAATGTCGACTTACCTGAACCGTTAGCTCCGGTGACGGCTAGACATTGTCCTGAATTCACTAATAAATTGAGCCTCTCAAACAACATACTCGCTCCTATTTTTTTACTGACATTTAGTAGATTGATACTTATATTTTGGTACATAGCCACTGTCTTCTTTACCTCCAAATAAAATGCCACATAGCTTCAATATCACGTATTACAAACTTCAACATCTATTGTCTAGCAACCACTGCTGCCAAATCCTACATTCTTTCTTCAGTCTGTCTATTTTTAGGATTAATATTCCACGATAAGCTTACTGTATCACTCTTACTTGATTTATGTATTGGACGTCAGAATACCAATTTGTTTACGAACGAAGAGAGAATACATACCTGATTTACTTCTTCTATTTGAGCAGACCAACAAAAAGAGCTACTGATGAGAATATCCTAGATATTCTCATCAGTAGCTCTTACTTTCTATAGCGATACTTTATCCTTATAAACCTCCAACAAAGCTGGATAAACAGATTTCCAATCTATTTATCCAGCTTTTATAGTTAAAAAAATTATTTTCCAAGCATAGCTTTCAAATCTTGGTCTGGTGTTGTAATTGGCTTCAGACCGTAATTTTCAATTTACTTCTTCTACACGCAAGTGCCAATAAATCATTTATATATTGACCTTACCCCAGCTCAATAGACACAAAGAACTCGTAATATCTGACTGTATCGTATGATAGGT
>JAGFZX010000097.1 GCA_017889585.1 Bacillota bacterium
TGATTTTGTGTATAATCTGGTTGTGTGATTGTGCTTATAACTCAATTTTACACAAAAAGGTGGGTACTGTTAACATGGTATCCGTCTTTTGTTCCTCCTTTTTTCGGTGAAAGGGGCTGCCTCTCATGCTTTTACATTTTGAGACAGCCTCTCCTCTTTATACTGGTACACCGGCGCAAGTATTGATGGGTTGTAGTGGCTCGCTAATGGTAAAGGAAACAAAACCATTTATTGCTACATCGTTGGGGCTTAAATCGAAAGGCCGCAGACCGACTACCCATAGATTTTCGTGTTTCCACAGTTTTTCGATAACTTTACCAGTAATATCGATTTGAGTTCCAGTTGCATTCGTAGTCGCATTAAGCTGAATTACCGTGCAAGAGCCATCAATAATTTCCAGTGAATCTTGGAATTGTACCGCATTGAGCGGGCCATTGGCGCAATCAGGGAAAGGCATGAAACTGGTGCCAGGGAAGGTTAGTGTAATGGTTGAGACAAATGGAACCGCAACACAGGTAGATGTAGTGACGACGAGTAAAAGACCTATTTTTACGATAATTGACGTACAATCAGCGCTGATGTCTTCTTCCGCACAAATTACGAAAATATCGCAATGGGTATTTGGTGTAAGAGTTGGTAATTGTACGCCACCTAACCGGCAGGAGCTAACGCCAGGAAAGGAAATAGAAGTTGCTGCGCTCTGAGCACTAATAAAACGTACTTCTTCGACACAAATGTCATGGCATACGCACTCGGGAGTGGGATTGACTGGGGTAAGAGTGGTTCCGTAGGCGGGACCGCAGACGACAAAAGTGTTTAGACAATCATTGCAAGGCTCGGGATC
The DNA here is from genome assembly GCA_017889585.1 of Bacillota bacterium. Taxonomy (GTDB): domain Bacteria; phylum Bacillota; class Negativicutes; order DSM-13327; family DSM-13327; genus CTSoil-075. The sequence goes on from JAGFZX010000097.1 coordinate 845, forward strand.
CACCTGTCTGGTGAGACTACAAAAATCAGGAATTTCGAAATATTTACTGTCTATCATTTTAAAACCTCCTTTAAGTTCTTGCTGCTTTTATCTAAAGGGTAATTTATTATGTCTATAAGCATCCCTCCTAGGTTGGTGGCGATAAGAACGTTATGTTCTTAGTACATAGTATGTTTTTGCCTGAAAGATGTGCTTTTCTACCGAAAATTTTGTCAGAACATAGAATAGCACTAGAGATGAAGACTTCTGAGTGTGTGAAGAATGGGACAAACCGTTACAGGTAGACAGTCTGAGGTTCTTTATGCAAAATATAAAGTGCCTCAGACTGTCTACTTTTTTATGCGCAAAAATAGATTAAATGGTAGAATAGAAGAATATATTGTTTATTATGGAGGTGTTTTATGCAAGTGAATACTAGAGGGCAGAAAATAGTTCATCCTATGACGGTGGTTGACGTGAGTTCTAAAATAACGGGTTTAATATAAAGGGAAATTGGCTGGTGGAATGGACCAAGATGATGTTGTGGTGATTCCTTTGACGACAGCTCGTTAACCGCCTGTAAGGTCCTATCTTGGAGGATTCTAGCCTACAGGCGGTAGAAGAATTATCTTACTATAAGGGGAACATGATGGGATACTTTTATTCTTTAGTAAATTATTTAAAAACGGACAAAGGCAAACATGATTGCTTGGATTATATTCGAGCGATCATAATTATGGCAGCGGTGATGGCTGGCATTAGAATATTAATTGGTACTTTGCTGAAAATATAAAATTATAGAGCATATCGAAATAGGATCTTATAGCTCTACTTAATAAAAAATGTCTTGTCCTATTAGGGTGTGATATAATAAGACAAGAATAGTGTATCATAGGGAGAAGTCTTTATGTCAGATAAAAAATGTAAGATCGGCATCATGGGGGGGACATTTGATCCCATTCATACGGGTCATTTGGTTACGGCCGAAGCTGTGCGTGTTGAATATGACCTTGATAGAGTATTATTTATTCCAGCCGCTAACCCACCGCATAAACAGCACTTTCATGTGGAAACACCAGTTCATCGTTATATGATGACCGTGATGGCTACTTATTCCAATCCTAATTTTTATGTATCACCAATAGAAATAGAAAGACCGGGGATTTCCTATACTATTGATACGGTATTGGAATTAATCAAGCAGTACGGCGACAACACGGAGCTTTATTTTATTGTTGGCTCTGATACGGTACAAGAGCTACCAACCTGGAAAGAGATTGATCATCTTTTGGAGATTTGTCATTTTATTGCAGCTAATCGTCCAGGTTCCGTCTATACACTAGATGATATCATTAAACATTTTGGTGTGAAAGGCTACAATCGTATTCACTCTTTGCCTACCCCGGAACTTGAGATATCATCTACGGATATACGGGAAAAAGTACGACAAGGTAGGTCAATTAAGTATATTGTTCCCGAGAGTGTAGAAAATTATATTCTAAAAGAAAATTTATATAGAGAATGACTGGGGTATCCCCGGTCAAAAGATGGAATGTTTCTTGCTGGCAAATAAAGTTAGGCATAAATACTAGAGTTTCGTAGATAATGTTAGTACAATAGTTTTTTAGAAATTAGAAAGAAAGGTGAATTTCCGAATGTCAAAAACGCTTTATGTGGGCAACTTGCCTTGGTCAACGAGTGATAGCGATCTAGCTGATGTTTTTCGCGAACATGGTAATGTAATTTCCAGCCGTATTATTACAGATAAGGAAACAGGCCGTTCTAGGGGATTTGGATTTGTAGAAGTAGATGATGATGATGCTGAAAAGATGGTTAGCATGATGAATGGTACTGATTTTGGCGGACGCCAGATTGTAGTGAATGAAGCTAGACCACGGGAACAATAATTAACATGTAAGCCTTCTCTATAGGAGGCTTTTATTTTTTTATTAGCAGGAAAATGCTATAATTTGGCGAATTTTATTACATTACATATGATTAAAGCATTTGGAAAAGAATGATTCTAAATTAAAAGTATCGTGGTGAGAAAATGGATTATGAACATATTGTAGCTCAATTATCAAAAATCTTATCAGCCAAACGGTTACAGCATTCGGTTGGTGTAAGTAAAACTGCAGAGAAAATGGCGGAATTTTTTGGCTGTGATAAAATGAAAGCAAAGATGGCTGGAATTTTACATGATGTAGCCCGTGAGGTACCTGTAGATGAACTCTTGCAAAGGGCCCAAGCCTTTGGTATAGTGGTGAATGATATGGAAAAGGCTGAGCCTATATTACTGCATGCCTCTCTTGCAGCCAAGTTAGCTCAGGTGAAGTTTCAAATCCATGATGTTGAAATCTTGCAGGCTATTTTTTTGCATACTACTGGTGGACCTCATATGTCCCCGTTAGATAAAATCATTTATTTAGCGGATGTTATTGAACCAGGTCGTAACGGTGGTAATTTGGAAGAGCTTAGGAAAGTAGCGTACATTGATTTGGACAAAGCAATGTTAATGGCTTTGGATCAAAGTATATCGTATATTTTAGCTCGAGGCGGATTATTGCATCCTGCTACCATCGAAGCTCGGAATGAGCTTTTAATAAAAAAGTGTACACCAACGCAACATACTATTTAAAAAATCTTTAGGTTGTGTCTAGAGAGGAGGAAAACGCACATGTCGCGTCTATGCCCTCAGCGTCGTAAAATACGTTGGAAAAGGCTTTTTTTCTTGCTGTTTATTTTGATTGCTTTACTAGCGTCCTTATCTTGGGCAGCAGTTTATACCTATAAAAAGTTTTCGTCTGCACCAGTCTTCAGCACAAACGTTCAAACAAATAAACGATCAGACCCAACAGGTCCATACATAAATATATTGCTAATGGGGGTAGATGACGGTGACAATGAACATCCTGATGCGCCTAAGCGGTCAGACACTATGATTGTCGCCAATATCAATAAGGAAAACGGGGTTGTAAATCTATTATCCATCCCTCGAGATACGCGAGTTACGATTCAGGGGCACAAGGGTGCTGAAAAAATTACCCATGCCTTTTTTTATGGCGGACCTTCCCTGGCAGTACAGACTGTTGAACAGTTATTGCAGATTCCTATTCACTATTATATAGTTGTTGATTGGCAGGCATTTATTGAAATTGTTGACACCTTGGGCGGTGTTGATTTATATGTGGAAAATGACATGAATTATGAAGATCCTTATGCTCATTTAGCGATTCATCTTAGCAAAGGATATCAGCATCTAGATGGAAGCAAGTCGGGTCAGTATGTCAGGTTTCGTAGTGATGAACTTGGTGATATTGGTCGAGTGCAACGTCAACAACGCTTTTTAAAAGCAATGGTGGAAAAGACAATGAATGTTGGCACTCTTTTAAAAGTTCCTTACTTACTAAATACAATAAATCAATATGTAACAACGGATATAAGTACATTTAAAATGTTAAAATTAGCTAACTCTCTAAAGTTATTTAAAGCAGGCGGCCTGCATGCGGACATGCTGCCAGGGAATTTTGCTACCAATGACGGCATTAGTTTCTGGCGTCATGACTCAGAGCAAACAAAGCAATTAATCAATCGTATTTTTATTGGTGAAAATGCCAAGATGAGTGGTATATTTCCCGATTCAATAAGCAACAATTAGAAGATAGTACCTGTAGTTATGCCTTTATGCAGGTATTGGGCACAATGATAAGGCGACAACAAATGAATAGTTAAAAAATTTAGGAGGATTTTTATGAGTGATACAACTAAAACCTTAGCGGAAATGATTGTGGTGGCTGCCGAGGATAAAAAGGCTACAAATGTAGTGATTTTGGATGTGAGCGGGGCTTCTTCTGTTACTGATTCTTTTGTGGTGTGCAGTGCTAAATCGACTACACAAGTACAGGCAATTGCTGATCATATTGAAGATGAGCTAAGAAAACAAGGTATACCAATTTTACATAAAGAAGGACATCGCCAAGGACGTTGGATTCTATTAGATTTTGGAACTTCAATTGCCCATATTTTCGTAGAAGAAGAGAGAGAATATTATAATTTAGAACGCCTTTGGGGCAATGCGCGGCAGGTTGCTTTAGCGGATGATTAATACTGATAAGGTGAAAGAAAGTGAATAATTTACCGACAGTCTTGGATATTGCTTCCGGGCATTGCTGGTATATAGGTGGTAGTTATAATGGAAATAACAACGAAACTGACTCCAGGTAGTGTAGTAACACTAAAAGCCGTCAGGTCAAGTGAATTTGGTATGTTTCTGGATGCTGGTACTGGTAACACAAATGATGATATTTTATTACATAAACAACAGCAAACCATAGAAACAGTAGCAATTGGAGACGAAATACCCGTCTATTTGTATCTTGATCCTAAAGGTCGCCTTACTGCTAGTATGCGTTTGCCCAAAATGCAAGTTGGACAAGTGGCCAGAGTCAGTGTCATTAATACCACTCGTGATGGAGCCTTTGTCGATATTGGCGCCGAACGCGGTGTATTTATGCCTTTTGCTGGCATGCGCGGTAATTTGAAGCGTGGTGATAAGGTATGGGTCAAGCTATATATTGATAAATCGGGACGACCTGCTGTTAGTATGGAAGTGGAAGATGAACTGAGAAGAGCCTCTGTACCTGCGGCAGATGTTAAAATTGGTGATATGGTTACAGGTTCATTGTATAACTACAATGAAGAAGGAGCCTTTATCTTTACGAAAGAACGTTATATTGCCTTTATGCATATCAGTGAAATGATTACTAGACCGAATGTGGGAGACGAAATTACGGCGCGTATTACCCATATTCGGGAAGATGGGCGAATTAATGTTTCTATGCGTCCTCTCAAACAGGAAGCCATTAGTACGGATGCAGAGGCCATTCTGGCTCTCCTGTACTTGCGCAATGGCAAAATGCCATATAGTGATGTTACTTCACCTGAAATAATTAAGGAAAAATTTCATATTAGTAAATCTGCCTTCAAAAGAGCGTTGGGAAATCTGATAAAAACAGGATATATAGAACAACGTGAGGGCTGGACATATCTTTTAAAAATGGATGATCCAGAAAAATAGGTACTATTACTGTTTTATTGTTTTTAGTAATGAGGCCATGAAAGATTATTGTCAATAAGACGGCAATAATCTTTTTTATTTAGAAAAGTTTGTAAAATGTTAGCTTATAAAGAAGGATTTAGAAGTTTTTTCGAGAAAATTATGAATTAGTATATGAATCAATAATATAGGCAATTGCAAGTTCGTTGTGGCAGGTAAATATAAGAACTGGAGGCAAATCTATGAGTGAGGTTGCTAGCGCTAAAAAAGGAATATTGTTAGAAACGGGTACAAATGAATTTGAAATTGTAGAATTTACTGTTGGCAAAGTAAATTATGGGATTAATGTTGCTAAGGTACGAGAAGTTATTAATTTGGTTCCCGTTACTGAAATGCCTAATTCACATCCTTATGTTGATGGAATCTTTACATTGCGTGGACGGGTAATGCCGTTAGTCAATCTGCCTCGTTGTCTAGGGACTGAGGATCTGGAATCAAGTGCTAAAAATATTATTGTAAGTGAGCTAAATAATTATTTTATCGGTTTTTTAGTAAATGAAGTTTCTCGTATACACAGAGTGTCTTGGTCGGTTATGGAACCGCCTCCTAATGTTACTAACTCCGATATGGTCGTTGGTATTATCAAGATGGGAGAGAAAATAGTTATTTTACTAGATTTTGAAAAAATTGTTGCTGATATTAATCCTCAGATTAATATTAAGTTGACGACTGTTCCCCAAAGTACGGATGCATTGAAAGCACAGCGTAAAACTAAGAATATCATGGTAGCCGAAGATTCTAAAATGCTCAGAGATTTATTGATTGAAACACTTCATGAGTCTGGCTACCTTAATGTAACCCCCTATAATAATGGCCAGGACGCATGGGATGCACTAAATGTATTGGCAGCATCAGGAGTCCCCATCGAAGAAAATCTACATATGTTGATTACTGATATTGAAATGCCACAAATGGACGGGCATCATTTATTAAAACGTGTCAGAGAGGATAGAGCGTTAACCAAATTACCGGTAATTATCTTCTCTTCCTTAATTAATGAAGAGATGCGCCGCAAAGGGGAGGCCATTGGTGCTGATGGTCAAGTGTCCAAACCTGAAATTGTCCAGCTAATTGGCTTATTAGATGAGAAGTGCTTATAATCATTTATAAAAAACAGAAATTTCATAAATTATCTTGTTGACATTATGTAACTATATATGATAATATAATTGGTGTCGGCAGAGAATTTAGTAAGCGTATCGCTGACAATAACAACTTAAGTTGTGGGGGTGTAGCGCAGTTGGGAGCGCGTCTGAATGGCATTCAGAAGGTCAGCGGTTCGATCCCGCTCATCTCCACCAGTAAATTCAAGGGTTTAGCACTTCGGTGTTAAGCCCTTTTTGGTGCGCCCAGCATGGGCGCTTACTAGTCTGTGCAAGTCCGATACGGGGGTTGATAGTGCCAACCGTTAGCTTAAGACAAGGGTATCCACCGTGAGGTGGATGAAATAGGCGAATTCCTTAAGAATTCGCCCCTTCCCGAACCGTACAGGCGGTAGACGCCGAGAAAGAAAGCACGTATGACAGTGAAAATGCGAATCCGTGAGTTGATAAAAAATGGCGGTGCAACCCCAGCGAAAGAGATGGTGAAAAGGATAAACGCCACATTGGCTGGATGGGTGAACTATTTCCGGGTTGGCAACTCTAGCCGCGCCTTTAGTGAAGTGCGCGATTATACGGAAATGAAACTACGAACCCTGTTGACAAGGAGAAAACGAAGACAAAAGCGTAGCATCGGATGGCGAAGATGGAGTAACGAGTACCTCTACGATGTATTGGGATTATACTGGGACTGGAAAGTTCATCCCCTCGACAACGTAGATGGATACCGTTGAAAGTGGTCGCCATTTGATAGGTCTCATAACTCTTTTGACGAAGTTTGCTGGGTGAGCTGCTTGAGGGAACCTCACGAGCAGTTCTTATGGGGAGGGGCTGGAAACGGGTCGCAAACGACACCGCGCCAGACCTTTACCCGACAAACTTTTTTCAAATGCACAAAGTCACTTTTGCAACTGGG
>JAGFZX010000098.1 GCA_017889585.1 Bacillota bacterium
GAACCTTGATGGCTCTTTAAAAAACTTGTTTATGTTGGTATAACTTACGTTATCCAACTGTTTTGTACTCAAACGAGTACCGCACATCTGGCTTATTTTTTCTTTACTTACATTGTTTAGTTTTCAAAGAACACCCGGTCATCGATAAAACGACCGTCAATTGCTGACACTCCTAATGGCATCTCTTCCACCAGTTTTTCGCAACGAACAATATCATACCACATTACTGTTCGCATGTCAATTTTTTCGTCCACATTTATTTGCTGTGTGAACTCGCTTATTTATAATAGCATAATCTGAAAAGTTATGTCAATAGCTTTTCAGATTATTTTAGGAAATAATGTAGTTTTTTACGGAATCAGAAAGTGTACCACTTTCTCGATTCTAAAAAGTAGACTCACGACGCCTTAGCGACGATGTGATGGGCCTTGTTCAATGCGTTAGCAGTCAAACATTCTTGTAAGCAAAAGCCAAATCTTTTCTTATCATTGTTCATTTTGCTAGCTCACTATTATTGTCGCCACCATTTGGAAGCGGGAAGGGAAATTGCATATAAGTACTGGGTACTTCACCAACAACGACATATTCAGCAATTGGCACCTGAGTATTTACACTTACACTTTTACTCACGAGAGGTACCACAATTCTAATTTGTGTAGTAGCGATAAGGTACACCATATGTCTGGTCTGATTTATACCAGCCTGTTCAAATTTATCGATCACCTTTACCTGGACTGTACCTACAGGAATAACCGTTACAGTAATATTAGGGCCAACACTGGCTAACAGCTGACTCCCAAAAATTTGCCCCATGGGTATATTGATTTTTTCTTCACCAATTTCTCTTAATATATTTTGCACTTTAATTGTAGTATCAGCAGCAATCTTATTAAACTCCATTGTATTGGGTTGTATGAGTACAACCCGTCCACGGCTATCTAACGTAATATTGACTAATTTTTTTGGATCAATACTCAAATTTACGCTTTCATTAATAACACTATTAATCGATTGAGTTGCAATCAAAGTTGCTTTTGCTTCAGCGATTGCAAGTAGAGTAGGTTTTAAATGAATTTCCATCATCCAAAAGATAGCAATGAAAATTATGAAAATTATAGTGAACATCACTGTTAATGATGATATTTTCCGTTTTTTACTCACGACGAATCTCATACTTTCCCTCCTTCTATTTTATTATCTATTTTATGAAAATTATTTTCCTTACTTATTCTTACTCTTACTTATATGATACAATATCAGTTGATGTGCATGTATAGTACCCTTTCTTTATCAACTAATGCTATTTCATATAGGATTTTTACTCCTAACAATCTTCTTTTATGATATAATAATTAGCGTATTCAAATCTGAGGAGGTTGCCAATGGATAATAGTCATAGCGATAGTCAAAAACCTGGCCGTCGTTCTTCTAAAAATGGACATTCAAAACTAATTGTAATAACATTAATAGTATTTGTTGTAATAATTACAGGTGCCGGTCTTGGCTTTTTGACAGCTAGTATTCATACAATGCCAAGCTTAAAAGATGAAATCAGACCTGCAGCTTCTTCACAGATCTATGATATTAATGGAAAATTAATTAGCACGGTTCATTCAGTGGAAAATCGTCTTCCTGTTCCATTGAATAAAATACCTAAAAACTTACAAAATGCCTTCGTTGCCGCAGAAGATGCTCGTTTTTACCAGCATATCGGCATTGATCCCCGGGGTATTTTGCGGGCGATATGGTCTAATATCACTGACCGCGGTGTTTCAGAAGGCGGCAGTACCATTACTCAACAATTAGCGAAGAATGCCTTACTATCTCAAGACAGAACTCTCAAGCGCAAGATTCAAGAAGCCATTTTAGCCTTACAAATTGAACGACAATACACCAAAAATGAAATTTTAGAATTATACCTAAATCAAATCTACTTTGGGCAAGGCGCCTATGGTGTACAATCTGCTGCAATGGTCTACTTTGGTAAAAATGTAGAAAATTTATCCTTAGAAGAATGCGCTATGCTGGCAGGTATCCCTAAAAGCCCTAATTACTATTCACCATTAAATAACTTAAAAGCAGCTACGGAGCGGCAAGCCACCGTACTTGACCAAATGGTTAAATATGAATTCATTGATGCGGCAACAGCTAATAAGGCTCGCAATACCAAACTTAAACTAATGTCACGTTCGCCCCAGTCTGATAACAAAACAAATACTGCCAGTTATTTTGTCGATTATGTCACACAGCATCTTATTGATAAATATGGAGCTGATGCATTATATAAGGATGGTCTTAAGATTTATACTTCCTTGGATCTTGATATGCAAGAAGCTGCCGAACAAGCCATGCAAAAACTTCCCAACGGACGAACTGATAGTAACGGCATAAAACAACCTCAAGGAGCACTTATTGCCATCGATCCACATACTGGGCATATTAAAGCAATGGTGGGCGGTCGTGGCACTGACCAGTTCAACCGTGCTGTACTGGCTGAACGCCAGCCTGGTTCTGCATTTAAACCTTTTGTATACTTATCAGCTATCGAAAGCGGCATGACTCCTTCATCAATGATTGAGGATAGTCCTATTAGTTTTGGAAGTTGGTCGCCAATCAATTATGATGGACAACTTCACGGCTTAGTTTCATTACGTACTGCATTAGAGCAATCTCTTAATATACCAACCGTAAAATTGGCAAATCAGGTAGGTGTGGATAAACCATTATATTATGCTCAACAAATGGGAATTTCCACCTTAGTTTTACAGGGGTCTACCAATGACCGTAATTTAGCAATGTCTCTAGGCGGCTTAACCCGTGGCGTTACTCCTCTGGAACTTGCCAGTGCCTACGGCGTGTTTGCCAATCAAGGCATCTATGTAGTACCTACAGCTATTGTTAAAATTGTTGACCGTAATGGTAAAATTTTAGAACAACACACCCCACGGGAAAAAGCAGTAATTAATGAACGTAGCGCCTATGTTCTTACTGACATGATGCGCGGTGTACTTACTCATGGTACTGGTACAGCCGCTAATATCGACCGTCCTGCTGCTGGCAAAACAGGCACAACCAATGACTATAAAGATGCGTGGTTTGTTGGCTTTACACCCGACTTAGTAGCATCCGTATGGATAGGCTATGATACTGATGGATATTTAAACGGAATAACAGGCGGTAGCACCCCTGCAACTATCTGGCGTACATTTATGACTAAAGCGTTGGTTAATACACCTTCTAGAGATTTTATTAGACCCAACGGAGTAGTCCTAGATGCTCCTGCTACTAAAGGAATTAACGAACTATCTCCAGATGGCAAGCAACCAACAAATCCTTTGACACCTGATGGAAAAAACGGCAAAATACCTGACCAGAAAATTGATGATGCACATCCTGTCGATAAAACCACACCACCACCACCAAGCAAACCGGATAAACGCCCAACTACTCCTCCTGTTCCCACCAATCCTAAAACTCCATCCAATATTGACGAACCATCAAAAAAAAATAATCCTTAAAAATAAAAAAACACGCGTATTTTACGCGTGTTTTTTTATTTGCCGCATATACATTATTATAGACTACAAACAAGTACTCGAATCATCGTTATTAAAGCAGCAGAATAACAAGATAATAATGATGATAATCCAAATACCACCACCGCCACAATTACCGCCAAATCCAAATCCACGTCCCATATTTATTCCTCCTCCCCCATGTTTAATTAAAAAATTTATGGAGAATTTAATATCTCTTTGCTTTAATATATGAACTACAAGATCAATCTGTTACATATTATTATACTTTTGATTTTTTTGTAATCAGGAACAAGCTGCTACTTGTTCCCATACAGTAAGTACTAAATTGTATTATGAGAAGCTACTTTCATCATTATTAAAAACAAAGAGCAAAAGAATTATAATGATAATCCACCAAGATTGACCTCCACCAAAACCACAGCCTCTTGCCATTACTATTCCCTCCTTAAACTATCTTGTTGAGGGCGATTACTTAAACATCTGTCCTCTTTGTGATATTTAAATATCGCCGCCCCTTCTACTTTCAATATATGGCACTTCCTATAAAAGTGTTACTCGACTTACATCTTTTATAATTTGAAAACTATTCCAATATTCGCCGTATACTTTTAGGTACTTCAGATACCATTTTCATTGACTGCATACCATTATTCACCAATTCGGTAATGTTACGAACCTTATCAATTGTTGTGGTCATACCATCTATCCTTCGATCCATTTGCAGGTTATCTGATGTTAAAGTTAATAAAATAACCATTATTTGCATATTAAAATTAGGATTGCTCATTAGCTGCTTAATCATTTTGAATGGTTTGACTGATTTGCCTTCTTTGACATTTATAGGATCTCTTGCCTCCTGCTCATTCTGTGTCTTTTTTGGTTTTTGCTCTTTTTCGCCTAATTCACTCTCACTCACTTGGCTCTCATCATCTTTATTTTCCTCTGTTTCTGACCGTTTATAATTTTTATAATGTCTCCGCAAGCGCATCCCCGTCACCCCTTATAAAATAAATAAACACCCGCCAATTTAATGTAATATATGAAACATCCTGATGATTGGCTAATAAATTTTTTATGGAGGTAATGTATAATGTGGGAAAACTTAGGAAATATGATGGAACTGGTAAAAAAAGTTCAGCAAAATGTTGACAATGTGCAAGATCACTTGAAGTCCCAGCGTATCGAGGTCTCAAGTGGCGATGTAATTAAATTAACACTAAATGGGCAACAAGAGCTCTTAGCAATCGAAATCAACAACCAATATCTTTCTGTAGACAATGCGATACTCTTACAAGATCTCCTCGTCGCTACCATAAATAATGGCCTAACAAAATCTCGCGAATTACAGCAAGCAGCAATGAGTAAATTGACCGGGGATCTTAACCTTCCCAAAATTCCTGGCTTATTTTAAGGAGGATGCGGTATGCCGAACGAAAGCCCTAATAACTCTCTACTACAAACAGTAACTAACATGATAAATAACATAGCCAATGAGGGCAACGGCTATGATACCTTAATTAACGTTTTGTCGCTACTGTGCCTACTTCTTATCTTAAATCGTACACAACCTTCTATGTCAGCGCCTCTGCCACAAAGTATTTCGCCAACAACTTCTACTAATCCATTACAAAAAATATTAGGTGAACTTACCAAAAATACCGATGGATCGAACGGCGGGCCTTCTCCTGATATGCTGATGAGTCTTTTACCCCTACTCAACAACCCACAAGTAAAATCAAAATTAAATCCAACAAATATATCAAGCATCTTAGGCATGTTGGGTAATTTGGGTGGTGGCAGCAACAATGATAAATCCGAAGTGACGAAAACAGATAAGCCTGAGAAAAAGGAGCCCCCGGCGGCCGCAGTAACATCCTCCCTAGCAGAACACTCAACACCTGTTAATGTTTCTCATTCGGATGAACAAGATAATAAAGATTTAGGGCGCTCCTTAAACTGGAAAAGCAATTTCCAAAATGAAAAAGAAGTATGAGCATAATTGAAAAAGCAACAATGTATTTTCATACACTGCTGCTTTTTTACAAATTGGATTTTTAAATTTTTTCTAACTATTTAGTTTATTATTCGAGAACATTAATATACATTTGTTTAAGCTCACTGATTAGTGGGTATCTTGGGTTAGCGCCTGTACATTGGTCATCAAAAGCTAACTCACTCATTTGATCTAATGTAGCATAGAAAGTCTCTTTAGACACGCCTGCTTCACTGATTGTCATAGGAATGTTAACTTTAGCTTTTAATTTATCAATAGCTTTAATTAGCAATTCTACCTTTTGTTCGTCAGTGTTGCCACCTAATTCTAAAGCGTCAGCAATTTTTGCATATCTGGCCTTAGCATTTGGATATGGATACTGTGAGAAGGCCCCTTGTTTTGTTGGTATATCTACAGCATTGAATCTAATTGTTTCATTGATAAGTATTCCATTAGCTACACCATGTGGAACATGATGCTGTGCTCCTAATTTGTGTGCCAATGAATGACATATTCCTAAGAAACCATTAGCGAATGCCATACCAGCCATTGTTGAAGCATTAGCCATTTTTTCTCGTGCTAGTATATTCGTTGTACCTTCAGTATAAGCTAGTGGTAAATAATCGAATATTGCTTTAATTGCTTCTAAAGCTAATCCATTCGTATAGTCTGTAGCAACTATTGATACATAAGATTCTATAGCATGAGTTAAAGCATCGATACCTGACGCTGCTGTTAAGCTCTTTGGCATATTCATATGCAATTCAGCATCTATGATAGCAATATTGGGAGTTAATTCATAATCAGCTAATGGATGTTTAGCACCTGTTTTTCCTTCAGTAATTACTGCAAATGGAGTAACTTCTGAACCTGTACCTGCTGAAGTTGGTATTGCAACCAATTTAGCTTTTTGTCCCATTTTAGGGAATGAATAAATTCTTTTTCTAATATCCATAAATCTCATCGCTAAATCTTGGAAATTCTCTTCTGGATGCTCATACAGTAACCACATAATCTTAGCTGCATCGATTGGTGATCCGCCACCAAGTGCTATAATTGTATCTGGCTGATAGACTTCCATTTGTTTAGCACCTTCAATTGCTATCTCAAGAGTTGGATCTGGTTTTACATCATAGAATATTTTAAAATCTACGCCATATTCTTTTAAAAGATTTGTAACTTTATCAACATATCCTAGGTCATAAAGAACCTTATCTGTTACAATAAAGGCTTTCTTCTTGTTCAGAGTTTTTAAATCTTTTAGAGCAACGCCAAGACAGCCATATTTGAAATAAACTTTTTCCGGAACTCTAAACCACAGCATATTTTCTCTCCTCTCAGCAACAGTCTTTATGTTCATTAACTGTTTAACGCCAACGTTTTCTGATACAGAATTTCCTCCCCATGACCCACAACCTAGTGTTAATGAAGGCTGTAATTTAAAGTTGTATAGATCTCCTATACCGCCGTGAGATGATGGTGTGTTTACTAAAATTCTGCCCGTTTTCATCTGTGCAGCAAACTTAGCTACTCTGTCTGCAGACTTAGTTGGATTAGTGTAGAATGATGAAGTGTGACCAAAGCCTCCAAGTTCAACAAGCCTTGTTGCCTTTGCTACAGCGTCATCAAAATTTGTAGCTCTATAGAAACCAAGTACTGGAGCTAATTTTTCATGGGAGAATTCTTCTTCAAGTTCTACAGATTCAACTTCTCCGATAATAACCTTTGTCCATTCAGGAACGGTCACTCCGCCTAATGCTGCGATCTTATAAGCAGCTTGACCTACCATCTTATTATTTAATACACCATTAACTAATATTACTTTTCTGATTTTCTCTATTTCATCTTCTTTTAGGAAATAAGCTCCTCTCTTAATAAACTCTTTTCTAACTTCTTCATAGACTTCGTCTAGAACAATTATCGATTGTTCTGAAGCACAAATTACGCCATTATCGAAAGTCTTAGAAATTAAAATTGATGAAACAGCCACTTGAATATCTGCGGTTTCGTCAATAATTGCTGGTGTATTTCCTGCACCAACACCAACAGCTGGTTTTCCTGATGAATAAGCAGCTCTAACCATGCCTGGTCCACCGGTTGCAAGTATTAGATCAGCTTCTTTCATAACAACCCCAGAAAGTTCTACCGAAGGCTCATCTATCCAAGCTATGATACCTTCTGGCGCGCCTGCTGCAACTGCTGCATCAAGTACTATTTTAGCTGCTGCTGCAGTACAATTTTTGGATCTTGGATGTGGAGAGAAAATAATACCATTTCTAGTTTTTAATGCGATAAGAGATTTAAAGATTGCAGTCGCTGTTGGGTTTGTAGTTGGTACAACTGCTGCTATAACTCCTACTGGCTCCGCTATTTTTGTAATACCC
>JAGFZX010000099.1 GCA_017889585.1 Bacillota bacterium
ACTCTTAGGTTTAGGTTTAGGCTTTGGCTTTGCCTGCTATCCTCGTCACTATTGTTCCCCTAGGCGATATTGTTGGCCTAGACAAGGTTGCTGGCCTCGCTAACTTCTCCCAATCCTTTTTATGTTCAGAAAAAGCTTTCGGGCTTTTTCTTTTTGCATATCTAATAATGATTGATAACTAATTAACTCACGCCCAACATTAATCATTAATTTATGGATAAGCTAATATTGGGAGGTGATTTCGTGGATATTGTACATAAGCAAAAAATTGTCGGTAATTCTAAAAAGGTAACTTTTGGTGATCCAAAAGTTATGTCCAACCGAAGAAGTGACCGGACCATTAATACACAGGGAAATCCTCAAAGACCTTGATAAATAAACGTGGCTGTTCTTAGGAACAGCCATTTTCTAGGTTCTGGTACAAAAAATGAAGCCATGATATAATCATAACCAATGATTCACGGAGAATGGATGAAACCTATCTGAAAATCAAGGGCAAAAATGCATATTTATACAGAGCAGTTGATTCTGAAGGAAATAATATAGACTTTTTTGTATCTGAATATCGTGATAAAGATACTGCCAAAAAGTTCTTTAAAAGAGCTATAAAAGCTACACATAATCAGTAACCAATAGTAATCACGACTGACAAGTATGCTGCAACTAAGGCTGCTATTCATGAAATGATTTATAATGGAACCCTTTCAGTCAAGACAACGCTTCGAAAAGTAAAATACTTAAACAATATTATTGAGCAAGACCATCGCTTTATTAAACGAAAACTCAAGCCTATGCTTGGATTTGACAGCTTTAAAACTGCCCAGAAAACAATTTGTGGAATTGAAGCCATGCATATGATTAGGAAGGGGCAGGTTGAAGTAATTCAATCTGCCCTCTCTGGGGTTGAGTTCTTTGATAAAAGTATGGGGATTTCAGCTTAGCATTCTAGTAAAAGTAGGCGTCTCTTTGAATTGATTATATCATGGCTTTATTTTTTGCCCAGAGCCCTTTACTCGCTTTATAATTTTTCTAATTAATAAACGTGTTCATCGCTTCCGAATATGCCTAGAAATTTATTGGGACGGTTTTTAAGTGGACGATTTACCATATCACCCAAGCTGATCATTTCACCACTCACTGGACTAACCACAACCATATCTCCGTCAATTTCAACGACTTCCACCACCGCGACTTTATGAATTTGTTTAATTACTTTGCCTGTGACTGGGTGAATGGCTTCTTCAGTCCTGTTAACAATGAGCTGATCTTTTACGGCAACATTTTGGTCACTGGTAATATCGGTTAAATATTTATTATTATCAAATTTTATGATATACCCTTGTACTGGCAAGAAGTTATAAAAACTTCTCATAGTATTATATGTAATTTGATCGATCACTTTTCCCGTGTCCCTACCAAACCCGTTGTCTGAAGCTGTCCATACAACATTACCCGAAGTATCGATTAATTTTAAATTTAGACTAATTCTAATTTCTACCCATTCATCAACCCACCTATCATAATAATGATCTCTCTCGCGGTTTCTGAATTTATCTCGATTATGTCTATCCTTATTATTTTGGCTATTGTCTCGATCATATTTTCTTTCCTTGTCTTTTGAATAATCTCTTTCATAATGTCCTTTATGAATTATTACATCATCAATAGTCGATACTTGTAAGACATAATCCGTATCAGTTTGCTCCGCAGTGCCAACCTGGCAATTTCCCATTTTTAGTAAATCATTTATCACCACATTTTTTACCATTTCGGCACTTCGATAAGAATCAGGAGTTGTAACGACTTTTATTTTAGGCAACCCATCACTTGCAGAAGCAATATTGATCAACAACAAAACATGAGATAAAATTAAAAATAAAACAATTCTCACTTTTTTACTGCGCAAATTTTTCATTCCCTTCGTTTTTTTTATAATATTTTCCTAGTTAAATTTTAACAATTAAATGTGACAAAATTGTGACTAAATAGTCATTTTCTATACATTTATACTATTAGTGAATAAGTTAATGCCAATTGAGCCACTGAGTTAAACGAACACGGGAACGAGAAGCCTGTCCTAGTCTTTTTATGAAACTATTCGTTCAATAGATCCTCATCGAAAATATTTTTTATATCTAGCCCATCTAAAATATATTTTCTGCTTTAATTATTTTAGAGCTCTTACATCCTTTAACATTTGAGGAATACTCCAAGGAGCCAACTATTAAATAATTGTTTTTTTCTTTAACCCATCACCACACTTACCACCAACATCCACTACGCTTTGCATCGCTTCTTTACGTATTATTTTTTCTAATGTTCCCGTAAATACACAAACTTGATTAACTAATGGATGTTCTTCATTGAATTCATAACTAACAGTCTTTATATCTTCTGCCATGACGTTATGTTCACCATACTTTATTGACGTTGTGCCCAACTATTTCATTACCACCAACAAATTCATAAAATTGCAGTAGTATATCTTCTCATACGGTGTATCATTTCACTATAATATTCCATACAAATACACGAAACCCTCTACGTTTCATGTATTTATATATATTTCCATGTGAGAGTAATACTTTTACACGAATTGTCTATACTCCACGACACCCCTAACAGAAAAGATCGCTCAAACCGAAGTCTGAGCGAATATACTAACACACATATAAATTTATCCATAAACCCACGAACCCTTTAAAATCAGCCTACTTCCGTTCTATCAACTTTCTACCACAACATATGTTGTGGTAGAAAGTTAATACTATTACACGGAATAGTAGTTTCGCGTAAAGGTGAGACACCAATCCCGCAATCGCTCTGCATTGATCTTCTTATCCATTATCATCCTAGTCCCTATTTTACGATTTAACCTCTTCATAATCTTGCATAGGCTCAATCATCACAAAGAGGATAAGGAATGTTATAAATGCACTGGCCGACAAAAAGGTAAATACCATATCCCAATTGTAGGCGTCTAGTAGCTTACCGACAACAAACGGCGTAAAAGCTCCACCCAAAGAACCCCAGAAGTTTACCATGGAAGTTGCCACCGGGCACTTTTCCTTGGATACAAGCCCCATTGGATAAACCAGAAAGGCCGAGTATCCCAAATTAAGGAGTATTCCAGCAACTAAGAGTACAAGTCCTAGCAGGAAGGGATCGTTAGGAGTATAAAGTAAAGTATACATCATACCTGTCGTTGCCAAAGCGGTTAAAAGCATAAGAGGTTTTCTGCGCTTTTCAAAAACTTTGTCTGAGAGATATCCTCCAATGAGATTACCGATAATGGCACCAATCCAAGGTGCCGATGCAACAAATCCCATCTTCATAATTGAATATTTTTTCACGGTAACCAGATAAGTAGGTACCCATGTCATAATCGCGTATACGATACCCACCATAAGGAAATATCCCAATGAACAGGCCCAAAGATCCTTGGATAAAAATAGTTTCTTGTTGGTATCAAGATTCCCAGGTTTTTGGGTACGAATAATTTTGTCAACCCACTTCAAGAACCCACTTTTCTTGCACACGACATTTTTAACAGCTTGAACTGTTTCTATAGGTTTTTCAGATTGAATGTATTCTAATTCGCTTTTCGAACAAAACTTGCTGTCTTCAGGTTTATCTTTTACGAGCCACATCCAAAAAAGACAAATTATAAATCCAGGGACTGCAAAAGCATAAAAGACGTCACGCCAGCCCCACATAACCATAATCCATGCGCAAAGCGGTGGTACCAATGCTGGTGCGAATTTAATGGATGACATATAGATGCCTGTTGCAGTTCCTTTTTCTTGAGGAGGAAACCACCGGTTGATTATCGTGAGCAGAGCTATCGGGATAGGTCCTTCCGCAATACCCAACAGTACTCGCGCACCTTTAAGTCCCAAAGCAGACGTAGTGGTACCAATATAGAACGTCGCCGCTGAGGTCAATACCATAGCTGTAATAAATAATTTACGTATTCCAAATTTACTAAACAGATACCCTGCCGGAATCTGAATGGCTGCGTAACCAAGATAAAAAAGACTTGCCATTGCACCAATATCACTATTGGTCAGTCCGAAGTCTTTCTTAATATACGGCAGGACTACACCGATGTTAGCCCTATCTGCCCCCGCTATAGTATAAACGATAAATATCATTGCCATTACTACCCAGCGGAAATTCGTTTTTCTCTCAGTTTGCCCTTGAATCTTTGTCGCAGTAGCTCCTTGCATTAGATAGACCTCCTTCACATTTTTATTAGGAAAATATAATTAACAAGCATGTCCCTCTGTAGAAGAGGACTCATCTGTAAACTTATCATATCTGACCAGATGAGCCTCTCATCATAAGGTTTGGTTCTTCTAGTCTATATATTCACAGCCCCGATCTTCTAGTGCTTTATCCACCCAGGTCCGATCCCATTTCATTTCTTCGATTTCTTTCATTGTTTTTTGTTCTGCCACATTTTTTGCTATGGTTTTCTTGAGTATATCAGCTGCATCTTCCGGCTTGACGACGACCAGACCATCTTCATCGCCCACTAAAATATCGCCTGGGTTAATTACTACGCCACCGCATACAACAGGGACATTGATTTCTCCAGGACCATCTTTATATGGACCAGCAGGGGTAACTCCTGCCGCATAGATTGGAATATCCATCTTTTTCAGGGTACCCACATCACGTATGGCTCCATCAATAACAAAACCACCGAGACCTCTTTTTTTCGCCCACAAAACCATCAACTCCCCCATGATGGAATTAGACATATCGCCTTGGGCATCGACCACCAGTATATCGCCAGGCTGCGCAAGATCAAGGGCTTTGTGCAGCAGCAAATTATCGCCGGGACGTCCTTTAATAGTAAAAGCTGAGCCTAATAAAGGTGCATCATTTATGGGGCGAATTTTAGCATTTATGCAAAACATGCGATTCATCATATCTGCAATGTTGGCTACTGGCAAACCTCTAAAACTTTCAATTATTTCTTTAGATGGGCGATTAATGTTTTTATAAATGCGTAATCCTACATTTGACATTGTATAAACACTCCTTATAAATTAGTAATGGCGAGCCACATGCCCCACACATTTTCCAAATTAATTGTAAATTCTAAATAAAGATAAATAAATGATAATTCTACGAGCTACCATATTGGTCTACGAGCAGCATTAAGCGCCCACGAATTGCAAAAAAAATTAACCATATATATACGATGTCATCAAAGTTTGGATAGAGGATCTTCGCCGTTTTTAAGTCTTACAATTTCATCAACTGCTCCGACACCCATGCGAATTAGCGCATCTGCAGTATTTGCACCGTTATGGGGTGTTGCAATAAAATTTTCACAGGTTAATAATGGATGATCTTTTTGGATAGGCTCTTGAACAAAGACGTCTAAAGCGGCACCAAATATTTTGTTATTTTTCAATGCTACATATAAGTCATCTTCATTGACAATACCGCCTCGGGATGTATTGATAAGAACGGCAGTTTCCTTCATTAAAGATAATTCATGGCTAGTAATCATATTTTTTGTCTTTTCTGTAAGGGGAACGGAAATAGAAATAATATCCCCTTTACTGCATAATTCATCGAGATTTTCTATTTTTGTAAAGCCAATAGAATTGCAATGTTCCGTCGTAGCAAAGGGGTCATAAACAATAACTTTCATAGAAAACGCGTCGCGTAATTTTTCACCAACAGAGATTCCAATTTTACCCAGCCCAATCAATCCTAGGGTTTTCCCTGATAATTCATAACCACTTAAATACATGGGTGAATTTTTTTCAATCCCATTCAGAACGGCAAATTGGCTTTGCGTAATTCTTCGCACACAACTAAATGCGAACCCGATAGCTAATTCAGCTACAGAATTCATATTCGCATCAGGGGTATTAGTTACCCTAATCCCTTTGCTTTTCGCATAGGGAATATCGATATTATCAACGCCTACGCCATGCTTGGCAATGATTTTTAGTTTTGGCATTTGATCGATAATAGCGGGGGTCATTTTAAAGGTCCTTACAATAACAGCTTCTACTTCCGCATAATTATCAATTTCTGGACTATCTGAACATACTGCGTCAAGGTGAGATTGTGCATATGCTAGGGCTTCATTGGAAATAGGATCAAAAATATAAGTTTTCATAGTGTATCCTCCTAAATTTTATTCATTATGTTCACTTAAAGAATTAAATTGTCTTGCGCATCAAACCGCATTTCCATCGGTTCTCCCAGGATTGTAATTTCCGGATTTTTCTTGGCTTCATCAAGCATCGATTCCGATATATATATTTCACTCAGATGCAGAGTGTCTTTAATGATGACCATTCGAGCCATCGACATATCCCGGCTATTGCATGTCTTGATCGCGGATTTAATAGCCTCTTTGTCGGTCTCTAGTATCATAGGTATCCTCACCTGGGCAATAATCGTAGCCGTAAGCGCATTGGTATATATGGCGTCGTAATCTATCTTGTTGAACAATTTTCTGGTTGTAAAATCTGCAACCCCCATTCCGTTTGCATTGCCATGGGTTTCATCGGTCAGATCCAGAACCACTAATTTGTTTACTGATGGGCCTCCAGATTTACACGAACTATAAAAGCGACCGGTAATATTCGGATCCATGCCGCCACCTGAAATATCTTTTCCAATCCGTGAAACAACCAAAATATCCATTTGTTCAAATAAAATCTTAGGCATATTGCCTTTAGCCTCAATGAGCATCTCCTTCTCAGTCTCAATCAAGTCTTCCGCCGGCACCGCCACAATCCTTGCAATCTTGTCATAGGCATTTTCAATCGTGCCGATGCCGAATAAAACATTAGAACGAGCGATTTTCATCTCCGCCATACGAATGACATGTTCCGCCATGTGTTCATAGCCATATTCATGGCAAGAGTCAGCACCCTTTTGCTTGCCGAGCCCAATGCTGAGCATTTTCGCCAAGCCGCTTTCACAAGGACCATCGAAAGAAGGATGGGGTTTTACACGATTCATTACTACGATTCCGTCAGCTTCATAAGCGTATTTGTCAATTAAAACCGCAAGTCCATTGTCGAGTTTGCCAACTTCAACAACTTCCATGGAAGACTGAATTGGACAGCCTACTGTTTCTTCCGTAACCCCTAGATTAGCCAACACCATCCGCTGCCCTTTTGCTGTCGCTCCGCCGTGACTACCCATGGATGGTACAATAAAAGGGATCCCACCACGCTTCTTGATTTCTTCAGCAATGGTTCGTGTCACCAGTGCCAGGTCAGCAATCCCACGACTGCCTACTGTAATCGCTATGCTCATCCCAGGCTTAATTCGTTCTCCCACTTTCGGTTTCGCCATTTTTTTTCGCAGTTCGGCAGAAATATTCATTATTTCCGATGCGACAAATTGTTGCTGGATTTTAACCATCTGCGGCAAAGGAATTGGACTTAACAATTTTTGAACCATCGTCATAGCCATAACAAGCACCTCCTGATAACTTCTGGGCGTCCACTACTAAAATACCCCCAGGCTGGGCCAGATCGAGGGTTTTGTGGAGTAGTAGCTTGTCTCCTGACCGTGCCTTGATCGTAAACGCTGGGCCTAATAGCGTGCCGCATGACCCACACATCTCCTGAATTAATTGTAAATTCTAAATATAGATAAATAAACAGCAATTCTACGAGCTGCCATATTTGTCTACGAGTAGCATTAGGCACCTCCCAATTGCATAAAAAAATAGTCCGTGCAAAGATTGTACGGACTATTTTTAAAAAGCGATTGACCTTACCCCAGCTCAATAGACACAAAGAACTCGTAATATCTGACTGTATCGTATGATAGGTCATTATTTTGTGAAAATGATATTAATATATTGGAAGAACACCAGCTAAATACAGCCATCCTTCATCGGTCGCAACATATGTTATATCACTAAGCCACTTTTTATTAGGCTTATCTGCTGTAAATTCACGGTTTAGTACATTTTCAGCTACAGGGAGATTATGATTTGAGTTTGTGGTCGCTTTATATTTCTTTACGGTCTTTGATCGGATACCATTTTCTCTCATAATCCTATAAACACGATTTCGGCTAGGCGCACCATAATTCTTCAATTCATCGGTTATACGTGGATAACCATAAATACCACGTTTCTTTTTATACACTTTCTTTATTTTCTCTAGTAATCGCTCATTTTCTAACGTTCGGTTACTCTTAGGTCTATTTAAATAAGCATAGAATCCGCTCCTTGATACCTTGAGTACCTCAGCCATCTTCGCAACCCTAAATTTGGAGCGGTGCGCTTCCATGAAACTGAAACGCTCTATTTCAGGCTTTTGGCGAAGAAGACTGCCGCCTTTTTTAAGATGGCGTTCTCTTCTTTTAAATCCAAAATTTCTTTGCGAAATTTGCGTAACTCATCGTCAGCTTCATGCAAGCGACCACTGCCAGGAAAGGCTTTATCTCCGTGCTCACTAAACTTATCAATCCAGCCATGTAGCGTGCTAGGGCTAATATCTAGTTCCTTAGCAACCTCGCTGACGGATCTATCGCTTTCTTTTGCACGTTTAACCGCCATCGCTTTATATTCTTTATCAAATGTTCTCAT
>JAGFZX010000056.1 GCA_017889585.1 Bacillota bacterium
TTTTTATTGACTAAGGAGAAGAAAATCCGTATCAACTTACAACCTAACAATACCAAATAATATCAACGATTGCTTGCTTATTTAGCGGATTTATAGCTCGATTTATATAATAAGCATGTAGCTCTTTGAACTCTGGATTGTTAGCCACAAGTGGTATAATTCCTTGATATAGTAGCGCTCTAAGTCGCTTTCGTCCTCGTTTACTAATACTAGTCTTATTTCATATCATTATCTTTAAAATATTGAGCGAGGTTCAACCAATAATGACCAGTTGACTCCATACCTACCAACACCGCATTTTTGTTGTGTTGGAATTAGATCTCTTTAGACCATGTTGCAAATTCTTGAAAATCATCGATGTCATTGTTGAATTTCAATGTTTAACTAGTTCAATTCCACGGTCGTCAAAGCATCGAGCATACTGGATCTCGCTGGCGATATCTACACCGATAATTAATGTCAGTTCTGTAACTTGTATAATCTTTTTGTTTTGATTATAATTCATTTTAAGTACCTCCATTGTTAGTTGATTATTCGGGGTAAGTGTTAGCGCCTTACACCCTGTATTCTAACAGGAGGTCCTTTTTCTTTCAAACCTCATTTTTGTTTATTACAGGAATGCTCAGATAGTGAATTTACGCGTTGAACTGCAAGCGGAAAGTGGGCTGATCTACCTGTTTATTGTCCATTGCATAAATGTTATTAAATCTGTTTTTGATCGTATAGGAATTATGGATTTAGGCAAAGTAACATATAAAACAAAGGGGGTATCTCAAAAAAATGAGGCATCCCCACAAATATGTCTACAATGCAAAAACTGGGTTCCGCAGAACCCAGCTTTTGCATTGTAGACATACTGAAGTTTTAATTCCGGAAGATGATTCTGTGAGACTGCTAAGGAAAATTATGGAGGTGTTAGATTATAGCAATTTATACAAGGCGTACTCCCATAAAGGGAGAAATCCTGTAGTTTCACCAAAAACACTTTTCAAATTTATCATCTACGGATATATGAATCTTATGCCATTTTCTTAATATAGATGAATCCTATCCTTGCTTTTATAAAGATTCCTTATATTCAATGATAATACTTGCTAATACTACAAGTGTAAGAATGAATAACAGATAGGTCGTAACCTTAATATCTCGCCAATTTGTAAACATGGATGATTCCTCCTTCCTTTTTGGCTCATCAGAAAGTATAAGTTTTGCGAACCGCAAAAGCGCAGAGAGCGCTAAGGAAATAATAATATATTCCTTATTGGGTACCCTTTGTGTCCTTTGCGGTTTAATCGGATGAAGGGGTATTTTGATTATAATTATTGGCTAATGATCAATTCAAGACCTGTTTCTTTTTTAAACCATTTACTGTGTTTTTTTATAGATGAGAGTTCTAGGGGGATTGTTTGTTGGGTTTCTAATGTTAGTTGAGCTTGTTTGCTTGTAAAGGTGGTGGTTGTTTTTTCTACAAGTTTCATTTGGGTGGTATCAAGACTTTCAGCTAATGCCAATAATAGAGCTAGTTTACGGGCTGTTTGCCAGTTGCTTTCATCTAAGAAGTCATTATAGATTTTATTGAAGGCGTGTTTAGCGGTAGAACTATGATGCCAACCAGCAATGAGAGAGGCCATAATTTGTTCCCGATGAGAAATTCCAAAGAGACGGGCGTTTTGTACTAAATACGCACTGTGGCGCGCATGGTCATAATAATTAATGCTAATACCGATATCATGTAGTACAGCAGCAATATGCAATAGTATTTTATCAGCGGGATTTAGGTTGAGTATTTGCTGGTAGTCATCAAATAGGTTATTGGCCAGTTTGGCAACATGATAGGCGTGAATTGTATTGACATTGTAGGATAATAAGGTGTTATGTGTACTTTGTACAAGGGGATTGTCTAAAGTATCTGTTTGTCCGTTTTGTGAGAGATAATACTGGAAAAATAATCCTTCCCGTACGCCGCAACTACTAACAATGAGTTGGGTACTTTGGATTCTGTCAAATAAATTTTTGACAATTGCGAGTCCAGAGAGAATGATATCTGCACGGTCGTTACTGAGGCCAGGTATTTTACGACGCTGCTCACATGACATTACTTTAACATCTTGCCACAATGAATGAAAAGAGATAGAGCTGGTGCGGTAGTTATGTAGTTTGAGTAAAGGGTAATTTTTACGTCGTTGTTCCATCTTAGCAATACCACGGGCTGTTCCTCCGATACCGATAAGGGGGACATCTAGATTTTTTAACCAGGGAATTTTATTAAGTTCTTGTACAATAAATGTATCTAGGCTGGCTAATTGTGCCTCACTAGCTTTATTTTGCAAGTTAAAACGCTCTGTTAAAGTAACAGCACCAAAGGGCAAACTGATAAATTTTTCAGCCTTTCGATCTTTTATTAGTGTAAGTTCAGTGCTGCCTCCGCCTAAGTCAAACAATACAGCATCTGTAATGTTAAGAGTATTAATTGCTCCGATATAGCCTAGTTTTGCCTCTGTTTCACCGCTAATGATTTTAATAGTAATTCCTGTTTGTTCTTTGACGGCCTCTACAAATTCAGCGCCATTATGGGCAGTGCGTATGGCTGCTGTGCCTACGGCCATAATTTTATCGGCATGATGTAATTTGCAAATATGAGCAAAATTTTGTAGCAAGGTCATAGCACGAGCCATTGCTTCAGGCTGTAGTTGTTGATTTTTATATGCGTCCTGGCTTAGGCGGATAGTTTCTTTTTGGTGGTAGATTAGATTATAGGCTCTGTTTTTATATATTGCGACAATAATTAAACGGGCTGAGTTTGATCCCAAATCAATAATTGCAATTCGTTGGCTCATAGAAATCCAGCTCCCTTTGTATATTGCTGTTAGTAGTTATATTGTTATGTATTAGCAATATTTATTAAAAATCCTTTCTCCATAGAGAGGACTTTTTAATAAATATTGCTAAAATGAAAATTAGCAATTGTGCTATTTGTAGCGACAGGTAATATAAGGATTTATGACGAATATAAGGCCATTATGAATTGGAAAAGTTTCAGTTAGATATTTAAATTTATCATAAGTAGGGTGGCAGCATGTTTGATAAGGAAGAAAATTTCTTAAATAGGGAATTAAGTTGGCTGAAATTTAATGAGCGAGTATTGAATGAAGCCAATGATCTTAGCAAACCCTTGTTGGAACGATTAAAGTTTATCATTATTACAAGTTCTAACTTGGATGAATTTTTTATGATTCGAGTTGCCGGTTTGAAACAACAAGTGGAGAGTAAGATTAATAAAAAAGATGATACCGGTCTTAATGCTGTGGAGCAACTAAAATTGATTGATCATAGTGTACGCGCTTTGGTGCGTAAGCAGTACTTTTTTTTGAAGAAGATTATTGACTGTATGCAAGATGAAAACATTTATTTTTGTAATGTAGAAAGTTTGTCTATTGCTGATAGGCAGTGGCTGGACGATTATTTTTATAATACGATTTATCCGCTTCTGACTCCATTCGCGATTCATTCTAGCCATCTTGAAGTGCCAAACCAAGGGAAAGGCAATATATTTATTTTTTTGGAAGATATTATTACAAGCTATTGTGCGTATTTGTTTTCTGGTTATCATATTAAAGAGGTCGTAGTTTTTCGCATTACTCGGAATGCCGATATATTGATTGATGGTGAAGGTGCTGAAGATTTGCTGGTTGAAGTAGAAAAATCTTTAAATCAGCGCAAAAGAGGAGAAGCAGTACGCTTAGAAATTAGCAGAACCAGTAAGAAATTTTTAAAAGATTTTTTGTTAGCCGTATTTAAAATTGCGACACGGGATGTTTATGAGATTACCGGTTTGATTGATGTTTCATGTCTATTGAAAGTTGTTGACTTCCCAGGTTATGAACATTTGCGTTATAAGCCATTTATGCCGCAGATTCCGATTGAACTTAAAGATGAAGAAAATTTATTTGG
Organism: Bacillota bacterium; assembly: GCA_017889585.1. Taxonomy (GTDB): domain Bacteria; phylum Bacillota; class Negativicutes; order DSM-13327; family DSM-13327; genus CTSoil-075. The sequence goes on from JAGFZX010000056.1 coordinate 3,952, forward strand.
CGTGATTCGGGAGAAAGATATTTTATTACATCATCCTTATGAATCTTTTTTACCAGTTGTGGATTTTATTCGTCAGGCATCTGTTGATCCTAAAGTATTGTCGATTAAGCAAACATTGTACAGAGTGAGTGGTAATTCTTCCATTGTAAGAGCGTTGGCTGAGGCGGCAGAGAATGGTAAACAAGTGACTGTTGTCATAGAAGTTAGGGCCCGGTTTGATGAGGAAAATAATATTTTATGGGCAAGGCGCTTAGAAGAGGCAGGATGTCATGTTATTTATGGTGTGGTAGGTTTAAAAGTTCATGGTAAGATGGCGTTAGTTACCAGACAGGAAGGTGGTCATATTAGGCGGTACATACATATGGGGACAGGTAATTATAATGATATGACTGCTCGTCTGTATTGCGATATGAGTTTTTTTACGGCTAATAAACAAATAGGTATTGATGCTTCTCATTTTTTTGATATGCTACTCGGCAATAACTATGATCTATCATTATGGGAAAAACTAGTAGTTGCTCCTCTGGATTTAAGGGCACGTTTGAAAGAACTCATTGAGCGAGAAATTGAGTTTGCTGAAGCGGGAAAAGGTGGACATATTATTGCGAAAATGAATTCCTTATTGGATAAAGATATTATTCTTAAATTATATGAAGCTTCTTGTAAAGGGGTTAAAATTGAACTTATTGTACGTGGGATTTGTTCTTTGAGACCAGGTATTGAGGGTGTTAGTCAGAATATTACAGTACGGAGTATTGTAGGACGATTTTTAGAGCATCATCGCATTATATATTTTGCCAATGGTGATATGCCTAATATATATTTATCTAGTGCTGATTGGATGAAACGAAATTTAAGTGAACGGGTAGAATTATTATTTCCGATAGAAGATCAAGAAATTACTCTTCGTGTAAAAGCTATTTTAGAGATTATGCTTAAGGATAATCGTAAAGCTTATATAATGAAAAGTGATGGTAATTATAGGTTGTCAGATAGGCGAGGTAGAGCTATCAATAGTCAGGAAGAGCTGTGCCGGGAGGCTGAGATCAGATCTGGTCTGCTATTTGGAATAGAGTAAGTATGTATTCAGCTTATGCTGAAGCTTGGCAGAAGCCAAGTTACCTTTATTTTTATGCACAATCAACAGAGTTATCAACAGTTTTATCAACAAAGTGGTGTTAAATGTGGATAAGTATAGGGGGAGATTGTGTTGATTCGCAAAAGTAAAGGGCTTTTAATAGAAGAATGAGGAAAAAACTGTGGATAATAATATGTGGATAAAGTTATCCACAGTTTTTGTGAGAGAATGCTAACACATCGAACAAAGTTCATCATATCGTCGCTGAAGCAGCCATTACCTACTTTTTGAAATCAAGAGAGTGTTATAATTTATAGTCACCTAAAAAAACATCAGGTCATTTGCTTGACTTTAAAATCTAGCTATGGTAAGATACTCTTTGTCGGTGAGTAAATGAGCTCATCTGGACAATGACTCCGTAGCCCAGCTGGATAGAGCGCTTGACTACGAATCAAGAGGTCGCAGGTTCGAATCCTGCCGGGGTCACCATATTACTTTATATTGTATCCTGCGCCCGTAGCTCAGGTGGATAGAGCAACGGTTTCCTAAACCGTGTGCCGGTGGTTCGAGTCCCCCCGGGCGCACCATTTATTTTGTGTGGTGAACCGGATGTTAGATGATGATTACTATATGGGACTAGCCTTGGATGAAGCTCGTAAGGCTTATAATATTGGTGAAATACCAATTGGAGCTGTATTGATAATGGATGGCCAGGTAGTGGCTAGTGGCCATAATATGCGTGAAATTTGGCATGATGCTACTGCCCATGCTGAAGTGATTGTTATTCGTGAAGCTTGCCAAAAACTTGGACGATGGCGTTTAAGTGGTGCTACATTGTATGTTACTATTGAACCTTGTCCCATGTGCGCTGGAGCGTTGGTAATGAGCCGCATTGACCGTTTGGTATATGGTAGTTCTGACTATAAAGCGGGGGCAGTTGAATCGATTTTTAATATAGTTCAAAATGATGCATTAAATCATAGTATGGCAGTTGCATCAGGGATACGAAGTGATGAATGCGCTGAAATTATGCGTGATTTTTTTCGTATTAGGCGAAAAAATAAAAAGAATGATATTTCTAACAATGAACAATAGATGGGAATTATTTGATGTTCGGGTAACGGAGAGGTGGCTGAGCTGGTCGAAGGCGCTCGACTCGAAATCGAGTAGGCTGTAACAGGTCTCGTGGGTTCGAATCCCACTCTCTCCGCCATAAAACCAATAACACCAGGGGTTGTAGCTGTGTGCAGCTATGGCTTCTGGTTTTTTTATTGCGTGGCAACTTATTTCGAAAGAAAAATTGATGAATTTTATATTTGGCAACAATAATGGCAACAAAGAGACAATGACCGTTAAAATTGCGGATCGATTTCTCTTTAATTGTGCTAAAATATTAAAGCTGCGATAGATTCGGAATGCTGATGAGTGATAGGTTCTAGTACATGGAAATAGGTACTTGCCGTTTCAGCAATGTTAGAATGACCGAGCAGATGAGAAATGATTTTTAAGGGTACATTTTTGTAAGGCTAAGCCGTGAGGAAAGTCTTCTTCGCTAATAAAACTAAAAGATAGGAATAGGTCTGAATTACAATGATATGAGTCTTTACTGTTTCAGAATTCTTAAGGATGAAGATAGTTAGATTGGAGTCCTATTCATGGCATTCAAAACCGCTTGCATCGTCTTAACTGTCCGATTGCTGCAAACACTTGCAGCGGTATTAAATTCAAGGTTTATATAAAGTAGGGAGCATTTCAGATGAAAATGTCTCCCATTTTATTTTTTATACTGCTGGATGAAATTTGTACATAAGATTCGGTACGACTCAAGGAATCGAATTCCTATCCAGGAAAATAATTAGTTCGTCGATATGCCTGATGCGGAGAACGTATCATTTGTAAAAGCCTTTCGGCATGAAAAGTCGCCATGAAAGACATGCTGCCCTCTATTCTTTGCCGTTGTAGATGTTATGCAGAATCGTATAACCCATAATATTAAAAAAAGGACATAATTTGTTAATATATAAGTTTGTAAAAGGATCTGTCTCTTTCAGTATATAGTCTTTTAACACAAAATACCTCAGAAGATGTTTTGGAGGTATTTTGTGTTATTCTCCTTTATTTTTATTGACTAAATTATCTTAATTACTACAGTGTGGAAATTTTTTTCGGTTTTTTAAGTATTTGGCTTTATATTCCGATATATATATATATATATATTGGAATTAATGGGCGACATGCTTATCATATGGAGGGATTCTTATTTACAGCGTAACTTTAGATGAAATACAGCCAGGCATGTATTTATCAAAGCCACTCATTTCACCTGATGGCACGATTTTACTACATGAGGGCATAGTAATAAAGGAAAGATATATTGAATATCTTCGCAATAAAGGCTTTACATCTCTATTTGTTGGAGACCCCCAAATTCAAGAGATACAAGAGAGTGCAGGAAATTCCTATAGTCTGAAAGATAGCCAAGACGCCATTGGCGATGCACAAAAGGCAATTCATCGCTTTAGTGTTGGTAAAGGTGCAAGCCTCGATAAGGTAAAAAAAATTGTTAGTGAATGGATTAATCAACTTGTACAGAAACCGGAAAATATGATTAATATTCTAGATATACGTCGTAAAGAGGGGTATATGTTTTCCCATGCCGTCAATACTTGTATTTTGTCAATTATGACTGGTATCGCTATGGGATATGATGCCAAACAGTTAGACGAATTGGGCTTGGCAGCGATGCTTCATGATGTTGGGAAAATTAAATTTTCAAAAAACGTAGCCCAGCAGTTTCCTTATAATTTAAAGAACAATGAAAGAGAGGAGTACAGGAGGCATCCGTTTTACTCTTTGGAGATTCTGCGGGAAAAAGATACGGTATCAGTTAATGTTCTTAACGCTTGTTTCCAACATCACGAACGCTGGAACGGTAGCGGTTACCCTATGGGTATTAAAGGGGATATAATTTCTGAATATGCCCAAATTATAAGTATTGCCGATGTCTATGAGCGTTTGATTGTAGGGACACCGCAGCGTTTGCCAACACCAGTATATTATGCCGCTGCGATTTTAAACAAAGCCTCAGGCGAGTATTTTAATCCAGCTATTATAGACAAGTTTAACCAGAATGTTGTCATCTATCCTATTGGAAGAACGGTACGACTTAATAACCAGCAAAAGGCCGTCATCCTTGGTGTTCAACTAAAAAACAAAACTATTCCCGTAGTTCGTATTACGTCCGGCCAAGATGATAAAGACAATAATAAAATTATTGAGCTTGATCTGATGAAAAACTCGGAACTCTTTATCATAGATTTTGAAGAAGTATCTCCTAGTTACTCGCAAGTCTATTCTGATCATGCATATATTTCTCATGTTAAAGATTATTATGAAAAAGAAAATGGAGAGCAGACGGTATGAAAAGTAACGGTATGTTAAAAATATAAGTCGGTTAGTAGGATTGAACTGTTCCTAGTGTAATGATCACGAAAAAAGTAACCCCATCGGATAATATCTTTAGTTCATGAAAGCTGACAACGTTTCTCAGATGGTGTCAGCTTTGTTTTAGCTGAATACGCTTATAATTGTAAAAAATAAAGAGGGAATTTGCCATTATAAGTGATATACAGAACCGAAAAGAAAATGGGATGGTTCTGTTGCTTTTGAAAGTGAATATATTATGCTATGTGGCAATAGGAAAAAATTCTAAGATAAGCTTTAAAAGCATGGCGGCTGGAAAAAATGGGGGGATGGCTGGGGATACAGGCAAGGTTTTCATTTTTAATCTCCGGTAGATTTATTAAATTTTTTTGGTTACTTTATGCGGAAAAATAATGATTGACTAATATTCTAAAAAATGCTATTATTCACTCAAAGGCACATATGCAAATCGAATTCCTATATGCGAATCAACTGAAGGAGAGGGAGGCTTTACGCTTTGAAACTGAATAAATCAGCATCTAGGAGTATGGACATATTAAATTTACTTGCTAGGAGTAAGAAGCCTTTAACTCAACTAGAAGTCAGCCAAATTTTAGACTTGCCGAAAAGTAGTACTTATGAGCTTCTATACACACTATTAGAAAAGGGAATGTTGGAGTTTGATAATGAGGATTTAAAGACTTTTAAGTTAAGTCTTAAACTTTTTGAAATTGGCATGACTGTTTTGGAAAATACTGATCTTCCCAGGATAGCGCGACCAATTCTCGAAGATTTGAGTTTAAAAATTGGGGAAACTGTATTCTTGGCAGTAGAGAACATGGGCGAGATAGTATACTTGGATCGAATTGAAATACATAGTTCGATAACAACTTCCGCTGGTTTAGGAAATAGAAGACCAATGTATTGTACTGGTCTAGGTAAGGCCTTGTTAGCTACTTACCCTGCAAAACGAGTTAAAGAAATTTTTGATATGGTTGATCCAAAAACTATTTTTACGAAAAATACAATCCATGAATACGCTGATTTCATAGCAGACCTCCAACAAATTCGAAAACGCGGTTATGCTATCGATAATCGTGAAATGGAAGATGAAATATTTTGTGTTGCAGCACCAGTTTATGGACGAACTGATACAGCTGTTGGTGCTATCAGCATAGCAACAATTTATTTTAAAGCAGACAAGAAAAAGACAGAGATGCTTGGCAAAGCGATCATGGATAGTGCTTTGGCGATATCGAAGAGACTTGGATTCCGACGAGATACTTTATACTTTGACAGATAAGATAATAATATCTAATGCATACTATGTATTGCGAATTTGATTCATATATAAGAATCAAATTTTTATAATTCATATATATGAATTATATTTGCATATGAGAATTATAAATTAAATTGTTGCACAATCATAGCGTGTTACGCTATAGGTGACCTTATAAAATGCCTCTTAACTTGTGAATTCAGTTCTCATATGCGAACTAGTTATGAAAATTATATATCATTAAATGAATTTAAAATTCGAAAGGTGAGAGAAAAATGATGCGTAAAAACAGTTCTAAAGTAGTTGACGGTATTGACAGAAGCCCACAAAGAGCACTGTATAAAGCTGCCGGTTTAACGGATGGCGATTTAAGGCGTCCACTGATTGCGGTAGTAAACTCTTGGGCTGAATATAATCCGGGCCATTTGCCGTTAAGAGACTTAGCTACTTTTGTAAAAAGAGGCATCAGCAAAGCAGGTGGTACTCCGTTGGAGTTTAACACAATTGCTCCTTGCGATGGTATTGCGATGGAGCATCAGGGAATGAAATGCGTGCTTCCCAGCCGTGATCTCATTGCCGATTCTGTTGAAATGATGGTTCGTGCGCACGGTTTCGATGCAATGGTAATGCTGGCGTCTTGCGATAAGGTTATACCTGGTATGCTGATTGCGGCAGCCAGACTAGACATTCCGGCCATCGTTGTAACCGGCGGTCACATGAAACCTGGTATTTACAAAAATGAGAAGAAGTTACATAGTGGCGACACCTTCGAAATGGTAAGTAAATATTACAAAGGCGAAATCACCGAACAAGAATTAAACGAATTTGAAAATGTCGTATGTCCAGGCGTAGGTTCTTGTTCCCACATGGCAACAGCTAATACGATGAGTTGTATTACCGAAGCATTGGGAATGTCGCTTCCTGGTTGCGGTGCTTGTCCTGCTTCTAGTGGTGACAAAAACCGGATCGCCGAGGAGAGCGGTGAACAAATTATGCGCCTTCTAGAACAAGGTATTACAGCGAAACAAATTCTTACAAGAGATAATATTGAAAATGCAATTAAATTGGTGCTTGCAGTTGGTGGTTCCAGCAACGCAGTTATCCATATCCCAGCTATTGCACAGGAAGCAGGCATTGATATTACTCATCATGATTTTGATAGACTCAGCAAACAGACACCGTATATCTGCTCGCTAACTCCGGGCGGTAAAGATACAATTCAAGACCTTTACTATGCCGGCGGTATCCAGGTCGTTCTTAAAAATCTAGAGTCCTTGCTCCATGTAGATGCCATGACCTGTACCGGCAAGAATTATCGTGAGAATTTGACCAAAGTAACTAATAACGAAAACAATGAGGTTGTAAGAAACATTGATAATCCGTATCGTCCTGAAGGTGGAATTGCTATTTTGAAAGGCAATCTGGCTGAAAATGGTGCTGTTATCAAGCAATCTGCTGTTGCACCTGAAATGATGGTATGCACAGGTAAAGCTAAAGTATTTGATTGCGAAGAAGATGCACTCGTTGCGATTCATGATAGTAAAATTGCTAAAGGTGATATTGTCGTTATTCGTTACGAAGGGCCGAAAGGCGGTCCAGGCATGAGAGAAATGTTAGGGGCTACTTCAGCAATTTGCGGCATGGGCTTAGATAAAGAGGTTGCTCTTGTAACTGATGGACGTTTTTCCGGCGCAACCCGTGGACCAGCAATTGGTCACGTTTCTCCAGAAGCAGCTGATGGTGGTTTGATCGGTATTGTAAAAGATGGCGATACCATTTTTATCGATATCCCGAATCGCATTTTGAGAGTCGAATTGGACGATGCTGAAATCAAAGCAAGATATGCTAATTTTACTCCTAAACAACACAGCGAGACTGGCTATTTGGCTAGATACGCGAAGAATGCTCAATCTATCCACAAAGGCGGACTGCTAAAAGTTTAATTCCAATCGCAGAATCAATGGGTAAACTTGGATGATGATTAAATGGTAAATGGTTCTAGCATCATCCAAGCTACCTCATATACAAAAAATATTGATAGGGGAAGTGACATAATTGTTCATACCAAGTGGAGTTAATGCAGCAATGGCGACGCCTTTTACCAAGGACGGCTGCATAAATGAACCAGTATTGCGCCAATGGGTTGATTTCATGATTGAAAACGGCATTAGTGGTTTGTTTCCGATCAGCTCTGTCGGAGAATTCTTCCACCTTTCGCTGCAAGATAGCTATAGAATGATGGATATAGTTGTGGAACAGGCAGCTGGCCGTGTTCCGGTTTTTCCGGGAACGTGTGCGACCGCAACAGATACTGCAATAAAAATGGCTAAATATGCTGAGAAACTGGGCTGTCCTGCAGTAGTAGGTTTGCCACCGCATTATGTTACATATTCACAAGATGTAGTCCGTAAACATTTTGAAAAACTTGCCGGTTCGGTAAATATCAGCGTTATTATGTACAACATTCCTGTCTTTACTACGCCGATAAACCTTGAAACATTTGAGAAGTTACTTGGCGTTCGTAATATTGTCGGCATCAAAGATTCCGGCGGCAATATGAATTATTTAATCCATATGATTGACCTTGCGCGTCAACATGGACGTGAAGATTTTTCAGTGTTTACAGGCTATGATGATATGCAATATTCAGCACTCAATATTGGTGCTGGCGGATGCATCAGCGCAGCTTGCGGCGCTGTACCTGAGATTTCAACCCAGATTTATCGTGAATATAAAGCTGGCAATAAAGAAAAAGCACTACAGCTTCAACAGTCGCTGTGGCCGTTGCTTCGGACAATGTCTTCAATTCAATTCCCTGTAGGATACAAACTGGCATTGGAAGTTCGGGGTTTTGATATGGGAGCACCACGTCTGCCTATTGATGAAATTGATAAATATCATTATTTATCAGTACGGAAGAAACTCCAAGATCAGATGGGAAAAATGTTCGGATCAAAACTGCTGGCAGCTAAACAATCATCGCCATTTGCTAGATAGAAGGTGAAAATAGATGAATGAACTGTTAATCAAAAAGATTACCGAACAAGTGATAGCAGAACTTAAAGAAACACATGTCGCTGCGGAAGGTCAAGCAAAGGCAACATCCAATCAGCAGCAACCAGTTTTTGCTTCCTCTGTACCGAATATTCCGGTTGGAGTATCTGCCAGACACTTACATGTTTGTCAGGAACATCTCGAAATACTGTTTGGTAAGGGCCATAAATTAACAAAGCTCAAAGATTTACCTCAGCCGGGTGAATATGCCGCAAAGGAAAGCGTTACACTGATAGGTCAAAGGCTCAGAGCCATTGAGGGTGTTAAAATATTAGGTGATTTAAGACCTGTGACCCAAGTGGAGGTATCTAGAACCGATGCACGCTATCTGGGTATCAAGCCTGAAATAAGGCGGTCAGGCGATACTGCAGGTTCACCGGGAATAACCATAGTGGGACCCGCAGGTTCATTGCAACTGACAGAAGGCGTAATAGTAGCAAATAGGCATATTCATATGAATCCTAACGATGCCCAGCGCCTTGGTGTTAGTAACAATGATGAAGTAGATGTAAGAATTTTAAGTACAAAGCCTACAATACTCGGCAAAGTGCAAATTCGCGTTTCAAATAATGCCAATTTATATATGCACATTGATGTAGATGACGCTAATGCAGTAGCCTTCGACGATAACACGTTTGTCGAAATTCTGAATATGGAGGAGTCAAAATGCTGCTGGCAAGGGTAACGGGAATTGTTATTGCAACACGAAAGATGGATTCACTGGTTGGTGCCAAACTTCTGACGGTTCGTCCTGAAAATAGTAAAGATGAGATCGTAGTTGTAGATTATCTTGGAGCTGGCCTGGATGACGAGGTTATTGTCGCACAGGGAAGTGCAGCGAGAGTAGACGGTATGGAAAACCGACCGATTGATGCCTTGATCGTCGGCATTCGCGATCTGCCAAATGAAAAGAGATAAAGTGGGGTGTTATGATGAACATCGATGAAGAAAGAATTGCTAAGATTGTTGCACAAATATTGATGACTATGCCGCAAGCGCAAGTTGCACCGCAAGCGTCGCCTATGCCGCAAACAGATGCAAGGACAGAAGAAGTCTGTGCAGATGCTGCCAAGGGTTGCGGTGCTAACCAAGGAAATGAAGGTGTATTTACCGATGTGAATGCTGGGATAACAGCAGCGAAAAAAGCTCAACAACAGCTTATGACTATGAGCATGGCAGAACGTGGAAAAATTATTGAAACTATTCGTAAGGTTAGTATTGAAAATGTTGAAACAATTGCCCGTATTGCGAATGAAGAGACAGGCTATGGCCGTGTACCTGACAAAATCCAAAAGAAATTATATGCCGCTCGTTTAACTCCTGGTATTGAAGATATCAAGGTTGAATCAAAAACCGGTGACGGTGGACTGGCATTAATCGAAAGAGCGCCATTTGGTGTTATTGCATCGATTGAACCGGCAACACATCCTGGTTCTTGTATAATAAATCATGCTATTTCAATGATTGCCGCAGGCAATTCGATTGTATTGCTACCTCATCCCAAAGGCATTCGTACGGCAATCCAAATGACTAAGATGTATAATCGTGCAATAGTAGCGATGGGCGGACCGGAAAATCTGATTGTAGTTAGTGATAAGGTAAGCATAGACAACTTCAACATGATCATCAGCCATCCGGAAATTGATTTAATCGTAGCTACCGGTGGTCCTGATGTAGTTAAAAAAGCCTTAAGCAGCGGTAAAAAAGCTATCGGTGCAGGTCCTGGCAATCCTCCGGCTGTAGTTGACGAAACGGTAGAGAACCTAAACTATGCGGCAAAATGCATTGTCGATGGTGCTTCTTTTGATAACACTGTTTTATGCATAGCTGAAAAAGTAATCATTGCGGTTGATAAAATTGCTGATGAACTGTTGTTCCACTTAGAACAAAACGGTGCTTATCTCGTAAGAGATGAAAGTGACAAGGCAAAATTAGTTGATCGTATTTTACCTGATGGAGAAAAATTTGCTCCTGAACTTATCGGTAAAGATGCAGCTGTAATTCTTAATGCTGCTGGAATACCAGCAAATGATGACATAAGATTAGCAGTTGCCGAATTTAATGCTGAGCATCTGTTGGTAATGAAAGAGCAATTAATGCCGGTTGTACCGTTTGTACGCGTAAAAGATTTTGACGAAGCTTTAGCTTTGGCGGTAAAAGCAGAGCAAGGTTTCCGTCATACTGCAGTAATTCACAGCCAAGATGTTGCACGCATTACCCGTTATGCTAAGGCTCTTAAAGTAGATATCATGGTTGCTAATGGACCAAGTGGAGCCGGTTTGGCGATTGGCGCTGAAGGCCACTTCTCGCACACCATTGCAAGTCCTACTGGTGAAGGGATCTGCACGCCAAAAACCTATACCCGTGAAGAGCGAACTATTATTGTAGGTTCTCTTTATACAATATGATGGGGTGGCTATTATGTCTAGCACTATTCTAGAAGCTGTCAAGTCAGCCGGCGTTGTTGGTGCCGGAGGAGCTGGATTTCCCACCTGGATGAAACTCAAAAGCAGTCCTGAGATTATTATCGTTAACGGCGCAGAATGTGAACCATTACTACGTGTCGATCAAATGCTAATGGCCAGATATGCAAAAGAAATTACATATGCTTTAGCGAAGATTGTTGAAGCCACAGGAGCTAAAACAGGTGTTTTTGGTCTTAAGAAAAAATATGGTCAGGCTATCGCTCAGTTGGACTTCTTCATAAATGAGTACCAAAACCTCAGAATATGTACCTTGGATGATATTTATCCGGCCGGTGACGAACAAGTTTTAGTATATACTGTGACGGGGAAACATATTCAACCAGGGCAAATACCTCTAAGCGTTGGCGCGGTGGTTATCAATGTTGAAACTTTGCTAAACGTCTATATGGCTCTTCAAAACAAGCCAGTTACCCATAAATACGTCACCGTAGCCGGTGCGGTTAAAAAGCCTTATACCTTGAAAGTGCCGTTGGGAATGGCTATTAGTGAACTTCTTAAAGTTGCCGGCGGCACAACTATTGACAAATTTGTACTGATAAATGGCGGGCCCTGCATGGGAAAACAAACGCAGATCAATGAGGTTGTGACCAAAACGACTAAAGGTATCCTGGTTTTACCGGAAGACCACCCCGTTATTATCGGTCAACAGAGATCATTTAGTATAAATCTTAAGCGAGCGTTAAGCGTTTGTAGTCAATGTCAACGGTGTAGCGAACTATGTCCGCGGCATCTGTTGGGCCATCCAATTAGGCCTCACATGGCAATGCGAATGGTAGCATATAACAAACCTGATGTAGAAGCCGTCAAAGAAGCAATGTTATGTTGTGAATGCGGAGCTTGTGATTTATATGCTTGTCCCTTTGATTTATCGCCAAGGCAAGTAAATCGCATGTTAAAGCAGGAAATCCGTAAGGTTGGTCTCAAGATCAGCTGGGAGAACCAAAACTGTCAGCCTCATCCGGAAAGAAGCTATCGTCTAATTCCCATCAAAAGGCTGATAAACCGCTTAGGACTACATGATTATGATGTGCCGGCGCCATGGTATGATGAAATGCTTAACATATCTGAAGTTAGGTTGCCGCTACTTCAGCACATCGGAACACCGGCCAAACCAATCGTTAAAGTAGGCGATATGGTTAAGATAGGCCAGGTCATTGCTGAAGTTCCGGCAGACGCATTAGGAGTCAATATTCATTCCAGTATTGACGGAGTTATTAGAGATGTTGATCGAGAAATTACCATCGGCAAGACAGGAGGCATGTGAAGATGCAGCATGCAGTAGGCGTAATTGAAATGAAAAATATAGCCAAGGCGTATCTTGTTGCTGATACTTGTCTGAAATCCGCTGTAGTAACACTTCATGCCAAAACAATGTGTCCCGGTAAATTTCTGATTATTGTAAGCGGCGAAATCAGTTCGGTAAAGTCAGCTGTTGAGGCAGGCTGTGAACTGGCCCGCCACGATATTACCGATTATATAGTACTGGGTAATATTGATCAAAACGTTTTACGCGGAATGGTAGGAACAGCAAACGTTGAGGAATATGGAGCGATTGGCGTAATCGAAACATTCACAGTTCCGGCTGCAATAAAGGCAGCGGATATGGCAGTAAAAACGGCACAAGTAGACGTAATAGATGTTAGAACTGCCCAAGGTCTGGGCGGAAAAGGCATTGTATATATCACGGGATCGGTTGGTGCTGTCCAAATGGCGATTGACGCAGTGCGTAAAGACATTGCCGCAGAAGGCAGCTTGGTTGATGCTGTTGTAATCCCGTCTCCGGATAAGCAGTTGCTAGCAATTATATAGTGATCAGATTGATGTCTCTGAATATATAAGGCGAAGGAGGAAGACGTATGAGTGGTGCTTTGGGTCTAATTCAAGTAGAAGCTTTAAGTGCAGCTTATGCTGCCGCGGATGCAGCACTTAAATCAGCAGATGTTACTTTAGTCGGCTTAGAAATTGTTGAAGGCGGCGGGTTGATGCTATTAAAAATAACCGGCGATGTTGCCAGCGTACAGGCCGCAGTTGATTCCGGCTTGCGCGTGGCAAGAACAGTTGGCAATCATGCCGTTGGGCATGTAATTGCTAGAACGGCTTTGCCGATTATTCCAGTTGAAACTGAATTACAAGAAGAATCAAAAGAAGAATCAAAAGAAGAATCAAAAGAAGAATCAAAAGAAGAATCAAAAGAAGAACCAAAAGAAGAATCACAAGAAGATCTAAAAACGAAAGGGGATGTTTCTAATGTCGAATGCACTAGGAATGGTAGAAACAAAAGGACTGATAGCAGCAATTGAAGCAGGTGACACTATGCTCAAAGCGGCCAATGTAGAATTGATTGGTTATGAAAAAATCGGCGGAGGCTTTGTATCAGTTATGGTGCGCGGTGACGTCGGTGCCGTTAAAGCCGCAGCTGATGCAGGCGGACAAGCAGCACAGCGCTTAGGCGAATTGATTTCCGTTCATGTCATTCCTCGTCCCCATACGGACCTTGAGAAGATTCTTCCTAAATAATATTGCGTTAAGTAAATTTAAAATAATCTAATTTAATGATGAGAGGGAGATGCAAAATGAGTAATGAAGCTTTGGGAATGGTAGAGACAAAAGGGCTTATAGCTGCAATCGAGGCAGGCGACACAATGCTGAAAGCCGCAAACGTAGAACTGATTGGCTATGAAAAAATTGGTGGGGGATTTGTAACCGTTATGGTACGTGGCGACGTCGGTGCTGTAAAAGCAGCAGCTGAATCTGGCGGTCAAGCTGCTCAGCGTCTGGGTGAATTGGTTTCCGTGCATGTCATTCCTCGTCCGCATACCGATCTTGAAAAAATTCTGCCAAAAGGCAAATAACCTTCTCTAAAGGAGTGGGGGTATCTCGTAACTGAGGAGGAATTTTTTGTGCCAATTTTTGTCCGATATAAGCACGGTGATATTACAAATAGCGGTATACTTACTCATATAGGACAACAAAAGGTTGTTGCTGAAATTGATGGCAGTTTTTATGAGACATGGGCCACAAACGGTAAATATTATCCATTAGAGGAAGTAGAACTGCTAAGTCCGTGTACACCAACTAAGATTATTGGTGTAGGCATTAATTATTATAGTATGGCTAAAGCCTTATCTGTTGAAATACCTTCCACTCCTTTATTTTTCTTAAAGCCGGCATCTGGTGTTACCGGGCCTGATACCAATATTATCATTCCCAGCATTTCGCGACAGGTAGATTACGAAATCGAATTAGCAGTAGTTATAAAAAAACGGTGTCAAAAAATTGCCTCGTCGGAAGCCATGGAATATATCCTCGGGTATACCTGCTCTAATGATGTTACCGCCGTAGATTTACTGGAATCGGGAAAACCGTGGCTGCTTCCTAAAGGCTTTGATACATTTACCCCGCTGGGGCCGTACATTGTCAGCGATATTAATTCTGACCGGCTGTATATGGAAACTTTCCTAAACGGTAAGCGCACGCAGGGCGGATCTACGCGGGACATGATTGTTAAAATTCCAGAGTTGATAGCTCATGTCTCAAATATCATGACACTTGAGGCGGGTGATGTATTATTAACAGGTACAATTCCAGGGAAGGGAACGTTATATGCGGGAGATCAGGTAGTTATTTCAATATCAGATATTGGTTCAATGAAAAATGTGGTTATTAGCTCATAATGGCAGCAGGCAGGGGGGGATCAAGTGAATATTTTAGTAATCAATTGTGGCGGATCGTCCATAAAGTATCAATTAATTGATATGGATGAAAAACTTGTTTTAGCAAAAGGTTCAGTAGAGCAAATAGCATCCCCAAAAGGCTGCTTCAGTTTTAAAAGCAACGATAATAATGTTGTTGAAAAGGACATCCTTATTGCTGATCATGAGACCGGCTTAAAAAAGGTTCTAGCAGCACTAACTGATCCTGTCTATGGAATTATTAAAAGCTATAGTGACATAGCAGCAATCGGACACCGAGTTGTTCATGCCGGAGAAAAATTTAGCGGTTCTGTATTAATTAATCAAGAGGTTATTGATGCACTAAAAGAATGTATCGAGTTAGCGCCATTGCATAATCCGCCAAACATATTAGGGATTGAGCTGTGTGAGAAAGCCATGCCGGGTATTCCGCAGGTCGGGGTTTTTGACAATGCACTACATCAAAAATTACCGCCCCACGCCTACCTTTATGGACTGCCTTATCGCTATTATGCCGAACATGGTATAAGGCGTTATGGGTTTCATGGGATTTCCTTTACTTATATGATTGAAAGAGCCAGTGAAATCATAAATGTACCTATTGCAGAGCAACGTATTGTTTCACTGCAGCTAGGCAGCGGTTGTACTGCTAATGCCATGAAGTGGGGCGAATCTGTGGATGTTTCCACCGGGTTTACGCCTTGTGAGGGCCTGATTCAGTCAACCAGGGCAGGTAATGTTGATCCGGCGATTATAACCCATATGATAAGAAAGTTTAATCTAAGCCCCGATCAAATGGATGATATTTTATATAAACAAAGCGGTTGGTTAGGGTTGTCAAATACAACTGCCGATTTTAGAGATGTAGAAAAAGCGGCTGATGAGGGTAATAAACAAGCCCAGATCACGATAGATGCTTTCGTATATAATACTAAAAAATACATTGGGGCTTATGCTGCTGCAATGGGCGGCATTGATTTACTGGTCATTGCTGGCGGTGTCGGCGAAAGAAATGCGAGAGTTCGTGCTAAGGTTTGTCATGATTTGGATTTCCTGGGTATTATATTTGATGAGCAAAACAATAACCGCTTAGTTGGTGAAGGTGTTATCACCAGTGCTGATAGCAAAGTGCCAGTAGTCGTAGTCAACACCAATGAGGAAATAATTATTGCCAGAGAAACAGAAGGAATAATAAAAAATCTGTAATTTTGCATGGCTGATTAACTTTCGGCTGTCATATATGATAAATCAAGATTACCTAGGGATGCAATTCTTTATCTGAAAATTCCCAATTAACCTAATTGTGGGTCAATGCTAAAAGTTTAGGTAATTTATTAAATTATGAGCGAGGAGCGTGTTACAAATATGGCATCAATGATTAACAGAGGACTAGCCACTATTGCAATGGATAAGGCCCAAAGAAGAATTTTACCGTTTATTCTGCTCATGTATGTATTAGCTTTTTTAGATCGCGCAAATATCGGATTTGCTAAACAAGCCTTTCAGCTTGATACTGGTTTAAGTAATGCCGCTTATGCAATGGGCGCAGGTATCTTTTTTATTGGATATGCAGTTGTTGAAGTTCCAAGCAACATTGCTATGTATCATTTTGGGGCAAGGGTATGGTTGGCAAGAATAATGATTACCTGGGGCATAGTGGCTGCCAGTTTTGCATGGTTAACAACCGAACCGTTGTTCTTAACCGGACGATTTTTGCTTGGTGTTTGCGAAGCTGGATTCTTCCCTGGTATCATCTATTATCTAACTAACTGGTTTACTGCTGAAAAACGCGGTACTGTTACAGGTCTATTCTACGCGGGTGCGCCCCTATCGTTTGTTTTCGGGTCGCCGCTTTCCGGTATACTTTTAGATTTAAATGGTATGATGGGTTTTCATGGCTGGCAGTGGATGTTTGTTGTAGAAGGCTTGCTGGCCTCTATTGTAGGTGTTTGGGCTTTATTCTATCTTGATGATAAACCAAGTGATGCAAAATGGCTTAATAATGATGAAAAGATTGCTCTTAATGCTGCAATAGATGAAGAAAATGCAAATAAACCTAAAGGTCATGCTAGTGCCTGGAAGATTCTTGGTAATCCTAAAGTTCTTTATCTGGCCCTTATTTACTGTACAGTACAAATTAGTGTGTATGGATTTACTTTCTATCTACCTTCTCAGGTAGCAAGTTTATTGGGTGTAAAAGTAGGTACTATGGTTGGTCTTGTAAGTGCAATTCCATGGATATGTGCGTTAATTGCAACTGCAATTATCCCCAAATACTCTGACCGGTCTGGTAAACGTGGTGTCTTGGCCGCTATATTGATGGTTTGCGGTGGTCTGGGGTTATATGGCTCAGCTACGAACTCCCCGATAATCGGCCTTATTGGATTAAGCGTTGCAATATCAGCATACATAACTGTTCAACCAGTTTTCTGGACAATTCCTACACAGTTCTTACATGGTGTAGCCGCAGCCAGTGCAATTGCCCTTATTAACGCAGTTGGAAACTTGGGTGGTTTTATTGCTCCGAATTTAAGAGCTTGGGCAGAACAAGCCTTCAACAGTCCTTCCGCAGGGTTATTTGCCATTGCTTCAGCATCTTTCCTTGGCGCTATACTCTTATTTGCTGCAATTCCAATGGGGATGGGTAAAAATGAGGCACCAAAGGATGAGGTAGCTCAACATAATCATACCGCTTAGCATATAATTTATGAAAAACACTGGCATACTGGTAAAACAGTTTTTGCCAGTGTTTTTTATATAAAAAAGTGGAGACTTAGAATGGCTTTAGAGACATTTAGATTTCCCTATGGGTCTTGTTTCAGGTATTGCTCTATTTTTTCAAAAGCAAAATGACTTCAATGTTTCTTGTAGTCTTATGCTCGAGCTTTCGTAAGGAACGTTGCCTGTTGGGATATCCGCAGAAGTACAGTTTCAGCAGACTATTGGGGCTATACGGTGGTCTTCTGGTAAAGGAACAAACTATTTTTTTAAATATATATTTCAGTACTGATTTGGGTAGTGTGCTTAAAATGTTTTTTGTGATTTTCATCCGTATCATGTAACACAATGAGATTGTATTACATGTTTTTTTAAAAAATTTGCGCTATTTTCAAATGAATTTCAAATAAAACTAGCGTAAAATGAAAATTCGAAGATAAGTATTAATATGGAAGGAGATTTATGAAACGGGAAGATATAACAGAAAGAATCCTCGAATTATGTCGGGAGATTGATCAAATAGATGATAAAGAGAAAAAGGATTTACTTTTGATAGAACTTCAGAATCTTTGTGCTTTATCTCTTAAGGTGAGTCGGAAGTTCTTTTAAATTTGTCTGCAAGTCTTATTCATAATAGCAATGGTCTATCTGTTTTTCTATGTTAAGGTATAATCAATTTTCAATATACCCTTAGTGACATTTTCAATCAAAGAACCTTTTATTAAGGTACAGGTGGTGTCTGATAGGTTGAAATTTTACGTCAAAGTACAAAATAATAAAAGGCATATATTGTTAATAATATTTATCTTGCAATCTTATGTTATGTGTAGTACAATATATTTCGTAGCTAAAGAACATACACCAAGAAAACAACCACATGTTGTCTCGGAGTAGTAAAGGTGAATGAAAATCTATAAATCACTTAGCTTCTAATTGGAGAGATGTCCGAGCGGTTGAAGGAGCACGCCTGGAAAGCGTGTGTACGGGCAACTGTACCGAGGGTTCGAATCCCTCTCTCTCCGCCATTAAATTTTAATACTGATGTCAGCGTATTCAATTTGCTGATAGCATGTTGATCGGCATAAAATATCATATTTTAGCCCTTTATTTATTTTAGAGTGGGGCCACGGCACAAGCTGGGTCTTACGCAATGGAAACTCATGAACCCCGTCAGATCCGGAAGGAAGCAGCGGTAAGTGATCATTTTTATGTGCCGTAAGGGTGCCTGACTTGTGTCGTGGCCCGACGCTAAAAGAATAAATGCAATCAAAAAGCAACCAGAATATCTGGTTGCTTTTTGGCTATGATACAGAATAACTCTAGGGATTGCAGGAAAAAGTAATTTAATGTGGAATAAAATATAAGGTTGTAAGGAGGTGCGGGTTGTATGGCTTATGTGGCATTATATCGCCAGTGGCGTCCTCAGGATTTTGAAAATTTAGTGGGGCAGAATCATATTAGTAGTACTTTGAAAAATGCTATTTTAGCAGGGAAAATTGCCCACGCATATTTGTTTTCAGGACCGCGGGGGACTGGTAAAACGAGTACAGCTAAAATTTTGGCCAAATCATTAAACTGTGTCAATGGGCCGACGCCTGAACCTTGTAATGTGTGTGCTAACTGTGAACGTATTAATAATGGCACATCCATGGATGTACTTGAAATTGATGCTGCTTCCAATAGAGGTATTGATGAGATTCGTGAACTTAGGGAGACTGTTAAGTTTGCCCCTGTGGATGGACGATATAAAGTATATATTATTGATGAAGTACATATGTTAACAACTGAAGCTTTTAATGCTTTACTAAAGACGTTGGAGGAACCGCCTGTCCATGTGGTATTTATTTTGGCTACCACTGAGGCTCATAAGATTCCGGCTACCATTCATTCACGTTGTCAACGCTATGATTTTAGACGTATTGGGCCTCGAGAAATTGAACAGCGTTTAGCTGATGTTGCTCAGCATGGAGGACTTAGTGTAGCGCCTGATGCGCTGAAGCTTATAGCATCTCATGCTGATGGTGGACTCAGGGATGCCCTCAGTATTCTTGATCAATGCACAACAATGGACGATGAACTCATCACCGCAGATAAAGTTCGTCAACTTCTGGGGCTTATTGGGCATGAATGGGTATGGCGCATTACGGAAGCCTTGGCTGAGCGAGATTTTAGAATAGTATTATTAGCCTTAAATGAATTGATTATCTTAGGTAAAGATGTACGTCAGGTTTTATTGGAACTAGCTTTGTATATGAGGAGTATCATGTTGTTTAAGGCTGCGCCTGCTATTGACAGCATTGAGCTATATGGTGATGATCGGGAAGTGTTGGCTAAACATAGTGATAAGTTTGCGCATGAAGAATTAGTACAGATGATTAAAATATTGAATGAAGGTGCTAATGAAGCCAGATGGACGCCTGAACCACGGATAACGGCAGAAATGACCCTATTGTCTGTTTGTCGGCGGTCAGTAGGTAGTGATATCGACGACTTGTTGGCAAGGGTGGTAGCATTAGAGGCCAAATTATCTGGAATACCTGTTGATCAGCCTGTACCCCAAGTAGTTAGGTTAGTTGAGCCAGTGAATCCGATGCCACGCCCTGCATCAGCTGTCGTTATGCCGCTGCGAAGTGTGGCTGTAGAATCGCCAGATTTGCAGGCTCAAACAATCACCAAGCAGACTCAAGAAGAAACTATGGCAGATAATTCTCAGATCTCTGGAGATATTAAGAAGATTTGGGATGATGTGCTTAAAGAATTGGTGGCAAGCGGTAAACGTTCAGTACATGCTTGTGTGTCGCAAGGAAATCTGATTAGTTTGGATGACAAGCAGGCCACTGTTCAATTTGCAGCTGCTTTTCCGAAAGAACGTACCGAGAAAGAAGATTATAGAGGGATTATTGAAAAAGTATTGGCACAATTCTGTGGAAAAACAGTGCAACTATGTTGTATACTGGGAACTGTGGCAGTAACCTCAAAGCATAAGAGTACGGTGTCGTCTAAACCTAAACCGGCAAGTAATAATTTACTGCCGGAAGGGGCAGAGCATCCTGCTGTTCGTCAGGCTTTAGATATGTTTGGTGGTAAAGTTACAAAAAACAAAGAATATAAGGGGGAATAAGATAATGTTTGGGAATATGGGAAATATGGCTGGTATGATGAAAAAGATGCAAAAGTTACAGGGTGAGATGGCAAAAATGCAGGAAGAACTTAAAAAACGCACAATGGAAGCATCGGCAGGCGGCGGTGCGATAAAAGTAGTTATTAATGGTGAAAAACAAATCCAATCCCTCAAAATTGATCCGACCGCGGTCGATCCAGAAGATATTGAAATGCTGGAAGATTTGGTAGTGGCAGCTATCAATGAGGCTATAAAGAAGGTAGATGATATGATGGCCCAGGAAATGGGTAAACTTACTGGCGGCCTGAATCTGCCACCTGGAATGTTTTAAGTTATGCAATATATAGCGCCACTAGCCAAACTGATAGAACAGTTTCGTGCCTTGCCGGGAATCGGTTCCAAGACGGCTGCAAGACTCGCCTATTATGTTTTGGAAATGGATACAGCGCGAGCTGAGGGGTTAGCTAAAGCTATTATCGAAGCTAAGGAAAAGATCGGTTATTGTGAAATTTGTTTTAATTTAACGGACTGTAACCCCTGCAGAATCTGTCAGGCTGAGGTAAGAGATACTACTGTAGTTTGTGTAATGGAAGAACCCCGAGATGTTGCAGCCATGGAGCGCACCCGTGAATATCATGGCCGATATCATGTATTGCATGGACAGTTGTCGCCCCTTGAAGGTATTGGTCCTAATGATATTAGAATAAAAGAACTTTTAACTCGGATACAGTCAGGAACTATTTCAGAAGTCATTATGGCGACCAATCCTGATGTTGAAGGTGAGGCTACTGCCATGTATATTTCCAGGCTTTTAAAACCTCTAGGTGTGAAGGTTACGCGAATTGCCCACGGTTTGCCGATTGGTGGCGATTTGGAATATGCTGATGCGGTGACCTTATCTAAAGCAATGGAAAATAGGCGAGAAATGTAATGTGAAGGATGTTAGGATTTCGATGCTAACTAAGCGACCGTAGGTCAATGAATTTCCGAACGTCTGCTTAAAAGATTTGGTGCGCTGCTTATGTTTAATTCCTAATGTTTATGGCAAAAATAGCCGTAACAGGAGGAGTGTATATGAACATATCAGAGACTCTGCGAAAAATACAGGATTATGTGCGAGTTGGCGAAAATAGTAAACCTAAATCGTTACCATCCCTACCTGCGGTCGTGGAAGAGGCTAGGCAAGAATGGTTGAATGCTCAATATTACTATAATACAGTATCTGATCAGGATTTGATCGATCATGCCGTGTATTTAATGCAAGCGACGGAAAAAAAATACATGTATTTGTTAAAACAGGCGCGTAGTGCAGGTATAGTATATTCGCCATATATGACAAGCGATGATGCGGAGATTGGGGAAAATGAAGTAATAACCCGTTGAGGTTTTGCAAGTCTTCTTTATAATTGAACTCTTTGGAAAAGCCAGAGTTGAAAACTCTGGCTTTTTTGTGAAACTAGAAAGTATATACGAGTCTTTTATTTACGGAACCAGAATTTATATAATTTTGATTCCAAGTATGATAAGAACGACTAAGGTTTCTGCCTGCGTCTGGAGACTTGTTAGAAACCTTAGTCGTTCTTATCATACTTGGACTATCTTTTTAATATATTGTATTGTGGAGGTATGTGGAAGGTGGAGAAGTTTTCTTTATCTAAGGCATCTTCAAAAAAATAACTAGTCATCTTTTGGTCTATTTTGTGCTATGCTTCATAACTACAAGCCTTACATAGCTCACTATGTGCGGGCTGGTTATTCGCTTAACACAAAATATCCTCAGAATCTTTGACGACCTATTTTATTTCAGATGCCTAAGTGAAATTGATTAATGAGAGGAGAATGTAGTATGCCTGCTGTATTTGGAGAATTTAATGTTATTCTGGCTTATGTTTTTGGTATTATTTTAATATATTTGCTAGGGCGTATGTTTTTAATGCCAATCAAACTTATATTTCGTTTGATTTATAATGCTTTAATTGGTGGTGTGATGTTGTGGTTTTTAAATTTTGCAGGTGCACATATCGGCTTTAACATTGCGGTTAATCCGATTACTGCTTTAATTGCAGGTTTTTTGGGATTGCCAGGAGTAATTCTATTAATTGTATTTAAGGTATTTATAGTATGATCTTATTTTCTTATCATTGCGAGTGTGGTGAAGCAATCCCTGGGCAAGTGGGGGACACTTAGATATTTGAACTCCTCGCAATGATAACTAAAAATATATAGACTAATGTAATATAAGCCCTTGACATACATTTGGTATTTGTGATATTATAAACGAGTTGCTGATTGCAGTGACACAAAAAAGTTGACACGGTGTAATAAACGTGTTAAACTAATATTCGCCCCTAACAAGAGGCGGTGCGGTTATTGCAAAATATCGAAAGATTATTTGTTGGTGGCTGGGTGTTCTTTGAAAACTAAACAATGTAAGTAAAGAAAAAATAAGCCAGATGTGCGGTACTCGTTTGAGTACAAAACAGTTGGTCGGCGAAAGCTATACC
>JAGFZX010000057.1 GCA_017889585.1 Bacillota bacterium
TGCTCATAGAGCATATGTTTTGGAAACGGGACGCATTACCCTTGCTGGTGATGCTAAGGAACTTGCGGCCAGTGAAGAAATACGGAAAGCATATTTGGGTGGTTAATTAAGTATATATATATTATGAAATAGGTGGAAAACCATAGGTTGAAACACAAAGGCGCAAAGCCGCTACGAGAGCACAAAGACCACAAAGGAGATCTTTTATAAATAGAAAGTTCTTTGTGTCCTTTGTGCTTAATGTGGTTTTTACCATCTGCGTCCTTTGCTCCTTAAAAGGACGTTATAAGATTTTTCTTAAATGTATAATAAGAAATGGAGATGATAGAAATGTTTGTTGAGCAAAGAATGACACCGAATCCTATCACGATTACTTCGGCGGCAACAATTGCTGATGCATCAGAACTTATGCGTGTTAACAAGTTTCGCCGTTTACCGGTAGTGGATGGTGGCAAATTGGTAGGTCTTGTTACTGATAGGGATCTGCGTGCAGTATCGCCATCGCCGGCAACTACATTATCTATTTTTGAACTCAATTATCTGCTCGCTAAAATAAAGATTAAGGACATTATGCAGAAGAAGGTGATTACGATTCAATCAGCTGCTACTGTTGAAGAAGCCGCCATTTTACTATATAATCACCGTATCGGTGGTTTGGTAGTAGTAGATGATCATGGAACAGTAAGTGGTATCATTACAGAAACTGATATTTTCAAATGTTTCGTTGATGTAATGGGTCTCATTGAAGGAAAAACACGCTTGACGATTGATGTGACTGATAAAATTGGCATATTGCATGAAATCACTGAAGTATTTTCAGAGTTGAGCATCAATATTAGTAGTATGGTTACATATACCTTGCCTGATGGTAAAAAAGAGATGGTAATTCGCGCTGATATAGCTGATACAGCTAGTCTGTCAGAACGCCTGGCTATTTTGGGATATCCAATTAATCACATTGCACATATTGGGTGAATTTCCATGCGAAAATCCTAAAAAAAAATAATATATTGTAGAAATGTTTACACATAAACACGTGATATGCTAATATAATATAATTAGGAACAGGCGGACCCTATTTGTGGTGCGGCCGGGCAACAAGCAACAGGTATATAAAAGCCTGTGGGACCTTAGGGTACCCACAGGTTTTTTCGATTAATAATTCATCTATAAAGTATTTATTTTAGGAGGTTTTATTGTTGGATTATGTGGACAGTAAGTTAAAGGAACGTACTGCTAGTTTATCGGTTATTTCGAATACTGCACTTGTGGTATTAAAGTTAGTGGTTGGTTTTTTTACTGGAGCAGTCAGTATTGTTTCTGAGGCTGCCCATTCGGCGGTAGATTTGCTGGCAGCATTGATTGCCTTTTATGCGGTTCGCAAGGCCGATCAGCCACCTGATGACAATCATGCCTACGGCCATGGTAAAGTTGAAAACTTATCAGGAGCCATTGAAGCTGTACTTATTATAGTAGCGGCAATATGGATTGTTTATGAGGCGGGACATAAGCTTCAAGGGACTTATGTGCCAGAGTTTTTAGAATATGGTATTGTAGTAATGTTAATATCGATTGTGGTTAATTACTGGGTTTCAAGCAAGCTGCATAAAGTGGCAGTACAAACAGGTTCACATGCCTTAGAAGCAGATGCCCTGCATTTGCAGGCAGATATTTGGACATCAGCAGGGGTTTTAATCGGTTTGGTGGTGATTAAGATAACTGGGCTAGCTTGGATAGATCCTGTTATTGCGATTTTGGTGGCAGGTGTTGTATTTAAAGCTGGTTATGGTATGACTAAAAAAAGTTTATATGAGTTGACTGATATTAGTCTGCCCCTAAATGAAGAACAGATTATTATTGATGTCATCAAGAGTCGTACTGAGGTCATCTCATTTCATCAATTACGCACCAGACGCTCTGGTAGCCGCCGTTTGATTGATATGCATCTTGTTTTGTATAAAGATATGCATTTAAATAAAGCCCATACAGTATGTGATCAGATTGAGGCAGAAATTAAGGAAAAGTTAGAATTCTGTGATGTGGTGATACATCTTGAACCATGTGACCATGAGGATATTGATGCTTGTCCGTTGAATGAATAGAAGATAAGCAGGAAGGGGACCTTCCTGCTTATCTTCTATTGGATTTAGAAGGGGGATTATAAGCATCTTTAAGGTGTTTACGTCGTACTCGGCTTTCAATTGGTGATTCTTCAGTAGAAGTCAATTGGGATTGAGATTGCGGCTTCGTGAGCGGTACTGCATCGCGTTTGTGGATATTTGATGGTTTTTCAGGGACATGAAGAGAAGGAGGAGGACCGGTGGGTTCTGGGCATACTACTGTATGTTCTGGTGACAATTCTCTTATAGACCCAACTATTGTTTGTAGCTGGGTGAGGAGTGCTGCTTCAACTTCTTGGATATCCGATATTTTTTCGACCTGAGCCGGAGTAGGTGCAGTTTCTGGGCATACTACTGGATGTTCTGGCAGGCATGAATTCTGGTTTTGACATCTTTCTAATATTCGGCGAAGCACCTCCATCTCCACTACTTGTTCAGCAGTATGGAATGGAATATCAGTAGCTGTGTTGCGGTTAGCAAGTAAACGGAATAAATCTACGGGAGCACAGGAGATTTTTAAAAATTCACTGCTAAAAGCTATTTTGCAGTATAATAACTCCATAAAAACATCAATTAAGGTACCTGCATTGTCAGCCCTTCTAACAGCCCGTTCAAATACTTCAGGGCAAACTTCAGGTGTACGGTGGATTTCCTCTGATGCGCCAACTAATAGGCGATAGGATGCTACCAGTGAAGAAAAATTTGGAATGACAGCATTGATATCGGCGAGTATAAGGTTAATAATTGGTTGTGGACTTTGATTGGTATCTGACATGATAGTCGCCTCACTTTAGCGTGTTGCGCCATTATATGCTGAAAGTATCTGAGTTGTTAAAACATGATCAAAAAAGGATTTTACATAGAAAAGTATAATATATATATGCAAATATATGAATTCGTTAGCTGAGGAGGAGGAACACAATATGAAAAATGTAGATGAGATTAAACTAACACACTTTACTAAAAGTGGTGGCTGAGCTGCCAAAATTGGGCCTGGGGCCCTGACACACGTGTTGTGTCAGCTAAAAAAACCAAATGATCCTCGTCTCCTTGTCGGTATCGAAACCGCAGATGATGCCGGTGTTTATCAAATTAATGAAACAACAGCTTTGATCCAAACACTAGATTTTTTCACGCCGATTGTAGATAATCCTTATATGTTTGGGCAAATTGCAGCAGCTAATAGTTTAAGTGATGTATATGCTATGGGTGGTAAGCCTCTTACCGCCATGAATATTGTGGCTTTCCCCATAGGGTGTTTACCTGCAGAAGTGCTGGGAGATATCTTAAGAGGCGGCCAAGACAAAGTCATCGAAGCCGGAGCTGTTATTGTTGGAGGGCATACTATTGATGATACTGAACCTAAGTATGGGCTCAGTGTAACAGGTAGTGTCCATCCAGATAGAATATGGAAAAATATAGGGGCAAAGCCAGGGGATATATTAATATTAACTAAGGCCATTGGAACAGGTGTCCTGGCCACAGCAGCTAGAGCTGAGATGTTTCATGAGGGCAATCTGGCATCAATGCGCAGCATGGCCACTCTTAATCGTACTGCGGCGGAGGTTGCTACGAAATATACTATTCATGCTTGTACTGATATTACAGGATTTGGTCTACTAGGACATATCTATGAAATGGCATCGGGGAGCAGCGTGGATATAGAGGTCCATTCGGCAGCTATTCCGTTGCTCACAGATGCCGCTGAGGCGGCAGCTATGGGGCTAGTACCTGGGGGAGCTTATACGAATCGGGAACATTTAACAACAGTTACAATGAATCCTAGTGTGCCAGTTCATATTCAGGACTTATGTTTTGATCCACAAACATCAGGAGGACTGTTGTTTAGCGTGCCGCCCAATATTGCTATGGCGTTGTTAGAAGATTTACAGAGTGCTGGTGCTCTGCAAGCTGGGATTATTGGTAAGGTTACACAAGAAGGGAGAGGTGAAATATATGTTTACTAATAT
This sequence comes from Bacillota bacterium, assembly GCA_017889585.1. GTDB lineage: Bacteria > Bacillota > Negativicutes > DSM-13327 > DSM-13327 > CTSoil-075. The sequence goes on from JAGFZX010000057.1 coordinate 4,091, forward strand.
AGACGCTAGGGGGATGGCTTGTCCTGGTCCGGTAATTGCTACCAAGAAAGCACTAGAGGGTATTGTGAGTGGAATTGTGACAATTCTCGTGGATAATGTGATCGCCAAAGAAAATGTTATAAAGTTTGCTACTGCTCATGGGTGTGGTGTGAGTATAACCCAGCAGGAGGGTGATTTTTTATTAAAGATTACCAAGGGAGAAGCAATGGACAAACAGACAGTTATGGATCAACCGATAGCTGCTAATAATACAGTGTATATTATTACTCAGGACACATTAGGACATGGCAATCGTGAATTGGGTGCAGTACTCATGAAAGGTTTTATTTATACTTTGCTTGAGGTCAAGCCAGTACCGAAGGCCCTTTTGTTTATGAATTCAGGAGTATTACTAACAATTGAAGATTCACCAGTACTGCCTCATTTAGATAAATTAGTCCAAGATGGGGTGGAAATATTGTCCTGCGGTACTTGTTTGGATTATTTCGAAGCTAAGGATAAGCTAGCAGTTGGCGGGGTAACTAATATGTATACTATCGTTGAAACCATGTCAGCTTCAGCTAAAGTAATTACATTATGAGGTGATGATTATTTATAGGGGCTTTGATCGCTTGCTCTCTTTTGCCTCGGTGCATCATGCTATCCGAGCTGAAAAACTGCTCTTGGCAGCAGGTATTATTGTCGCTTCAGTGCCGACTCCCAGGGAAATCGATATCAGCTGTGGACACAGCTTACTATTTGCGGCAACTGATCAGCACAAAGCATTAATAATCTTGCAAGACCATCAAGTACTGTGGAGTAAATTATTCAAATGTAATATACAGGATCGAGTATATGAAGAACTGGAGAGCAGGTGACATATGCCAACCTTACTTACACCGGAATTTTTGTTGTTCACCGGTAATAGAATTATTCGTATTATGGGTATTTTACTAGGGGCAATGGTAATCCTTAGACTCTTTAGCATGACTGTCAATCAAGTATTTATTCCTAATATTGTAGGCAAGGCTTTTAAGTTTGATGAAAAACGCGCTCGTACCCTAGGTGGCTTAGTGCAGAGTATTATTCGATATATGATTTATTTTATTACTATCGTTATGATTTTACAGGAATTTAAGATTGATACTACTTCTCTGGTGGCTGGTGCTGGAATTGTGGGTTTGGCGCTTGGTGTTGGCGCTCAAAGTCTGATTAAAGATTTTATAACTGGCTTTTTTATACTTTTGGAGAATCAGTTTGCTGTCGGTGACTATATAGTTAGTGGTGATATGGGCGGTACGGTAGAAGAGATCGGACTCCGGGTTACAAAATTACGGGATGGTAATGGAGTGCTGCATATTATCCCCCATGGCGCCATAATACGGGTGAGTAATTATACGAGGGGACATATGCAGGCAACAGTGAATGTACCCATAGCTTATGGCGAAGATATTAGTAGAGTATTGTCTCTACTCGAAGAGGCTTGCAACCATGTAGGTAAAAATATGGTGGAAGTGCTGGAAGGACCTAAGGTAATTGGTGTGGTAGATTGGCACTCACAAGAATTGATTGTTCGCTTGATAGCTAAAACCGTACCCTTAGAGCAGGTAACAGTAGAGACGGCTCTTCGGCATCAAATAAAACTGTTATTTGATAAAGCCAATATAACGCCGCCCAAGATAGAAAGTATTAAATGAGTAAATGAGGGATGTTTTAGATGATGGTGCGCTATGAAGTTGGCGACATTGTAAAAATGAAAAAAACTCATCCTTGCGGTTCAGATCGGTGGGAAATTATCAGGACGGGCATTGATTTTAGACTGAAATGCTTGGGGTGTGCACACTATGTCTTGTTACCTAGGCCAAAATTTGAAAAAGCTGTGAAAGAGGTTTTAGCACATAAAGAATTGGAATAGGTTGAAAATAAGATAAGAATACTCTACAATGAGGAAAGCTAAAACAATAGAATTTGCAAGTAAGGTGGAATATATTAATGAGTACAAATTTAGAAGTAGGTATTGTAGGTTTACCTAATGTGGGTAAAAGCACATTGTTTAATGCTATTACAAAGGCTGGGGCTGAAGCTGCCAATTATCCTTTCTGCACCATCGAACCTAATGTGGGAGTAGTGGATGTGCCAGATGAACGCCTGCCACATTTGGTGGAAATGTATAAGACAAAGCGCTGTATACCAACAGCCATGAGGTTTGTGGATATTGCTGGCCTTGTTAAAGGAGCGTCCAAAGGCGAGGGCCTGGGGAATAAATTTTTGGCCCATATCCGTCAAGTCGATGCAGTAGCCCAGGTTGTGCGTTGTTTTGAGGATGAGAATGTTACCCATGTAGAGGGTGGTCTTGATCCACTTCGTGATATTGAAATCATTAATACGGAATTATGTTTGGCTGATCTTGATACCTTGGAAAAACGTATGGAGCGAGTACAAAAACTCGTAAAAACTGGCGATAAGAAAGCACCAGCCGAATTGACAGTTTTGGTCAGAATTAAGGACATGCTAGAACAGGCATTACCGGCTCGCCGCGTTGAAATGACGGAGGATGAGGTATTATTGATCGGTGATCTTAATTTGATGACCTTAAAGCCAGTGCTATTTATTGCCAATGTTAGTGAGGCAGAAGTAGCCAGTGCAGATGATAATAAATATGTGAAAATTGTACAAAAATATGCTGCAGAAGAAGGCGCTGAGGTTGTTACCATTTCGGCAAAAGTAGAATCTGAGATTGCTGAACTTTCTAGTGAGGATGCTAAGGAGTTTTTATCCGAGCTAGGTTTAACAGAGTCAGGACTAGATAAGCTCATAAAGGCATCTTACAAACTTCTAGGGCTTGTGACTTTTTTGACGGCTGGTGTACAAGAAGTACGTGCCTGGACAATCAAAAATGGCACGAAGGCTCCTCAAGCAGGTGGCAAAATTCACTCCGATATTGAGCGAGGTTTTATTCGCGCTGAAATTGTTTCCTATGCTGATCTTGTAGCTACAGGTAGTGCTAATGCTGCCCGTGAAAAAGGATTAGTTCGTCTCGAAGGCAAGGAATATGTTATGCAAGATGGAGATGTTACTTATTTTAGATTTAATGTTTAAAACTCTTGCTTTTTTACATATCTTAGTGATATAATATGTCAGTCTAGGGTAGCCTAGCGAGGTTTGAAAGTTAATTTCAAAACCTTCCCTGCTCCCATAAGGGAGCCATTAGTCCAAAGGAGGAGGTGTTTTAATGAGAAAGTATGAAGTAATGTTTATTGTTAAGCCATTAGACGAAGAGGGTACAAATGCGGTTATTGCCAAATTTGAAAACCTAATTAACAACAATGGTGGACAAGTAGACAAAATTGATCGTTGGGGAAAAAAGCGTTTAGCTTATCTAGTAAATGACTTTGCAGAAGGTTTTTACTGCTTAGTTAACTTTACTGCAGTTCCAGCAACAATTCTTGAGCTTGATCGCATAATGAAGATCACTGAAGAAGTTTTGAAATTCATGATTGTTAGAATAGACGAATAGATAAATTGACGAATAGATCAGGGGGAATGTACCATGAATAAGGTTATATTAGTCGGCCGTTTGACTCGAGATCCAGAGGTTCGCTATACACAAACTGGTAAAGCAGTAGCTTCCTTTAGTGTGGCAGTTGATACTGGTTTTGGTGAGAATAAACGTGCGGATTTTATTCCTATCGTAGTGTGGGATAAATTGGCCGAAGTTTGTGGCAACAATCTTACCAAAGGTCGTCGTGTACTAGTTGAAGGACGTTTGCAAATTCGTGAGTATGAAAAAGACGGACAGAAACGACGTTCAGCTGAAGTAGTTGCCCAAAACATTGAGTTTTTGGATACTAAACAGGCTGTAGGTAGTAGCGGTAGTGCTCCTAGTGTGAGTCCTGCGACTCCTGCAAAATCTGGATATGATGTTAGCTCCTTTGGGACAGAGGTCTTCCCTGAAGAGGAAATTCCATTTTAAAGGGAGGTATTTTCAGTGAAACGTGAAAGAGGAAGAAAACCTAAGAAGAAAATTTGTAGTTTCTGTGTTGATAAAGTAGAAACTATCGATTATAAAGAACTTACAAAAATTCGCCGTTACACTACTGAACGCGGCAAAATATTGCCTCGCCGTATTTCTGGTAACTGCGCAAAACATCAACGCCGAGTTACTTTGGCGATCAAACGTGCACGTATTGTTGCATTATTGCCATTTACAGCAGAATAAAAATAAAAGAGAGGTTCTTAACCTCTCTTTTTATTTTTATTCTGCAGGAAACCGCCCATTGATTTGCGAATACTATGAAGATAACGTAAAAGAAGGAGGTGGCTGTTTTGTTTTCTAATGAGTCGGAAATTTTGCGCAAAATGCGTCTAATAGAATGGCTTAAAGCTGAACTCATTACCCATGTTGGACAGTTATATCAGGCTATGGCGAAAAATAGTGAACAGGCTATCAGCGAGGGCTTAGCAGCCATTATTGTTGCCTGTTATATATTAGCACGACGCTTGGGTATTGCATTTGATTCATTAGATAGAGAAGTACTTACAAAAGTTGAACAAAATATAAAAATTGAGCATGAAGTGGAGAAATGGTTTGGCGATTTCAGTGAATACCAGCAACATCTCCGCCGAAAGAGGTGAATAGATGAGACAGACAGGAGTACGTTCCATGGTTGAAGGTGGCCTTTTAGCAGCAATTGCCATCATATTTGCCATCATTAGTGCTTATTTGCCAGTCATTGGACCCTTTGTCAATTTACTGTGGCCTGTGCCAATTATTTTACTGGGTGTACGGCATGGTTACAAGTGGAGCATTATGGCAACAGTTGTAGCTGGCGTAATTATTGCTATGCTATTGCATCCGTTGCAAGCTGTTAGTGTGGTAGTTGGTTTTGGCCTAATTGGCATTGTTCTAGGCTATGCTTTCCGTATGGAATTGACCCCAGCTAAGACTATGTTATGGGGAACAATTGCCTCATTAATTTCCAAGGCTGCGCTGCTTGCAATTGGAGCAGCTATAACCGGGGTCAATCCCTTTAATATGCAAGGCGAGGTTATGACCCAGGCGATCGAGCAAGGGTTAGAAGTATATCGAAATTTAGGTATAGCAGAACAGGAATTGGTTAAAATCAAGGAAAGTATGCAGACTATGATTGATCTTTTAAAGGTTATTTTGCCAGCTGGTTTTATTATGGCATCAGTAGTCGATACCTTCTTAAACTTTGTCATTGCTAAGGCCGTGCTAAAAAAGCTTGGACATACTATTCCCGATTTTCCGGTTTTTAAAAATTGGACGTTGCCGGGTTATATTGTATACTTTTTTGCTTTAGCACTAGTTATGATATATTGGGGTAAGAGTCGGGAACTCAATATGCTATATAATATTGGGATGAATGTACAGGTAATGGCCAGTATGCTGCTTTTTGTACAAGGATTGGCTTTATTTTACTACATTGTAGATAAATACAATTTGTCAAGAGCAGTCAAGGGGATTATACTATTCTTAATATTAACTAATGGGTTGTTTTCACAAATTATAATTTTTGTTGGTGCAGCGGAAACAATTGTTGATTATCGACGTTTAAGGGCAGCGCGTAAGACCCCATAATAGGGGTTCTTTCAATAACCTTCAAGGAGGGGTGGTTTATGCCGAATGGTCCGTCCTTTTGGTTTGATACACGGATTTATCTTGCTGTAGCGGCAGCTTTATTAGTGATCATTGTATTTTACAATCCTTATGTGGCTATATTAGGGGCTATTTTGCTAGGGGCTTTGTATTTTTATGGACATGAGCGTCATATCCAGCAGCAAAAAGCACTTAGCAGTTACTTGTATAGTATGACCCATAATATTGAGCAGGGTTCCTCACATGCCCTAAAAAATTTGCCACTCGTGATGATTATTGTTGATCGAACAGGGCGCCTATTTTGGTATAATGATGTACTCACAGAGTGGTTTGATGAAGAAATAAAAGTGGGCCATTCCATACTAGGATTATGCCCATCTTTGCCCCTGGAGAAAAATTGGGGAAAATCAGGTCAGGAAATATTTTGTGCGGATGATAAGTATTATCAAATTATTTATAAGCCTGTAGATTATGCAGCAGATGATATTGAATTGATGATTTTTTATATCAGTGATATTACGACTAGTGAAAAAGTTAAAGTTAAATCTCTTGATGCAGCGCCAGTCATGGTTACTATTCAGATTGATAATTATGATGATGTGCTGCAAGGGTTAAGTGAAAATCAACGGACTTCTGTTTTAGGAGAAGTGAATAAACTGCTGGCAGCATGGGTAACCGAAAATGAGGCAGTACTAAAAAAGTACGCTGATGATATGTATCTTGCAGTATTTAATCGTCAGCAGTTAAATAAGTGCTTGCAGGAAAAGTTTGATATCTTAGATAAAGTACGAGCTATTCATGTGGGCAACAAGATTCCGGTTACGCTTAGTATGGGGGTGGCGGCTGATGAGCCTTCAGTTGCGATGCTGGGGGAAAGGGCCCAAGCCGGTCTTGATTTAGCATTAGGGCGCGGTGGCGATCAAGTAGCTGTACATTTGAATGGCAAATTACAGTTTTATGGTGGTAAAGCCAAGGCTGTAGAAAAAAACACCAGAGTGAAGGCGCGTATTGTAGCGCAAGCACTGCGAGAAATTATTGACGATGCTGATATCGTACTGGTTATGGGGCATAACAATGAGGATTTTGACAGTCTAGGGGCAGCGATTGGTGTGGCCGCCATGGTACGACAACTGGGCAAATATATTCGCATTGTAGTTAGCCATCCAGGTGTTTCTCTTAGTAAATTAAAGGAGATCTTGGGAGATAATGAAGAATATCAGGAAATTTTTATTACCCAAGCTGAGGCTTTAGCGCTTATTACTCCGAGGACGCTAGTATTTGTGGTTGATGTTCACCATCCGGAACTGACTGCTGCGCCTGAGCTCTTGGCCAAGGTAGATCGAATCGTGGTCATTGATCATCATCGCCGTTCAGAAGCATTTATTATCAATCCGTTGCTCGTGTATCTTGAACCATCAGCTTCATCGACTTGTGAACTAGTCACAGAATTATTGATGTATTTTGATGATTATTTCAATTTAAATAAACTCGATGCCACGGCATTATATGCGGGTATTGTTGTTGATACCAAGCAATTTGCAGTACAAAGTGGAGTACGTACTTTTGATGCGGCTGCCTATTTACGTCGTGCAGGGGCTGACCCTGCACTGGTGCGCCAGATGTTTCGTTCAGATCTTGAAACAATAAAGGCGCGGGCCGAAATTTTGAATCAGGCTGAAATGCTCCTAGATGGCGTAGTCGTGGCTGATTGTCCGCCTAACATAAAAAATGCCCAGATTGTAGCATCACAGGTTGCGGATATGTTACTTAATATTGAAGGTGTACGTGTGAGTTTCGTGTTATTTGCTCTTGATGAGGGAGTCGGCGTAAGTGCTCGTTCCAATGGAGATATTAATGTTCATGTTATTATGGAAGAACTTGGTGGCGGCGGACATCAAACCGTGGCCGGTGCCCAGGTAAGAAAGTCTAGTATACAAGAAGTAAAGCATCGAGTGATTGAACTTAGTGCCCAATATATAGAGGAGAGTGGACAGAATGAAAGTAATTCTACAACAAGAGGTTAAAAAACTAGGTAAAAAAGGTGATGTCATAGAGGTTTCTGAAGGCTATGCTCGCAATTATCTACTATCACAAAAATTGGCAATCCCAGCGACTGCTTCAAATATTAATAATGTCAGTCAGCAAAAAGCGTCTGAGGAACGCAAAGTACAACGGGCAATCGATGAAGCTAACGTAATGGCTGCTCAAATGTCTAAAGTCGAAGTTACCATACCTGTTAAAATTGGCGAAGGTGGCAAGTTTTTTGGATCAGTAACTTCCAAAGATATTGCGGATGCGCTTCTTACTCAGCACAAGATTGAAATCGATAAACGCAAAATTGATCTAAAAGATGCCATCAAGGCGGTGGGTACATACACTGTATCTATCAAACTGCATCCTGAAATAAGTGCTAAAATACAGGTGCACATTATCCCTAAACAATAACGATATTTGATTTTATACAGTGTTTGTCCTCATTTTAGAGGAATTAGAAAGGATTATTGCTATGAAAGACTTTTTTAAAAAATTTAGACAAAGTCGGCCGCTACCTGCTCGAGTATCGGCTGATGAGCAGTTAAAGCGTCAGGTTACAGCACTGTATGACTTGTATTCAGGAATCTTTGGCTCGGATAAAGTGGTACTAAAAGCTGGGAAATTGGATGCTTTAGCATTAATGAGCTCAGAAAAATTACCAGAGAGGGTATTGGCATTGCAAAAGTTGGTATTTGAAGATCCGACAATTGAGCAAGTGCCGCCCTTAGATAAGATCCCGGAGCTGCTCTATGAAATTGAAGAAGAAGTAGCTGACTTAATGGCTCGCCAGACATTAGAAGATCGTTTGGAAAAGAAAATAAATGAAAAAATGGAAGAACGCCATCTCGAATATGTCAGGGAAATTAAAATGCAGGTGCTCAAAGAAGAAGAAAACAATGTTGAAAACCCGCAAACCTTAAAAAAGTATGCTATGCTCGAAGTATTAGAGTCAAAGAAACTCACGGCATCTGCGATGGAACTTACTCGACCGGCATTGCTGTCTGAAATTATCGGGCAAGAGAGGGCTGTAGAAGCTCTTAGTGCAAAACTCGCTTCACCCTATCCTCAACACCTAATTTTATATGGGCCACCAGGAGTTGGTAAAACAACGGCAGCCCGTCTCGTACTAGAAGCAGCTAAAAAGCTTAAATTTACGCCTTTTGCTGAGGGTGCACCTTTTGTTGAGGTGGATGGTACTACTCTCCGATGGGATTCTAGAGGGATGACAAATCCGTTACTCGGTTCGGTTCATGATCCTATTTATCAAGGAGCCAGACGAGATCTAGCAGAGACAGGTGTGCCTGAACCCAAAACTGGATTGGCGACAGATGCTCATGGAGGCATTTTATTTATTGACGAAATCGGCGAAATGGATGCCATGCTGCAAAATAAATTGCTTAAGGTATTAGAAGATAAGCGGGTATCCTTCGATTCCGCTTATTATGATCCTTCTGATCCCAATGTACCTAAATATATTAAAAAATTATTCGAAGAGGGTGCCCCTGCCGATTTCATTCTGATTGGTGCAACGACTCGTGATGCCTCAGATATTAATCCAGCTATCAGATCACGCTCTGCTGAAATTTATTTTGAACCCTTAACACCACAGCATATTGAGGAAATTATCTATAATGCAGCCCTCAAGCTCAAGGTGACATTAGAACCTGATGTAGCGCCTTTGATTAGTGAGTACACAATTGAAGGGCGCAAAGCCATTAATATTTTATCTGATGCTTTTGGACTAGCACTGTATCGTGCTGGAGATATTAACAACGTAATCATTAACAATGAAGATGTATATAAAGTCATTCAGGTTAGCCGCCTGACTCCTTATGTAAGCCGTAAAGGGACAGAGATAGGGGAAGTAGGTAAAGTATTTGGTCTTGGTGTATCCGGGTATCTTGGCTCCGTGCTGGAAATTGAGGCAGTAGCCTTCCCGGCATCAGAAAAAGGTAAGGGCCATATGCGCTTTAACGACACGGCAGGTAGTATGGCTAAGGATTCCGTATTTAATGCTGCTGCAGTTGTAAGAAAAGTTACAGGTGAAGATTTAGCCAACTATGATATTCATATTAATATTATTGGTGGCGGACGTATTGATGGTCCATCTGCAGGCACAGCGATTGTTGGGGCCATAATCTCGGCAATTACCCAAAGACCTGTATGGCAGGATGTGGCTATAACAGGTGAAATTTCCATTCAAGGCAGGGTGAAAGCTGTCGGTGGTGTGTTTGAAAAAGCCTATGGAGCCAAGCAAGCTGGTATGACTAGAATGATTATTCCTAAAGAAAATGAGAAAGACATTCCTCAGGGACATTTGGGATTAACGATTATTCCAGTTGAAGATGTAGAAGAGGCTCTAGCGATTCTACTTGCTGATGCCGAGCAGAAAAGCGCATAGAAATCGGGGTGAGATAACATTTGTTAGATAGAATACCACCACAAAATATTGAGGCTGAGCAGGCGGTACTAGGGGCTATGCTCATTGAGAGAGAAGCTATTTCTAAGGTAGCTGAATTATTACGGCCAGAAGATTGTTATCGGGAAGCTCATCGGCTGATTTATAATGCAATGCTTGAGCTATTTAATAAAAATGATGCAGTGGATATGGTTACCGTTATTGAATTTTTGCGTAAAAGCGATAAGCTAGAAGCTGCAGGCGGTATTTCGTATATCACATCATTGGCTAATAGTGTACCGACTGCCGCCAATGTTTTGTATCATGCTAAAATTGTAGAAGAAAAGGCCCTATTGCGGCAACTTATTAATGCTGCTACTAACATTGCAAGTTTAGGTTATGAAGATAGTGAGGAAGTTGCTGGCATCTTAGATACCGCTGAAAAAACTATACTCGCTGTATCCAGTCGCAAGTCAGGGGGGGAATTTACCCCCATAAAAAGTATTATTTTTGATGCATTTACTAAAATTGAACAGTTATATGCTTCTAAAGGGAGTATCACTGGGCTTTCCACAGGTTTTAAAGATTTAGACAAGTTAACGTCAGGTCTCCAGCCTTCAGACCTTATTTTGATTGCCGCGAGGCCAAGTATGGGTAAAACAGCCTTTGTGCTTAATATTGCTCAGCATATTGGTGTTAAGGAAAAGAAGGCAGTAGCGTTATTTAGTCTAGAAATGTCCAAGGAGCAACTCGTACAACGGATGTTGTGTGCGGAATCCACTATTGATTCCCAGCGACTGAGAATCGGTGAGTTAGAACCTAATGATTGGACTAAGCTAGTTAGTGGGGCTGATCGACTATCCTCTGCGCCGATTTTTATAGATGATACTTCAGGTATTACTGTAATGGAAATGCGTTCTAAATGCAGAAGGCTCAAGATTGAACACGATTTGAAACTCATCATTATTGATTATCTACAACTTATGCAAGGTAGTGGCAAAAAGGGTAGCGAGAATCGACAACAAGAAATTTCTGAGATATCACGCGCTCTGAAAGGACTTGCTAGGGAGATTGGTGTGCCAGTGATTGCCTTATCCCAGCTTAGCCGTAGCGTGGAGTCAAGACAAGTCAAAAAACCCATGCTCAGTGACCTTAGAGAATCAGGATCACTAGAGCAAGATGCTGACATTGTTGCTTTCCTCTATCGGGATGATTATTATAATCCAGATAGCGAACAAAAAAATATTACGGAAGTCATTATAGCGAAACATCGCAACGGACCAGTGGATACCGTTCAGTTGTTTTTCCATAAGCAATTTACTAAGTTTAGTGATTTATCTACATTACCAGGATAGAGGTCTATTAGTTAAATAGTAAAATGTATTTAGAGTTTTGATGAGACGCGTTCCCATCATATAAATATGGTTTTATTCCTAAAATGTTAAAGCATTCTTTATCCATCAAAGATAGAGGATGCTTTTTTACTACTATATAGTAAAAATTTCTTGTTTGTCCGAACTAGCAATATTCTGATATAAAGGGGATTTCATTAAAATTAGATAAACTCTGCAGGAATTGTATGCTTTCATGGTAAATGTAGTATCATATATTACTTTTTTTAAATGATTATATGATGTAATTTTTATTCAAGGAAAGATGGGCTTATAAAAGGAGGTTGTTTCATTTATGGAGATTAATTTGATTGATTTGCAGAAAAAATTACGGAACGATGGTATTCTTATCAGTTTTTGCGGTCGCTTTTCCCAGGAAATTATTGAGGAATTAGGCGATGCTGTAAAAAAGTACTTAGAGACAGAGTCTATCTCCCAGAATGATACCTATAATGTTTTTTCGATTTTTATTGAGCAGACGCAAAATATTAAGAATTACAGTGCCTCAAAGAGTAGTTCCCCTATAGGAGGGAAGATAGCGAATTCCGGTATTGTGACTATCGGCAAATCAGAGAATGGACATTTTGTTTCTTCTGGCAATATTATAGAAAGCAAGGATGTTGATGCTTTGACTGGGAAGCTGGATATTGTTAGTTCCTTGGATAAGATAGGATTGAAGAAATTATATAAAGAGCAGATGAAGAAAGAAGTGCAAATAGATAGTGCTGGCGCAGGACTTGGGTTGATCGATATGGCACGAAAAGCCAGTGGCCCTTTAAAATATTCCCTCGTCAAGCTGGATGAGGAGTTTCACTTCTTTACCTTACGGGTAAACATCTAGGAGGAATAAATATGGAAAAATTATATATAGAATCTACAAAGTCTACTCCAGAGATTCGGTTTGATCCAGTCATTAACCAGATGTATATTAAAGGTCAGTCTTATCCGGAAAATGCCTTTAAGTTTTATGAACCGATTTTCGCTTGGGTTGACGAGTATATTGAACAAATGGAGCAGGAAGTTTTAGTAGAAATTTATTTTCATATGCCTTATGTTAATACCAGTAGTTCCAAATGCCTGATGATGCTTTTAGAAAAGTTGGATGAAGCCTACCAGGCTGGAAAAAAAGTCATGGTTCGCTGGTACTATGATAAGGAAAATGAAATGGCTATGGAATGTGCCGAAGAGTTTAAAGAGGATTTAACAGTACCTTTTGAAATAAATCCGGTAGAGGAAAATTCCTAATGGGCAGTAAGACCACCGCAGCAGAAGTCCTAGTCCCTGACAAAAAAAGTCCTATGTATGACAGGGGGACTATGAAGGTAGTCGTTTTAGCATGTATCATTATTATATTATCTATTGTTATGACAAGTAGTATTAGTTATCTTATAACCCAGGAGGCAGTAGTCGATAAGCTCAAATCCCGAGATATGAGATATATCATTGACTCTATGGCAGCTAAAATTGATGGGCGTATTGAAAGAGCCAAAGAAGTATCTGTCATTTTGGCCACAGATCCAGCGGTTATTCAATGGGTAGCAAGCGGTGAAACAGATGAACGTCTTGGTGAGTATGCCAAAGGTAAAATAACTGGAATTGCTCGTGATTACGACTATTCCAACACGTTCATTGTCAGTAATATAACCAAACATTATTGGGCGGAAGATTCAAGGCTGATTAGTATAATGTCTGAAAGTAATCCAGAGCATAATTGGTTTTTTTCTGCTCTTCATTCTGGTAAGACGGTGGATTTGAATATTGATTCTAATACGGCGAGAGGAGATACTTTTGTCTTTATCAATGCTCTAATGAAGGATCAAGGCACACCAGTGGCCATTGTGGGCGTCGGGCTTACTTTAAAGGAAATTGCCAAGGAGTTTAAAAGTTACAAATTTGGAGAGCAAAGTAATCTATGGTTGGTGGATGGGCAGGGAAAGATTCATTTATCGGAAAAGATAGAGGAGATTGGCATGTACCTAAACGATTTTGTTGCACCCGATATTGCCAGTCAAATTATAGAGGGTAACATCTCTTCTAATCAACCTCAGGCTATTGAATATACGAATCAAAATGGCGAAATTATGGATTTGGTTTATCGGGTTACAAAATCAACTGACTGGAAGTTGGTATTTCAAATACCACGCAGAGAAAGTATTTCAATTCTTAGTACCATTAAAGTTAATGCTGGGATTGGGAGCTTCATATCTCTTGTATTAATCATATTTATTTTTTATTATATTTCCCATCGTATTGCTAATCCTTTCAAACGAGCGATATTGCTTAGCAAGGAGATGGAGAAACAAGTTAGTGAGCGAACTCAAGAATTGTCTGAGAAAAATCAAAAAATAATGGATAGTATTGACTATGCCCAACGAATACAGGAATCTATCCTTCCGCCATCTGATGAATTGATCAACATGTTTAGGGAATATTTCATTATCTGGGAACCACGAGATAGAGTTGGTGGTGATTTTTATTGGGCTAGAAAAATCGATAAAAATAAGAGCTTAATTGCAGTGGCGGATTGTACTGGTCATGGCGTGCCTGGAGCTTTTATGACGATGGCTGTGAACTCCATTCTGAGTCATATCGTTGACGAGATTTGTGACAATCCAGCGGTTATTATACAGGAACTGAATAAGCGAGTGAAGGAAACATTACATCGCAACCAATCTAGCAGCATGGCAGATGATGGATTAGATATTGGTATCTGTTATGTGGAAGATAAAAAAAGGTTAGTATTTGCTGGGGCGAAAATAGCCCTTGATGTGAAGCGGGCAGATCAGGTTTATCACATCAAAGGCAACAAAAAAAGTATTGGCTATCGTAGGTCGAGTAATGATCTTGAGTTTGTTAACAATGAATGGAAGATTGAGGATGGGGATATATTTTATCTGATGTCGGATGGATACGTTGACCAGAATGGTGGACAAAGGGACTATGCATTGGGGCATAAGAGAGTTAATCAGCTAATCTCTGCTCAAGGTGAAAAAAATTTAGCTCAGCAACAACAAGCATTTGAAGATCTGTTGAATCAGTATATGGGTGATGAACCACAGCGGGATGACATTACGGTAGTCGGGTTTACATTTTAAATTGGAGGAAGATAGTTATGGCTAAAGTCAATAAGGATGAACATCTTTTTGAAGATGAACGGGAAACGTTACAGTCAGCCATAGCTGATATTGAGAATATAAAATATCAAGATAATCCATTGTTAGATCGCTACGAGTGGCTTGTTGGTCGGTATAATAAATTACTATCACTGACTCGAAAGATTTTTCGTATCAGTGATAGTCAGGGGCATGTTTTGCATCGGCATCAAAACGAGATTCAAAACCTACTGGATAATGCAAATCAAGGATTTTTGACGTTCGGATTAGATTTAAAGGTCAATCGACAATATAGCGCAGAATGTCTGCGAATCTTCGAGAGGAAGATTGGTGGTATATCGATCCTAGAACTCATGAGTCAATGGGATGAAGTGGACATAGAGTATTGGAAGGCAATCTTCACGAATGTATTTTCATCAGCGCAGGATGGACCGCAGTCTTTATTGAAACAACTTCCCCCAGTGATTAAGATTGGTGATATGGATATTCGTGTGGAGTGCAAGCTTATTTCTCAGGCCTATGATGATAATGAGCAAAAATTAATAATGATGATACTGACTGACATTACAGAGAAACGGAAATCGGAGGAGCATATACATTATCTTAGCTATCATGATAAGTTAACCTCGCTTTATAATAGGGCGTATATTGAAATGATGCTACCAGAGCTAGAAAAATCGGAGGCTTTTCCCCTCAGTGTTATTGTTATAGATATGAATGGGTTGAAGCTTGTCAATGATGTTTTTGGTCATACCCAAGGAGATCAGTTCTTGGTTGCAATGGCTCAGGTGATGATGGCAATTTGTAGACAGACGGACGTTATTGCCCGTTGGGGTGGAGATGAATTTATTATTTTGCTTCCACGGACTAATTGCACTATATGCGGGAAGATTTGTGATCGAATCCGTATTGCTTGCAGTAAAGCCAGTTCTACTCCTATTCGACTCAGTGCTGCAATAGGAACAGCTACAAAAATGAATAGCGCTACCAACTTTGAAGAATTGTTCAGTATAGCTGAAAAGCAGATGTACAGTAATAAACTGGCAAACAGACAGATATTTCGTCAGAATGTTATCTCTGAAATGGAGAATAGGCTTTATAGTCAGTGTTTTGAGAGTATTGACCACGGTGAGAGAGTTCTTAGAATGGCGATTAGTTTTGCTGATTTTTCCGGGATCAATCTGGATAACGTAGAGCTGCAGTTGTTAAATCGACTTGCGACTTTTCACGACATCGGAAAAGTCGCTATTCCCCGAGAAATATTGGGAAAGTCTGAGAGCTTGAATACGAGTGAGTGGAAAATTGTCCAGAGTCACAGTGATATTGGTTATCGAATGGCTCAATCAATTGGTGACTTACCATTGGCTGAGATGATCGTTGTTTTGCATGAACGCTGGGATGGGAGTGGATATCCCCATGGTTTGGTAGGTCATCAAATTCCTTTATTAGCTCGATTATTTTCTTTAGTCGATGTATATGATGTTTTGACTCATGACCGTCCATATCGTAAGGCAATGGATAAGAGAGTGGCTTTACAAGAAATCTCATTTGCTGGGAGTTCCCAATTCGATCCGGAATTAACAAGAAAATTTTTAGAATATATGGCAGATGAGGAAGATTAAATTCGTAGTTAAATTAAAAAGACGGTATTTAGTACCGTTTTTTTAATTGTAATATCCGTAGCAAAAAAGATACATTTTACCTTAAAGGAAGTATCTAATAAAAATAAACAAGAAGTATTTAGCGAAAATCCGAACAATACATAAGTAATAATAGAGAACATTCGAAAAAAATTGACACTCTAACAGTTAAATGCTATGATGTTAAAGTGAAAATATAGATTAACCAAGATGGAAGTGCCATGAGTTATTTTTATAATATAGGGTAAAATAAACTGAATATAATTTGCAAACAACTTATCAACAAAGTTATCCACAAAGTGTGTATAAGTTATTGTATACACACCGTCAAATTAAGATACATACCCTATGAAGAAGGCGATAATCCCCATGATTAATCGCTATACCTATCGTGAGATGGGGCAGATTTTGACTGTAAATAGTAATAAAAATATAATAGAGGCTGAGGTAAAATATTCAGAAGCTAAGAAGAAGGTAGATGGATGTTTTAGAACAGTCTCTTATAAGAATGGGAAGGGTGAAAATTATGTCAGCAATCGTAGTTATGGGTACACAATGGGGCGATGAGGGCAAAGGCAAAGTTGTCGACTATTTAGCTGAAAAGGCTGATGTTGTTGCTCGTTATCAGGGAGGCAATAATGCGGGTCATACTGTTGTCGTTGCTGGTAAAGAATTTAAATTACATTTGTTGCCGTCTGGAATTTTATATAAAGGGAAAACTTGTGTTATAGGTAACGGAGTAGTTATTGATCCAGGAGTTCTGCTCAAAGAAATTAAAGGTATGCAGGAAAAAGGTTTTGAGACTGTGGGCCTTAAAATTTCCAATCGTGCCCATGTCATTATGCCTTATCATCGTTTACTTGATGAGGTGCAAGAAGAATATCGTGGCGACCATAAAATTGGTACGACTAAACGTGGTATCGGACCATGCTATATGGATAAAAACTCAAGAAACGGTATTCGCATGGCAGATCTGATGGATACTGAAGAGTTTTCAGAAAAACTTAAACGTAACTTAGAAGCCAATAATCATTTGCTGAAAGCAGTATATGGAGCTGAAGGATTTGATTATGAAACAGTCAAAGCTGAATACCTGGGTTATGCTGAAGAATTGCGATCCTATGTGGCTGATACATCTGCAGTCTTGAATCAAGCTATCAAACAAGGCAAGAAAGTGATGTTTGAAGGGGCGCAGGCGACGATGCTAGACCTTGATCATGGTACCTACCCATACGTTACCTCTTCTAACCCTATTGCTGGTGGTGTATGTATAGGTGCAGGTATCGGACCTACTAAGATCAGTAATGTGATCGGAGTGGTTAAAGCCTATACGACTAGAGTTGGCGAAGGACCTTTCCCAACAGAACTATTTGATGAAATGGGCGATCATATTCGGGAAGTCGGTCATGAGTATGGTACAACAACTGGCCGTCCACGGCGCTGCGGTTGGCTTGATGCTTGTGTAGTACGTTATGCTGTTGATTTAAGCGGTATTGATTATATGGCCATTACTCGTCTAGATATTTTAGATGCAGTAAAAACTTTAAAATTATGTGTTGCTTATAAATATAAAGGTGAAGTTATTAATGAGTTCCCTGCAAGCCTAAAAGTATTAGCAGAGGTTGAGCCAGTATATGAAGAATTCCCAGGTTGGGAAAGTGATACAACTGGTATTCGTATTTATGCTGATTTACCGTTAAATGCCCGTCTTTATTTGGAACGTTTAAGTGAAGTGGCAGGTACTAAGCTTGGTATAGTGTCTGTAGGACCTGGTCGTGATCAAACCATTATTATGGACGAAATGTTTAAATAGATAGCAATCTTGAGATATGTAGGTGAGAACAATGGCAGAGTTATTGCTGAAAGATATCGTTGATTGTTTTGATCTCGAAGTGTTAAGCACAGAGGCTCTTCTGAATTGTTCAGTGGGAGTATGTGATATTAACCGGCCAGGACTTGTCCTGGCCGGTTATATACAGTATTTTGATGAGGAACGCATACAATTGATTGGTAAGACGGAAATATCCTTTTTAGAATCACTTGGGGAAGAAGTAGCTGGTGAACGTTGGCTAACTCTTATTAATCTTAATTTTCCATGTTTGATTATAACACGCAGTATAAAATTACCACAAGTTTGGCTAGAAATGGCAGACAGCCGTCATTTACCTATTTTACGTACTCATTTGTCAACAACCCGTTTTATGGCCAAGCTTACAGATTATCTTGAACAAAAATTGGCACCATGTACAACAATTCATGCAGTACTTGTTGATGTCCATGGCATAGGAACCCTGATTATTGGTGAAAGTGGCATTGGTAAAAGTGAATCAGCACTGGAACTCATAAGACGTGGGCATCGCCTTGTGGCTGATGATGCTGTCGAAGTGATTCGTAGTGGAGAAGATGAGCTTATTGGTAGTGCGCCTGATGTCCTCAGACATATTATGGAAGTGCGTGGTTTAGGAATATTAAATATTAAGGCTTTATTTGGGATTGGAGCTATAAGGCCTCGCCAAAAGGTTCAATTGGTTATTCGCCTGGAAGAATGGAAACAGGACAAATATTATGATCGTTTAGGCATTGATGAGGAAAAATACCAAATTTTGGGAATAGGATTGACCTGTAAGACCATTCCAGTAAGACCAGGTCGAAACCTATCTAATATTATAGAAGTGGCAGCCATGAACTATCGACTTAAAAGCCTTGGCTATGATGCTGCTGAACAGTTTATTGAAAAGCAGCGGCAGTATTGCCTGACTGATCTTAACGATTAAGGTCATATAAGGAATCTTTACATTGTCTTACTTGGAACCCTATATTGGTATAATTTATGATTCCGCAAAAATATAGAAAATAGCGAAAAAATAGTTGACAGTAGTTGAAGTTTACTATATAATCATATCTTGTGGGAACGTTATGATCCACTAGCTCAGTTGGTAGAGCACCTGACTTTTAATCAGGGTGTCGATGGTTCGAGCCCATCGTGGGTCACCATTTCTGGCCCGTTGGTCAAGCGGTCAAGACACCGCCCTTTCACGGCGATAACGGGGGTTCGATTCCCCCACGGGTCACCATTACGGGGGATTAGCTCAGCTGGGAGAGCGCCTGCCTTACAAGCAGGATGTCGGCGGTTCGATCCCGTCATCCCCCACCATTTTGTTAATGCTCAATTCATGCGGCCTAGTAGTTTAGCGGTTAGAATGCCGCCCTGTCACGGCGGAGGTCGTCGGTTCAAATCCGATCTGGGTCGCCATTATTACGCCTCGGTAGCTCAGTCGGTAGAGCAGAGGACTGAAAATCCTCGTGTCGGCAGTTCGATTCTGCCCTGAGGCACCATCTCTGGTTCACTAGCTCAGTTGGTAGAGCACCTGACTTTTAATCAGGGTGTCCCGCGTTCGAGCCGCGGGTGAGCCACCATTTTCTGGCCCGTTGGTCAAGCGGTCAAGACACCGCCCTTTCACGGCGATAACGGGGGTTCGATTCCCCCACGGGTCACCAATACGGGCGATTAGCTCAGCTGGGGGAGAGCGCCTGCCTTACAAGCAGGATGTCGGCAGTTCGATCCTGTCATCGCCCACCATTTGAAGATTAAACCTCATGCTTAGAAATAAGCATGAGGTTTTTTGCGTTCTCAAGAGCTGGTGTCGAGTAGCTAAAAATTAACTAGTGAATTATATAACGTTCATGGCGGAATAAGCAGGAATTTGTCAAATAAAATAGAATTAACAATATTAGCATACATAAAATCCCCATAAGTTTGAACGGAGGGCTAGAGGAATGGAAAAGAGAAGATATCCCATAAGTATTCAATTAGCGGGTATGTTTACAGTCGTGTCAGTATTATTTTTAGCAGTTCTTACATATGCTTTATATGAATTTAAGCAGGCGGGTAGAGAAGCAGAAAATATCATAAATCAAACGGTATCTAGGATGATTGTCGTTAAAGATGCCCAGACTGAATTCACAAGAGCATTGCTCGATATGCGTGGTTTTTTATTTTATACTGATGGGGCTGCAGCTTTTGAAGCGGGATACCATAATAAAATCAGTAAGAGCTTAGCAATGGTGCAGGAGGTTAAACCACAGCTAGTTCTGCCAGAAGCACGGCAAGAAGCTGAGGAGCTGGAAAAATCATTAAATAATTATATAGTGTATGCTAATACTAGACTTCTCCCGGCCCGCAAGGATAATAATCCACAATGGATGGCAATAACAGGTGAGGGGCGAGGAATGGTACAAGCCATTGATGCTCACTTTTTAAAACTAGCAGAAATACAAAAAAGATATTTAGATCAAAGTGGTTTGACTGTTGTAGAGTCTTCTAAGCAGAATAGCAATTTAGCAACTATGGCTAGTGTTTTTATTGTACTGTTGGTTGCTGGGGTGGTATTTTGGTATAGCCGTACTATGTCAAGAAGACTGGGAACTGTCAGCCGGGAGTTGGCACAAGTCGGTAATCTTGATCTTACAGGACAGGATTTGAAACCAAAGTATAATGATGAAATTGGTGATATGGGTATTGCTACAAATGGAATGCGTAGGTCCCTTGCCCAATTTGTGCGTCAGATTAGTGATACCAGCCAAACTTTGGCAGCATCGAGTGAAGAGTTGAGCGCCTCTGTTGAGGAGCACTTAAAATCAGTGGACATAGTGGCACAAAGCATCAATGACATTGCTGAAGGAGCATCACAAAATGCTGATAATATCAGTAATATTTCAGCTACATTGGAAGAAATATCAGCTGGTTCCCAGCAAATTAGTGCGGGAGCAAGTGACGTGAATATTAGTACGCAAAATGCAGTGTCTGAAGCTGGCAAAGGCATGGATATGCTGGAACAATTGGTGAGTCAGAACGAATATATTAATCAATCAATGAGTGAGATTACCGTAGTCACCACTCATTTGTCCCAAGGTTCAGAAAAAATAAAAGGCATAGTGGATGTCATTAACGGCATTGCTGTCCAGACCAATCTGTTGGCCCTAAATGCGGCGATTGAAGCAGCACGGGCCGGTGAGGCTGGACGCGGTTTTGCGGTAGTAGCCGATGAAGTACGCAAATTAGCAGAGCAAAGTGCCAATGCTACCAAAGATATTGGTGGAATTATCTCAAATATGAGTAATGAAATCAATATTGCTGTAGCCACTGTGGGCAAAGCCGATAAAGAAGTAATGAAGGGGAAAGAGTCAGCCATTATTACCCAAAAAGGCTTTAGAATAATTATTGAAAAGTTAGAAGACGTAAAGACTGGAGTGGAACAAATCGCCGTAGCTGTTGATGAGACCGCGAAAGGTACACAAACGGTGGTAACTAGTATCGAAAATATTAGTAGTATCGCCCATAAGACATCATCTAATTCTGAGACTGTAGCAGCTTCATCGGAAGAGCAGAGCGCAGGTATGCATGAAATTAATGATAATGTAGCTAATTTATCTACATTGGCTGCTGATATGATGGCAGTAGTCAATAAATTCAAAGTATAGGACCCAAATAGGAGACTCTACCTAATGAGGGTGGAGTTTTTTTACGTGAAAAATGTTGAATCTTAAAGGTATTTGTGGAATTATGTAGAATTACAAGTTGCAAAAGTGATTTTTTTAAATTATCTAAAAACGGAGGGGTAATATGAATAAGCAACGGTTTCCTATTATAATGCAGTTATCTAGTATTTTTATCCTAGTTATCGTCCTTTTATTATCAGTATTAGGATATGTTATCTATCAATTTAGAGATAATGGCGAGGCAACTGGAAATTTAATTACCCATACTGCAGTGCGTTTGAATACTGTAAAAAGTGCTCATTTACAATTTACCGAGGCTCTTTTGGATATGAGAGGATTTTTATTTTATGCTGATGGTGCCGCTGTATACGAACAAGGATATCGCGAAAAAATCAAAAAAAGTAGTGAATTGACAAAAAAATATAATGATAGCTCAACAATGGCAGATACTAAAATAGCTGGGGCTAAGTTAGTCAAATTAGTTGATGATTATGTGGTTTTAGGTGATAAAGTTATAGCTGCTAAAAAAGCCAATGATTCTAATTTAAGTAAGCTTACCACTGAGGGGCGACAGTTAGTTGCGGCTATTGGTGCACAGTTTAATGAAGTGGATGACTTACAGCAAAAGTATATGGATGACAAGGGGCTGTTCCTCGCTGAAGATGCCAGGAAAGACGGTAATGTCGCTCTTATCGCTAGTGGCATTATTACGTTGTTAATCATTGTATTGGTCATTTGGTACAGCAGAAATATGACCCGTCGCTTGAAAAATATCAGCGCAGAACTGGCTGAGGTGGGGAGTCTTACTCTGAATGGTCACGATGTATATCCTACTAGAAATGATGAAATTGGTGATATGGGAATCGTCATTATTGATATGAAAAAAGCCCTCAAAGATATTGTTTCACAGATTACAAACAGCAGCCAAACATTGACTGCCGCCAGTGGGGGACTTAGCTATTCTGTCGGTGAGCAATTGAAGGCTGTCGAGACTGTTGCTGAAAGCATAACCAATATTGCGGCAGGATCTACTCAGAATGCCGATAATATCAGTAATATTTCTGCTACCATTCAGGAAATATCAGCAAGTTCGGAAGAAATTAATGCTAGTGCGGCAGAAGTTAACATCAGTACCCAAAATGCCGTGGCTGAAGCAGCTAAAAGTATGGAGATGTTAATCCAGTCTGTTGTGCAGAATGAGTCCATTAGTCGTTCAATGAATGAAATTACTATAGTTACGGAGAAACTGAATCAAGGCTCTGAAAAAATTAAAGGGATTGTGGATTTAATTAATAGTATCGCTGCACAAACCAATCTATTGGCATTAAATGCTGCTATCGAAGCAGCACGTGCTGGGGAGGCAGGTCGTGGCTTTGCCGTTGTAGCGGAAGAGGTTCGCAAATTGGCGGAGCAAAGTGCCAGTGCAACACGTGATATTACTATCATTATTAACGATATGAGTAATGAAATAAACTTTGCCGTTACGACAGTTGAGCAGGCAAATCAGGAAGTGGCCAAAGGCAAAGAAGCAACGATAATCACACAAGAGGGGTTTGACGTGATTATTCAAAAAATGGATACAGTGAAAAATGGGATTGATCATATTGCAGCAGCTGTTAACGAGACAACTCAAGGAATTCAAACCATGGTGGACAGTGTTGAGAATATTAGCACTGTTGCCTATGCAACTTCATCGAGTGCTGAGACAGTAGCTGCCTCGGCGGAAGAACAAACCGCTGGCATGCATGAAATTGATACAAATGCCTCCAGACTCGCCGGCTTAGCTTCTGAGATGATGGCAGTAGTAAAGAAATTCAAGGTATAAAGAAAATTTGGTGCGAAGTGATATAAGATATAATTTTAAATTAAAAGTACTCTGCTTAGGCAGAGTACTTTTAATTTAAAATAGAAGAGGAATGGATAAAAAATTGTAAAAACTATAGAAAGACAAAACTAGCTATTATGTCTAAAGGAATTTCTGCTAACAGCATAGAAAAGGTAATAAATGGAAAATGAAAATAATGTGAACATTAGGGAAGGAGTCGCTATGAAAGTTGGATATCGGCAATTTCGTAATGCCAAAAAATATACTGATATTCGTCAAGCATTGCTTGATCGTAAATCAGTAGAAGCAGTGAGCGAATCATTCTCTTTTTTACAGGCCACGCTTGATGCAATTATTGATGGTATCCTTGTCGTTGATTGCAAACAAAATATCTGCCACTATAATTGTAAATTTATTGAAATGTGGAATATACAGCGCAAAATTCTTGCGACTAAAGACCGGAGCAATATATTAACTTTGATAATTAAAAAATTGAAGGACCCTAAAGCATATATTGAAAAAGAAAATAAACTTAATGAGTCGCCTCAAATGGAAAGCTATGATATCTTAGAACTTAAAGATGGTAGAATCTTCGAGTGTTACTCTAAACCCCAGTGGCTTAATAGTAAGGTTATAGGTAGAGTTTTGAGTTTTCGCGATATTACCAAGCATAAACAGAAAGAAAATGTAGTACAACAAAGTGAAGAAAAATTTCGAAAGGAAATGGCTCATCTTGAAAGGTTGAACTTAGTAGGCGAGATGGCCGCTGGTATTGGTCACGAAGTAAGGAATCCTATGACAACTATTCGAGGATTTTTACAAATCCTTATTAGTAAAAAAGAATGTATAAAATACTGGGAATATTTCAAACTGATGATTGAAGAATTAGATCGGGCCAATGCTATTATCACAGAATTTCTGTCTCTCGCTAAAGAGGGGGTAGTCTGTCGACATTCTAAAAATATCAATGTAATAATCAAGTCATTAGTACCGCTAATTGAGGCCGATGCTATTATAGCTAATAAATATATAAAACTAGAGTTATCAGAAGTTACGGATTTTTTATTAGATGAGAAGGAAATTCGCCAGCTTATTCTTAATTTGATTCGTAATGGTTTAGATGCCATGTCACATGGTGGTTATTTGACGATA
Source organism: Bacillota bacterium (assembly GCA_017889585.1). GTDB lineage: Bacteria > Bacillota > Negativicutes > DSM-13327 > DSM-13327 > CTSoil-075. Next base: position 28,742 of record JAGFZX010000057.1, read on the forward strand.
AGGACATATATGGAGGATGACGAGATAATTTTAGCCATTAAAGATCAAGGCACTGGCATTGTTCCTGAAGTGCTTAAAAAGATTGGTACACCTTTCTTTACAACGAAAGAACAAGGAACAGGCCTGGGGCTAGCCATATGTTATAGTATTGCTGCTCGTCATAGTGCTATTATTACCATAGAAACTAGCAATGAAGGAACTACTTTCTTTATAAGATTTAATAATGTTGATTTTGTTATGTCCCATCTATATTAAAATAGGAGATATTTTCCCCAAATAAACTTTTATATGGTATAATGTAAAGAAATGTAAACAGGGAGAATATATATGAAAACCAAATATTTCTCAAACTCCGGTGAGGAAACATTAGAAGATTTGAAAGTTAGTGTGAATAAATGGATAGCCACTCGTAAGAACATTCAAGTTATTGAGATGAAAACAAGTGGTCCATCCAAGAACACTCCTCCTGAATTTTTTATTCAATTGTCTTATGATGATAAAATTCCTCCAAGGATGCAAAGTACCACAAGTGCTCCAGTAGCCAGGCGGCGTTTCTAAGCTAATCCATGAGTGATCAATAGTGTATGATTCAATATCCTTTTAATTATGTCAGTTGAGTAACCAACTTTTAAATCTCATTTAGAGTATGGGTGCACTCAGTGGTAGAGATGGGCTTTCAAAGTATGAACTTGTTGTATGATGCCAAATCAATAATATAGCTAAATCAAGGTTTTCCTCAAATAGGGACTGTTGACAAGCCTAGTTTGTCAACAGTCCCATTAGAATGGAAGGCCGTTTCTTTGCCATTAGAAAGTAAAATGTATTTTTCCACATGCGCTTAAATATCTTCACTTGGTATTTGAGCAAACTGCACCAAAAAGGTGGTTCCAGTAGAATAGACTTGAGGCTTTATGGTGGCGTTGTGTCTGTGGGCGATGCTATAGCATATTGCAAGTCCCAGTCCTGTTCCGTGGTCTTTTGTTGTGAAAAATGGTGTACCTAGCTTTTCTAATATATCTAGCGTAATTCCGGTACCTTCATCTTGTATTGCTAAGACTATATCAGTTCCATCTATAAAGGTTTTTATTGTAATAGTTCCTTCAATAGGCATTGCTTCCAAACCATTGCGCACCAGATTAATGATAAGCTGGCGAATTTCTTTTTCATCTAAAAGCAGTTTGGGAAGATTCTCGAATAGTTCTAATTTAATATATTTATTAGTGACAAGCGCATCAGCTTTGAGTAGTGGAGCCAAGGCTAGTATTGTGGTATTGAGATCTTGTAATTGTTTGTTGATTGCTTTATCTTTAGCAAGAGATAAAAATTCCGTAATAATGGAATTGGCTCTATCCAGCTCTCCAATCATCATAGTGAAGTATTCAGTATGATGGGGATAGCGGTTTTTACTTTCAAGCATTTGCAAGAAACCGCGTACTGTTGTAAGGGGGTTGCGGACTTCGTGTCCCATACCTGCCGCCATCTCTCCCACCATGTGCAAACGATCGAGGCGAATTAGTTCTTGCTCTAGATGTTTTTGGGTAGTAATATCATTACTAATACGCAATACAGACTGTACTGTGCCATCCTGAGAAAATTCGGGGACCATATGGCAATAATAAAAATTTAATTCGCCATTAGATCCGAGAAAAGTAGATTCAAAGCTACATGCTTTGCCTGTAGAGAACGTTCTCAGTAAGGCATTTTCTATTGTATCAGTCAACATTTTGTTTAATCCTACTTGCGCAGAGGTTTTGCCGATGAATTCTTCATGTGGTATTCCAGTTAAAGGAGTTATTGCCGGATTAATATAGGTGTATTGTAATTTTTGATTAACACGGGAAATAACATAAGGTGCATTTTCTGCCAGGGTTTTAAATTGCTGTATACTTTCTAACAATGCTTTTTGCGTCTTGTTGCGTTCAGTCATGTCCCGTCCGATCATTAGAAGTCCTCTGCGTTTGCCGTTCGGGTAGAAAATTGGCACTTTGATGACCTCTAAAATTATATTTGTGCCATCAGGTTTGCGAAAACTTTCTTCGAAAGTTACAGACTGGCCTGCCTGCCAGGCTGTGAGATCAGTTCTTTGCCAGAAATCTAGGGATTCAGTGAAGAATGGTATTAATTCCGCTAGCTCAGAGTCTTTTTTATTGAGATAGTCAATATCTCCTAATTTAAAAAGTTTAATAATGGACTGATTGGCTATTAACCACCGTCCTTCATCGTCTTTAAAACAAACTATGTCAGATATAGCAGAAATTAAAGTACGCAGTTGTTCTTCAATATGGCACCGTGCAGTTTCAGATTTACGTTCTTTTGACAGTAGGGTGGCAAACTCCTGGCGCAGTGCATTGAGCTCGGCGATAAGCTCAGCTTTTGACTTTGTTTCATCAGACATGTCAAACTCCTTGAATCTAATTTCTATATATTGTAAATGTGTTCAACAATTGTCGATAAATTACCTTTAGATAATTTGTCGCATTTTGCGAAAATAATTAAATTTTTCAGAGAGCATATTTTTTAGAGCCGTCGCCTTTGAGCTTAAACATTTGCAATGATAAAAGAGCCCCTCATGAAGATAATCGTATTACTCGATAGAATTTTTATGTTATATTTCAGCTATCATCCTCATAGCGAAGTGACGGTTTTAATCTCACCCTTGATTTATTTATATTTATATGATATACTATTGATCGTTGGGATTATGATGGTTGAATAGACATTTCTTAGTCTCATTTATAGTGCGGGTGTAGCTCAGTGGTAGAGTACCGGCTTCCCAAGCCGTGGGTCGAGAGTTCGAATCTCTTCACCCGCTCCAGTAAATTCAAGCCTTCCGGCGTTTTGTCGGAAGGCTTTTTTGTGTTTGGAAGGCACTTAGGAAGGCAATGCCCTATAATTCTATGTTTTTAATTTCTCAATCACTTCTGCCAGAGATTCGAGTCCTCCCGAATTCATTAGAAGAATCAAGCCTTACAGCATATTGCAGGAAAATTTTATATTTAGGAGTCAACATTAAAAGAAATAGGCGATTAAGCTCATAACTAGTCGCCTATTTCTTTTATGTAAGTTTCATGGAGGTCTTTTAAATCAGATTCTATTATAAGATATAGATAATTCGATAAGTGATTAGGTATAGGAGTACAATGTATATCTCCATCTATCCCCAAGTTTACGCCTATTAAATGGTATAATTCTCGCGTAATGAAATCGTCTCGATTCATATCTTCAATAGTTTTTTTAACATACCAGTTTGATTCTGGCTTTTTTACAAGTAGATTTCTCTTAAATACATCCCAAAAACCTATAGTTCTA
>JAGFZX010000058.1 GCA_017889585.1 Bacillota bacterium
CGATGCTAGCGAAGCGACTTACACAAATCTTTTAACAAAGATTTGGTTCGCTGCTTCACTTGCTAGCTGCTAATGCCTGTTCTAAATCCTCGATAATATCCTGAACATCCTCAATTCCAATTGACAACCTGACCATATCATCTGGTACTCCAGCACTAGCACGCTGCTCAGCAGTGAGCTGAGAATGAGTGGTGCTTGCAGGGTGAATGACTAAGGACTTAGCATCGCCCACATTAGCGAGCAGGGAAAATAGCTTCAATGAATTGATTAACTTCCGCCCTGCTTCGAGTCCACCTTTAATACCAAAAGTAAAAATAGAACCTGCCCCTTTCGGTAAATATTTTTGTGCTTTCTGATAATCAGGATGACTAGGCAGACTCGGATAACTAACCCAGCTCACTTGTTCATGTTGCTCAAGATACTGAGCTACTGCTAGCGCATTTTCAGCATGACGCTTCATGCGAAGATGCAACGTTTCTAAGCCCTGTAGAAATGCAAAACTATTGAAAGGGCTGAGGCATGCGCCTAAATCTCGTAAAATTTGTACCCGCAGACGAATAATATAGGCCATGGGTCCAAGGGCCTCCGTATATTTTAAACCATGGTAACTAGGGTCAGGCTCACTAAGTAGTGGGAATTTGCCGTTATTCCAGTCGAATTTTCCACTATCAATAACGATCCCACCCATTGAGGTCCCATGCCCGCCAATGAATTTTGTCGCTGAATGAATCACAATATTAGCACCAAAGTCAATCGGCCTACAGAGGTAAGGAGTCGCAAAGGTACTATCAACAATAAGAGGAATACCATGTTTATGAGCGATTGCAGCCACTTTTTCAAAATCGAGCACATCGATTTTAGGATTGCCAATGGTTTCTGCATATAAAGCTTTGGTATTCGGCGTAATGGCTTTTTCAAAATTAGCGGGATCACTAGGATCGACAAATTGCACCTTAATTCCGAGCCGTGGTAGGTTATAAGCAAACATATTATAAGTTCCGCCATACAGAGTTGAAGAACTAACAATTTCATCCCCAGCTTGAGCGATGTTGAAAATTGCAGCACTAATGGCAGCATGTCCTGAGGCAAAAGCCAGAGCCCCAATCCCACCTTCCAAAGCTGCTATCCTTTTCTCTAACACATCTGTTGTTGGATTCATAATACGGCTATAAATATATCCAGACTCTTTTAAATCAAATAAATTAGCTGCGTGCTCACTATCCTTGAAATTGTAAGCTGTCGTTTGATAGATAGGTACTGCTCTTGACCCAGTAGCTGGATCTGGCTCCTGCCCCCCATGTACTGCCAAAGATGCAAACCGTAAATTTTCTGGTAAAGCCATTGTAACACCCTCCATGTTTACTATCGATATATTATATAGCCTTCAGTTGACTCATCAGCTTTATTCCCTTAAATTCCATCGCCATAAAGACCAACCAGCTCTGGAAACCGCTGTTTTTCTGTACGGTCAATTTGTACAATCTTGCCTTCTTTGATAACAATGACCACTTGCCCATATTCCATTTTTTCAAAAGCCGCCTGGATTCTCAACCTAACAGCTGGCAAATCACAATTTTCTTTTAATCCTTGGGGCAGATGATTATTCCCACTGTTTAAGTCAGATGGGCGGATCTTTTCGTTTCTCTCTATTTGGACTAAGCGGGAATTCTGATAGATTAAGGCAACATTTCCATGAAAGGTACTATTTAATATAGAAATAATCTGGTCCATGATTCCAGGGTTAATGGAACTATTCTTTGATTTTAATCCGGTTTTATTCTCTTTGGATAGCATGTCAAACACCTCTATATTAATTATTAAAAAAAATAACCCTTTCCGAAGAAAGGGATTTGTCTTCAATCGCCTTTCTCTCATCTTACAGGATTACTCCTGTTGGAATTAGCACCTCTGTGCAATTGCACTGGTTGCTGGGTGTCATCGGGCCATTCCCTCCACCTCTCTGGATAAGAGTGTTACGCTATTATTTTTAATACTGATGATAACATGATGCTGTATTAGTGTCAATGCTTATTGCATATATTCCATCTACTTGAAAATCTCAAATAGATGGAATATATGCAAAAAAATACACAGGAAATTAAAACGCACGAAAGATATCTAAACATACTATTTTCATAGCCGTAATCCTTTCAGTAGTTACTTACGTTATTCAGACTTAAAACTGTTAGAATACGCACACAAGATGTTGATAGCTTCTGCCTCTGGCAACGGTCGACTGAAGATATACCCCTGAACACAGTCGCATTCATTGTCGGCCAAATACCTAAGTTGTTGTTCAGTCTCTACCCCTTCGGCAATAACATCTTTTTTCAAAATGTGGGCCATGTTGATAATAGCACCGATGATTTCCGCCGCATTAGTATCATTTTCTATCATATCAATAAATGACTTATCGATTTTTAGCGTATCCACTGGCAATTGGCGCAAATACGTCAACGATGAATAGCCCACACCAAAATCATCTAGAGACAAACACACTCCCAATCCACGCAATTCTACGAGCTTACAAATAATATCTTCCACAGAAACCATCAGAACACTCTCGGTGATTTCTATTTCAAGCTGGCACGGTTCGATACCGACCTCATTCAAAATATCGCGAACATTATCAATGAAATCACTGGTAGTTAATTGCTTCGGCGACACATTGACTGCGACATGAATATTTTCCATTCCCTTCTCAGTCAATCGCCTGACGAATTGACAAGCCTCCCGAAGTACCCATTGTCCAATAGATCGAATGATTCCACTTTGCTCGGCCAATGGGATAAACCTTACTGGCGATACAGAGCCATGTTCAGAGCTATTCCAGCGAAGCAAGGCTTCAAATCCGACAATGGTCCTACCATCAATGCGTACCTGAGGCTGATAATATAGCGATAGTTCCCGTCGCTCAATTGCATAACGCAAACTATTGGTTAAAACCATCGTTTCATAGGCTTCAGCCTGCATGTCAGCTGCATATAGTCGCCAGCAACTTTTACCAGTTTTTTTAGCTGCATACATAGCATTGTCCGCGTTCTTGAAGATCTCCTCGCCCGTATCACCGTCAAAAGGATAAATGGCGATACCGATACTAGCCGACACATGAAAACATGTTCCGAAAGCTTCATGCTCCTTACCAAGTGCCTTAATGATTCTATCAGCAATATTTGTAATCTGTTTATGATCACTTATATCAGGTAATACAACTATAAATTCATCCCCGCCAATGCGGGCTACAAAAGCTTTGTTACCAGCCTCTGCAATAATTCGAGATCCAGCCATAATGATAATGTCATCACCACACGTATGTCCGAAAGTATCATTCACCATCTTCAAATCATCTAAATCGATAAATAGGACAGCACCTGACGACTCTCTCCGGCGAGTTTTTTCCATCTCTTCATTAAGCCACTTATTTAGATGAGCTCGATTTGGCAGACTAGTCAGAGCATCGAAGTAAGCCATATGCCAAATATCTTCCGTTTTTCGCGTCAATTGTTCTTCGGCTCGTTTACGCTCAGTAATTTCTTCTTCTAATTCTTGATTAACGTTCTGCAATTCTTCATTCATGGCAGTAAGTTCCTCATTGGCGTCAAATAATTCCTGTGTCCGTTGCTCCACCTTTAATTCAAGGTCATCGTGAGCGTGCTTTAATGCTTCCTCAGCACGTTTTTGTCTTGCAGTAACACGCAGCAGGATAATGATAAAACCGATAACCACAGCGGTAATCATTCCTGCTACTAGATAATAGATGCCTATGCGTTGATCTACGCTCTGCAAAATTTCCCCTTCATCAACTCCTACCGACACCGTGAATGGATAGTCACTTAGAGCCCTATAGCTATAGATCCTTTTTATACCATCAACAGGACTATATGCAGTATAATATCCCCTATCGCTGATTTTTAACTTTTCCGTCAAAATAGATTTACTCAAGTCCTGGCCAATATCAGTATTTTGGCCCGATCGCCGTGCTCGTACAATGCCGTCCCGGCCGATTAGCGTGATTGATGAATTTTCCCCCAAATCAACCTGTTTATAGAATTCAGCAAAATAGTAGGGATCTATTGAAAGGATCACCACTCCGCCGAATGACCCATCTGGCTTGTTGACTCGACGAGTCATTTGAATAGACCATTTACCAGAAGACCGTCCTAATACAGGCTTACTGATAAAGAGCTGCCCACTATCAACATTCTTATGTACCAAGAAATGTTCGCGATCCTTTAAGTTAGATGGCATAAATGGAATTTGGCTACTGAACACTAAATTTCCGTTTTCATCTGCTATACTTAGCAAAACAAATGGCTGGCTCGTAAGTTTTCCCTCGCTTACATATCGTGGAATATCGATGGCTAGCCCTTCTTTTTCATACTGATATTTTAAAAATAATACTGTCTGGTCAGCGTTCTTAATAGTACGCAATGTATGCTCTTCAAAAGTACGTGCCAAATTGGAACTTTCTTTGATAGCACCGTTAATGTTCATTTGCCGCTCGTTATGAACTTGATAATAAATACCTATCCAAATAACACAAAGTAAAACAATACCAAATGATATTATTACTGTGCTGATATTACGCAAAGCCATTAAATCACCAGAAAATACCTCTATAATCTTTATTTTTTTCAACAGCCGTCCCCTCCTATCTATCAAAAATCTCTCAGCATTTGCTAGTCAGATAAATCTAGGGCTTATTCCTAGCATATTAGCTTCAATTCTTTTACTAAAAATTACAATTTTCTACATATATTGCACTGTAATTATTCCATTTTTTATTCATAATTCCTGCTTTACGTTAGCCTAATTACAGAAACAGCTACTTCTAAATGCTACTAGAATAGAAAACACCTGTAAAAATTCTTATTATCGAATTATTACAGGAGTTTTTGCCTATATATATAACGTGTTGTATATAATTATTTATAAACTACATTTTCTCTACAATTGTCGCTACCCCTTGACCACCACCAATACAAAGTGTAGCCAAACCTACTTTGGCATCTCTTTGTTTCATCGTATGAAGCAACGTAACCAAAATTCTTGCTCCACTAGCCCCCACTGGATGACCGAGAGCTATAGCGCCACCATTAACATTTACTTTTTCTTTTGTAAATCCTAATTCCTTGCCTACTGCAAGAAATTGAGCTGCAAAAGCTTCATTAGCTTCAATCAGATCAAGATCCGCTACAGTAAGCCCAGCTTTAGCTAAGGCTTTTGTAGATGCAGGAACTGGTCCTATCCCCATCAGACTAGGATCTACCCCGGCGGAAGCAAAAGAACGAATACGCGCCAACGGTGTAAGCCCTAATTCTTTGGCTTTATCAAGAGACATTACAACCAATGCTACTGCACCATCATTCAAACCAGAAGCATTTCCTGCCGTTACGGATCCATCCTTTTTGAAAGCAGTCCGTAAAGCAGCTAACTTTTCAATAGTCGTTCCTTTCTTTGGATGTTCATCTGTATCAAATATAATGGGATTACCTTTTCTTTGCGGGATAATGATAGGAACAATTTCCTCTTTAAAACGTCCTTCCTCAATCGCCTTTGCCGCCTTTTTCTGACTCTGAGCAGCTAATTCATCTTGCATTTCACGAGTAATATCATATGCTTGTGCTACATTTTCAGCAGTAATCCCCATATGATAGTCATTGGATGCACACCAGAGACCATCTCTAATCATGGAATCGATTAGCTCACTATGTCCCATCCGGTAACCTCGTCGTGCTTTCTCAAGCAGATAAGGAGCATTACTCATGCTTTCCATACCACCAGCCACTACAATATCAGCATCACCAGCGAGAATGGCTCTTGCTGCTAGATTTACAGCCTCTAAGCCTGATCCGCAGACTTTATTAATACTGAGGGCGGGAATTTCTACAGGCAGTCCAGCTTTAAGAGCTGCTTGGCGAGCCGGATTTTGCCCGAGTCCCGCCTGCAAAACATTACCCATAATAACTTCATCAACTTGCGCTAAATCTATATTGGCCCTCTGAATAGCTTCTTGAATGACCAAAGCACCTAGTTCTACTGCGGAAAATTCGGCAAGACTCCCATTATAGCTACCAATTGCAGTACGCACTGCACTCACAATTACAATTTCTTTCATCTATATTAACCTCACTTTTAATATTAATTATAAAGAAAATTTGGCTTCTACCAAGCCTCAGCGTAGGATGAAGGCTGTTCGACTGCCAGCCCATCGAACAAAATGATCACATCCCCGCTGAAGCAACCTGTACCTGCTTTTTTCTATCTGTCATGACCTTTATAATTCAGCGATACCTTTCATTACAGTCAAAGTATCGCTTACCTTTAGTTTTGCTTCCGTTTTTGCTAAAACCTCTTCCAATGTAATATTCGGTGCAATTTCTTCAAGCAGTAATCCATTAGGCGTAACCCGAATCACAGCAAGTTCAGTGACAATCATGGATACAACACCTTTACCTGTTAACGGAAGACTACATTTATCTAAAATTTTTGCTGAACCATCTTTGGCAATATGTTCCATAGCAACAATCACTTTCTTTGCGCCAGCGACCAAATCCATTGCTCCGCCCATACCAGGAACCATTTTCCCAGGAACCATCCAATTTGCCAAATTCCCCTGTTCATCAACCTGCAATCCACCAAGAACTGTCACATCAATATGGCCACCTCGCACCAAGGCAAATGACATTAGACTATCAAAAAAAGAACCACCAGGAAAAATGCCTGCCGGTTTACCGCCTGCATTGACTAAATCTGGATCAGGTATTCCACTAACTGAAGCTAGACCTACAAAACCATTTTCTGAATGAAGATTAATATTGATATCTTGCGGCAAATAGTTTGAAACCAAAGTGGGTAAGCCAATACCCAAGTTTACGATATCCCCATACCGCATTTCCATTGCCACTCGACAGGCAATTAGTTCTTTTGCACTATATGTTTTCATTCATCAATTCCCCCATAGCAAACAACTTTATCAACAAGAATTCCAGGAGTCATTACTTCATCTGAATCAAGCTGCCCAATTTCAACAATTTGTTCCACTTCAGCAATCACCAAATCAGCAGCTAATGCCATAATCGGATTAAAATTTCGAGCCGACTTCCGGTAAATCAAATTGCCAGCCTTATCAGCCTTATAAGCTTTCAGTAAAGCTACATCCGCTCTAAGTGGTAATTCCAGTAAATATTCCTTACCACTTACTGTTAATTTCTGTTTTCCTTCTTCGACTACCGTACCTATACCAGTGGGAGTCAAAATTCCACCTAACCCTGATCCTCCTGCCCGAATTTGTTCCGCAAGAGTACCCTGTGGTACAAGTTCAACTTTTGTTTCACCTGCGATCATCTGCCGACCTGTTTCTGGATTTGTTCCAATATGAGATGTAATAACTTTCCCCACCTGCTTATTAACGATTAACGGCCCAACTCCAGTATCAGGAAAAGCTGTATCATTAGCAATAATCGTAAGATCTCTCACACCCTTATTTAGTAAAATACGGACTAAAGACGCAGGCGTTCCGACTCCCATAAATCCTCCAAACATAATTGTCATGCCATCCTTAAAAAGAGCAACTATTTCTTCATGTTGTACAATCTTATTCAAGGTCTTTCCTCCTCTAGCAGCTAAATAGTTATTTTATCATAACAATTTCAATGCAATAATCATGCCAAGAATACAGTACTAATGAGTAAAGGAGCCATCGAAAATGGCTCCTTTACTCATTTCTATAATTTTATAAATTTATCATCAATTCAAGAGGTGGTCTATAAAAAATCCTATTAAAAACGGTTCATAATTCATTTCTAAATTTCGAGAAATATATAAATTAATTTCTTATAATTTAGAAATTAATTTATTCCTTAATCGGTATTTCCACTACTTTTATCTTATTATAAAGAGTCGCAACAGAAATACCTAATTCTTTAGCAATTCTCTGCTTAGCCTCTACACTAGATCCAAAATGCTCAATGGCATTTTGAATTGTTCTGCGTTCAAATTCCTGCACCATCTCTGTTAACGAACTTATAGGAAGTCTTTGCCGCTCATTATCAATCTTAAACCATTTAGGTAAATGTAAAAGAGTGATAAAATTATCCTCACACATATTGACAGCATATTCAATTACATTTCTTAATTCCCTTACATTGCCAGGCCAAGGATACTGTAGAAGCGCTTCCATCATATTCTTATCAATTTCAAAATTTTTTCCAATTTTCCGAAAGTAAAATTGGAAAAAAGTATTGGCCAATAAATTTATATCTAGCCCTCTCTCAGCAAGAGGAGGTAAATGCACATTCAAGACATTAAGGCGATAGTAAACATCAGCCCTAAACTTGCCCTCTTGCACCATAACATAAAGATCCTTGTTGGTCGCCGCCATAACCCGAATATCAATCGAAACTTCACTGGTTTCACCAATACGACGTATTGATCGTTCTTGCAGTACCCGCAGCAATTTAGCCTGCACTTCAAGGCTAAGTTCAGCGATCTCATCTAAGAAAATCGTACCACCACTTGCAATTTCAAATAGCCCAACTCTACCGCCTTTTTTGGCACCCGTAAATGAACCTTCCTCATAGCCAAATAATTCGCTTTCAATTAAAGACGGAGCTATTGCAGCACAATTTAATGCTACAAATGGTCCTATTCCCCGATTACTGGCATTATGTATAGCCTGAGCAAAGAGTTCTTTACCAGTACCACTTTCTCCAGTAATGAGTATATCCGCATTGCCCTGAGCAGCCCTTTTCGCAACCCGTATCGCTTCATTCATGGAAATACTATTCCCCACAATATCATCAAAGGTGTACTTCGCTTTATAAATGCGGTCGACCATCGTCTTTAAACGGCCTGTTTTTTTGGAAATTTTTTCAACTTCTTCCGATAGTCGCCGCACTTCAGTAATATCTTTCACCACTGACACGCCACCAACGATATTGCCCTCAACAATAATTGGCGCCATGTCTACAACATATTCAACCTCTCCTTCGCGCCTATATTGCCCAACAAGAGGTTTGCCTGTTGTAAGTACTTGAGGAAGCATGGCACCAGGCCGAACTTTAGTAAGATGACGCCCTAGTATTTCTTCTTCTTTGACACTTGTAATACGAGTATATTCAGAATTAACATACCTTACAATAAGTTGATCATCAATTACTAAAATTCCATTGTTTATCGAATTTAGTACCTGTATATGCCATTTTTCAGTAAAATCAGAAGAAGTGAAAACATTTTTAAGATCATCTAATTTATCGTACCCTTTATATACCATACTTTCCTCCTACAGTCCTTAAATTACAATATACTTATAAACGATTCGCCATTCATAGTATTCTACAATACTATTTTTTCCCTACTAATTTAAACTCTATTTTAGAATAAAATTATACTTTCTCTAAAAATTTTAAATTCTTCAACAGATAAAAGACATTTATCTTCAAATAAATGCCTAAATAAATGTCTTTTATCTGTTTTATAATACTATACTTATATTTTCAAAATATGTTTTCAGCATTTTACTCGTTAACTGAAATTTCCAAATTCATAAGCGCAGAACTGAGAGATTTGCCATGAGCATCTAAGGATAACGTACGTGTTACGCCACCGCCAAGAGCGTTATGCATCACAAAATTAAGAGCTCCAATATTAGGAAGAGTATAACGTATAACTTCTCCTTTGACAATGTCAGAAAAAAACTCTTTAACCCTTTCTGCAGTAACGTACTTTTCAAGAATAGGGTATTGCTCTGGATCATGAGCAATTATTGAAATATTGGAGATATTACCTTTATCTCCAGTACGTGAGTGAGCGATTTCTCTTAATTTCATCTTAGATCACCTCATAAAACAGATTATAATGTACTAACGAACGAGGAATAAGAGCAGATACCATGGCAACAACTTGTTTAGCCGACTTAGTGGCGCCGCCGCCTCCTGCTGGACCATTAGTATATAAAGTTTCTACTTCGTTACCGATCCGAATGGCTTCTTTCATATTTTGCGTACGTCCAGCAACTCTGACCCGCACTTCGTAGGGCTCATGTTCTGTTTTTGAGATCTTAGAACTATGAAGAGAATCAATTCCAATCAGATCCAGCTTGAGTTCTTGATACTGGACTCCCATAATCTTAAGTCGTTCCTCAACAATCTCTAAAGCCAATCGGCCGCGAGCTACAGCCCCAGGACCTGCGTAACTAATTTGCCCTTCCCCCATATAGCTGTCAATATAACCAATAGACGCTTTAAGGAAATCTGTTTTCGGTTGTCCTTTTCCACCTGTTACCTGTACTTGATCTTTTGCTACCTGATTAAACTCCACACCGGTAAAATCAGCTACAACATCTGGTGTTATATAAGCTATGGGATTGTGTATTTCATATAATAATTGTTCTTTACAAGTAGCAAGGGTAACTTTACCACCTGATCCTTGAACCTTAGTAATAATAAAAGTACCATTTTTTTCGACTTCAGCAATTGGAAAACCTAAACGCGCTAACTCTTGGACATCTTTATAACCTGGATCTGCAAAGTAACCGCCCGTGATTTGACCTGCACACTCCAATAAATGACCAAGCACAGTACCTTTACCCATCATATCCCAATCTTCAGCAGACCATTTAAACTCATACAGCAATGGTGCCAAGAATAATGCAGGATCGGATACACGACCAGTAATAATCACATCGGCGTTATTTTCCAAGGCCTCAACAATAGGCGCAGTACCAAGATAAGCATTAGCAGATACGATCTTATCTTTAATCGTTGATAAACTTTCACCATTTTCTAAAATAGTATAGTCTCCATCTCTTACGATTTCTACAACGTCATCACCTGTTACTGCAGCAATTTTCATCCCTGTAATACCCATTTCTCGAGCAATTTCTTTAATTTTTTGTGCCCCAGCAATGGGGTTTGCAGCTCCCATATTGGTTATTATCTTGATGCCTTTTTCTTTACAACTGCGTAGAACCGCTTCCATACGCTGAACTAATAGCCCATCATATCCTGTATTTGCATCTTTCATTTTAGCCTGCTGCGCAATGGCAATTGTTCTTTCTGCCAAACATTCAAATACCAAATATTGAATGTCACCTTTTTCCACAAGTTCAATAGCAGGTTCAATTCTGTCACCTGAGTAACCAGCACCTGACCCAATTCTAATTTTTTTCATAATATAACACCTCTTTATTTCTTTAAGGATACCCTACAACGGGAATACCCCAATAAGCGCACAAGTAATGGTCATAATAATCGAAGCCAACCATAGATAAGGAAATGCAAACTTTTGATGTTCGCCAAGTTCTACACCTGTTAAACCAATAATAAGAAACGTAGCAGGAGTCAATGGGCTAACGGGGAAACCTACAGTCATTTGCCCCATAAGTGCGGCTTGCGCTACTGCAAGAGGCTGAACGCCTAGCATTTTTCCAACCTCGGCTACTACTGGCAAAACGCCGAAATAGAAGGAGTCTGGATCAAATAACATACTAAGAGGCATCGACATAATCCCCATAGCAAAAGGAATATGCTGAGCTAAGGCTGGAGGAACAAAAGAAACAGCTACCTGAGCCATGGCTGTAATCATTTTTGTACCACTCATAATCCCAACAAAAGACCCTGCAGCAAGCAGAATACTCGCCATCATTAATGCTGCTTTCGCGTGAGCATCAATCCGAGCTTTTTGTTGACTTACTTGAGGATAATTAATCATCAAAGCCAAAACTGTACCAACCATAAACATTGGCGCTGGATCGACTAGTCCTGCGATCATTACCCCCATAACTGTAAGGGCAAGCACAGCATTGAGCCAAATCATTTTAGGACGACGCAGCACTACATCTGCATCACTTAAATCTCTTTTCAGTACGATATCAGTTTGTTCGCCTTCTTTAATGCCTAGACGGCGAGCTTCTTTTTTACCTAGTAAATAGGCCAATATAAATACATAGATAAGCCCAACAAGTTGTGGGATAACCAATGGTGTAAATACCTCAGTGACGGGAACTTTAAACGCAGCAGCCGCTCGCAAAGTTGGCCCTGTCCACGGCAAATAATTCACTCCTGCTGCCAGAGATACCATCAAACAAAGAAGTCTTTTATCTATTTTTAATCGTTCATAAATAGGCAGCATTGCTGGAATTGTGATCAAAAAGCATACTGCTCCTGAGCCATCTAGATGAATGAGCAAAGCCAACAAAGCAGTACCCATCAATATTTTTGGGGGACTACTGCCAACAGATTTTAAAATTTTGTTGATAATCGGGTCAAATAATCCCGCATCTCCCATTACTCCAAAGAACAAAATCGCAAAAATAAACATAGTTGCTACTGGTGCAATATTTTTTAACCCAGCTATTACAAATTTGCTAGTTTCTAATCCAAACCCGCCAACTAATGCCGCTATAACTGGTATAACAATTAAGGCAACTAACGGCGACATCTTTTTACTAATAATTACTGCTAGTAATATTACTATTGTTAATAAACCTAAAAGTGCTATCATCTCTTTTCCTCCTTGATTTTTCGAATAGCAGATAAAGAAAACTTGGCTTGCGTCAAGCCTTAGTTGCCCTTAATTGTAATTGAGAAAGTGTTATACTTTCTGATTACGTTAAAAATCATATATTGATTTACTCCTATAATCATCCTCTCACTTTCATATTATTTTCACAACCTCTCAATAACATATGCAATAATCATGCCAACAACGGTAAACCACCTATGAGTCTAGTATCAACAGGCTCCTGTCCGAAATATCTTGTTATGTTATTTCTAATATTTTAGAACAGCCTATTACTACACTTTCAAAACATTTACAAAACTTACATTGGTAATGTTTCTAAAATTTTAGAATCGTTACCAATTTTTTAGAATTTTTAATCCCAAATTAAAACTCACCTATGATTTTTTCTTTATTAAAGAGGGCACATTAAAATATATCTAAATCCCATAAGATGAGTTATAGATAAAGAAGCAAGGCAGCGTTCCCATAAGGATGCTGCCTTGCTTCTTCAATGTAATATATCTCTGATGCTTTATAATCCACATTTCTCAAATGCCTATTTTAAATCTGCAAAATATCATCAGCCTCTTCTAGCCCCACACTAAACCTAAGATGGCCATTTAAAAATTCAGCTAGATAAAAGTGATTTCTTTCATCCTTGGGACCAGTGTAAACAATAAGGCTCTCATCATGGCCAATAGAAACAACTGGAACAATAAGTTCAAGAAAATATACTTTATCTGATATATAAATATTTAAAGAAACCGCTCACAGACTGGTAAGCGTCGCCTTCGACTACTTTTTTACTGGTGTCCCATATGTTGCATATGTCCGCCACCGACATTGGGATTCCACCCCATAATCGTTGGATCAACCATGCCGAAAACCATGGCTACATGAGCTACAACAAGAAAGACAGTCAAGAGGATAAAATGAAGCTTCATCTTCTCTTCATCTGTTTTATCCTTGCCAATCATGCCAAGCTCTAGTAAGGCAATGCTAAAGAGAGGAATAACACCGCTGAGATATGACCCCACTGCCAATATATCCGCCATACCGCGCCACTGGATGTTAGGAACAACCGTAGTCATTAGATTGAGGAAGACGCCTAAGAAATAGAAACCTAGAACAATTCCAATCCACTTATTCCAGGTTCTCCATCCACCAGCATTAGAACCACGAAGAAATACAGTGAAAAATTCTGTTGCAACAAGTGCTTCCGCTAATGCCACCGGAATGACCATGTATATAATAAGATTCCATGGTTGGTTGACGGCCAGCAATTCCATATAATGTGTCATTGTCATACGCTAAACACCATCCTTCAATAAAATTATATTCATATCATACACAGTGAATATGAAGAACTTATGAAGAAGTGGTGAAAAACTTATGTTTTTTTAAGCGCGTATAATAAAATGACCTTAGAGTATTTAGGAGTAAAACATCTTTTATACAAATTCACTATAAAGAATAATTACCAACTAATGCTCTTACTTCTGCTTCTTTATCTTTTATAAATTCAACAAAACATGTATACCCTGAATTTACTTTCAAGTTAGCTAAATCCAAAAGGAGGTTAGGTATTTTTTCCGCAGGAATATCTCCGTAGACATCTCCAAATCTTGCTACATCAGGACCGACTTTTCCATTAAAAGATATGGAATATGTCGGAATCATCCCCTTTTCTGTACGGTTTCTTCTCCCCGTAAATCCAATTAGCCCTTTTTGATGTTGTGCGCAAGAATTAGGACAACCTGATATAAGAAGCCTTGGTAATGCAGCTTTTATATCATCAGATGCATCTCTGAAAGTTTCCAGAATACTGTTTAATAGCTCTTGTGAATCATTAATACCAAAATTGCAAATTGTCGGGCCTGCACATGCAACAGAATTTTCTATATTAAATAGAGATGAAAACCCAGCTACGATTTCTAGCAAGCTTTGTACATCTTTTTCTTTTAAATCTCTTACAAAAAATCCTTGCGTTAAAGTCAATCGTAAGGAAATTTCATAATCCAAATTCGCTAAAAGATTCAATACCCTATCTAGATCAGAAGTCGTAATTGTCGCATTTTTAGGGTGAATATATAAAGAGTAATATCCTGCTTGTTGTTGTGGAAATATTACGTTTTTATATTTCTTTTCCAATGGAGATTGATTATTTTGAGTAGTGCTTTGCAAGTTTTCTTCTGTGGAATTTATATGAATCTTCAAGTCTTCTCCAGATTTTCTTAATTGATCAAGTTCAGTTCTAAACACCTTGATAAATTCTTCTTCTCCTAATCTCTGAACAACAAATCTTAATCTAGCCTTGTGTCTATTGGTTCTATCTCCTTCTCTAGCGAAAACTTGTTTCATTGCCTGCACATAGTATAATGCCTCTGTATCTGCTATGAAGTCCTCAAGCTTTAAAGCTAATTTAGCATTACCACCAAGTCCACCGCCCCCATATACTTCAAAGCCTCTTTTGCCATTCACTATTTTTGCGATAAATCCGATATCGGCTACAGTAGCATTAGCTGTATCTTCTAAGCTATTCGAAAAAGCTATTTTATATTTTCTTGGCAAATTAAGATTGGCAGGATCTTTCATCATAAAATTCGTAACTTCCTTAACATATGGAGTCACATCAAAAATCTCATCCTGCGCTACTCCCGAAAGAGGTGAACATGCAACATTTCTTACACCGTCTCCCCCGGCACCTCTTGTAATCAACCCACATTTCAATAGATCATCTAATACATTGCTTAAATCTTCGATTTTTACTGAATGAAATTGAATGTCCTGCCTTGTCGTAAAACGTATCTTAATTCCGTAGGTTTTAGCTATTGTACTTATGGCCTGCAATTGTTTTATTGTTGTTACTCCACCAGCGATTCTTGGTCTTACCATATACGTTTCCTGGGGACCTTCTTTATAAATTCCCATAATAGAACTAAAGGGTTTTAAATTTTCCAATTTACCTTCACGATATTGTTGTAACTTGTTTTTAAAATCCTCAACACTTTTCAAAATATCTTCTGTAATTGCTATCATATCTGATTACCTCTTTCATAAATATTTGTTTGATTGGTTCAAATTTCATTCGTGTACCATAACTGTGCGATGTGTAATAGTTCACTTCCATTCTATAACCTATTTGGATACATGTAAAGTTGCTATCTCCTGTCTAAAAAATGAGCATGTAAAATACCATCCTATCTGCATACTCATTTTTTTTAGTACGATACCTTCTTTATTATTGCTCGCAAGTTCTTTTCCTTTTCTACATCCAACTTGATTCCATCTAGGCCATACTCTCTACCAAGGTACTCATATTTAGGTTGTCCTAGCCGATGATAGGGCAAAATTTCATAATGCACATTAGGTTTATCTTTTACATAATTAACAATTGCAGTGATAGCCTCATTTGAATCATTAAAACCTGGGATCACCGGAGTTCTAACTATAATGGTTATTGCGGGGAAATCGTCATATAACTTCTTGAAGTTATTTAATATAATTTCATT
Source organism: Bacillota bacterium (assembly GCA_017889585.1). Taxonomy (GTDB): domain Bacteria; phylum Bacillota; class Negativicutes; order DSM-13327; family DSM-13327; genus CTSoil-075. The sequence goes on from JAGFZX010000058.1 coordinate 16,017, forward strand.
TGACACATGAGTAAACTCTATATGTCTTTGATCATCCAAAGATTTTATATCAAAAAGAATGGTATCTAAATACTTACATGCTTCCTCTAATATATGCCAACCCACATAGCCCGAGGTTTCGATTGCCGTATTTATTCTGCGACGTTTAGCTTCCTTCAGAAGGGCGATGGTAAAATCGGCTTGCATAAAAGGTTCTCCGCCACTAATGGTCATTCCGCCACCTGATCTAGAATAAAAAGCTCCATCTCCCTCAACGATTTTTATAATTTCATCAACACTTTTTAGCACACCAAAGACATGTAATGCTTTTGAAGGACATTCAGTGGCGCAGCGGAAGCATTGTTGGCAGTTTTCCCGCACAATCGTAATCCTATTATTTTCAAGTCCCTGAATTGCCCCATGAGGGCAAGCTTTTACACATCTTCCACACTCCTGTAGACCTATGCATTTTTTAATATTATAAGCGAGCTCGGGATGACTCTTTTGCGATTCCGGATTACTGCACCACTGACACTGTAAAGGACAGCCTTTTAGAAAGACCATGGTCCTTATTCCTGGCCCATCATGGACGGAGTAATGCTGAATATTAAAAATATATCCTTGCTTTTTCTTATCCAAATGAGTATTGTTTTCCATTCATGGCCTCCTAAAAAGCTAATATAAGCTCTGCCTTGAAAGGAGAGCTTATATTTATTTTCTAAATAGTTGCGTGCTCCGTCCTTGCTATAATGTCGTTTTGTAAGTCTGGCGATAGATCCACAAAATAAGCACTGTAGCCAGCAACCCGTACTAATAAGCTACTAAATTTTTCTGGATCTTTTTGTGCCGCCAATAAAGTTTGTTGATTAATAATATTAAACTGCAAATGCCATAGCTTTAAATCGCTCCACGTCCGAATTAAAGAAACTAATTTCGTCGTTCCTATATCTCCAGCAACGCAAGCAGGACTTAATTTAATATTTAACAATCTTGCAGCCCGTTCTCGATAATTGTAATTTTTCGTATGATAGTTAGACAATAAAATGGCAGTAGGACCATTAACGTCAGCACCATGGGATGCGGAAGATCCATCAGCTAATGGCGTATAGGCTTTTCTGCCATTAGGCGTGGCACTGACAACCTTACCAAAAGGAACATGGGACGTAAATGGTACTAATCGTAAATCAAGATGCACGCCCAATTCCTTAGAATATTTCTTAGTAAATTTAAGAGCTTCTATATCGAGTTGTTTTCCTATAGAATCCACATAAGAATCATTATTACCATACTTAGGAGCATTCAGCAGCAATTGCCTCAGGACTTCTTTACCTGCAAAATTACACTTTAAGGCTTCTATAAGCTCTGCCATTGTTATTTTTTTATCTTCAAAAACCAGTTTTTTAATCGCAGCAAGAGAGTCAATGACAGTACCATAACCCATAAACTCGAAATACCCTAAATCAATACCACCTTCAATCGACGGTGAATGCAAATCTTTACAATTCTTCATACAAAGGTCATGAAGGGCTGAACCAAGGGGTACTGCAAAATGCTTGGGCCGCAAATTAATAATAACATGTTGCTGTACAAAAGCATGTTTCAGAAAATTAGTTTGCTGCACCAAGTAGGCCTGCCAAAATTCATCCCAGGTGTTAAAATCCCGAGGATCGCCTGTTTCCAGACCAATGGTTTCATCACCGTACAGCTCCATTTTTCCATTGTATAAGGTCATTTCTACTGCTGCCGCAAAATTAATATAGGCACAAGGACTGGTGTAGGTATCTTTATTGGGCATTCTGCATTCAGCGCACCCAGAAACGGCATAATCATTTGCTTGTTCAAAATTGGCTCCCTTAGCAAGAAGCAAAGGAATGACTTCGTCATCATTTATCAGTTTTGGAAAACCTGAGCCTTCTTTGATAGTCTCGGCTACCTCATATAAATATCGATGCGGGGCGCGCGTATGAATTCTTGCCGCTAGGTCAGGATAATTTAAGGGGAATTCCCTTTTGGATTTCAAGAAAATATATGTTAATTCATTAGTAGCATCCAGCCCTTCTGGCGTCTGTCCGCCAACAGTCACGGCCTCCCAATGAGCATAGCCTTCATTAAAAGCTCCGCCAGTAGGAGAAATATACAAATCGATAAACTGAGCCATTGCGACCCACATACATTCCAATAGTTCCATAGCCTGTGCATCTGTAATACGGCCATCTTCAATATCTTGTTCATAGTATGGATAAAAATATTGATCCATTCTGCCGTTAGAAATAATAGTACCAGTTTTTTGTTCAATTCGTGAAAACATTTGTGTAAACCATTGGGCCTGCACAGCTTCACGGAAGGTACGGGCAGGATTTTCCGGCACCCATTGACAAGTTGCAGCAATTTCCTGCAATTCTTTCTTTCTCTGAACATCCGTTTCTTTCTCAGCTAGCTGCGTTGCGAGATCGGCATGTCTTCTAGCCCAAATAACAATCGCATCAGATACATTAATGATAGCCTGTAGGTAAGGAACTTTTTCCATAGTGTCCACTGGGCTTAAGGGATCAAGAGCAGCAAGTTGCTGCTGAGCTTCTTCTTTTATGCCTTTAAAGCCTTTCTTCAATACCTTTTCATAATCATGAACCCATTGTATAGAAGAACGAAAAGAAGCGGTCTCATTGACAATAAATCTTGATTTTAATGGATCATTAGGATCATAGGTTAATTTCGCAGTTTCCTGAGGTAAGGCTTTTGTCAAACTTTCATGAAATGTTTTCCCCTTCCAATAAGGAGCAATCTCATCAATCACGACCTTGGCATCTTCTGATGAAATATCAAAAGGAGACTCCGTTCTTGTCGGTAATAATTCCATAGCTAGATCAAGAAAATCGCCATCGAGTTCTGGATAAAGAATCCCATATCTTCCTGGGTAACCCGCCCTGCCTGCTAGAAGCTGATGTTCATCAATATAGATTGTTATATTGCCCGCGATATGCTGCAAAGCTTTAGACCATCTTAGAATCAGCGGCTCACCTTCTGTTTCTTTAAAGGATTCTGTAAAATACTTAGCCCTTTCAATATCAATTCTAGGACGAGTTGCTTTATATGAATTCAAAATTTCATAGACTCGCTCTCTGCCACGCACATTTTTTACACCTTGCTGTTCTTCCTGAATTCTTTGTTCATGAGGTGATAAAACCGTATATTCTATTGACATGATCAACTTCTCCTTTGTTATCTAAAACGTAATCATTTTCTCTAAAAATTTTGTTAGGATACTAAAGCTTCCTTGCTTATCCCAACTGCTCCTATTTCAATTGCCTTGCTTAAACGCTTACGAATCCAATAAGCTGAAAGAGCACTGATAATACCGGTAAAAGCTACATACCAAGCAATCAAATCAGAATTACCACCACTCATTTTGTAAATTCCAGTAGCAATAATTGGCGTTAAACCGCTGGCAAAAATACCTGAGAATTGATATACAAAGGAAATTCCCGTATACCGAACACGTGCCGGGAAAAGTTCACAAAACAAAGCCGCTTCTGGACCATAGACTGATGCATAAAAAATACCGAAAGGAATAATAATTGCCGACCAAATGATCGTCGTATTACCGTTACTGCTATTGATCAACCAAAAAGCTGGAAACGTAGAAAAACCAGTAATCAAGCTACCCCATAAATACACTTTCGTACGACCAATCCGATCGGAAAGATAACCAAATACCGGAATAAACAAGCACATAACTAGAGCTGACGCCATAACCCCAGTAAGAGCATCTGTCCGTGTGATTTTGATGGTTTGGGTAAGATAGCTGATAATCCAAACACCAAAAATATTAAAGAACACTCCGTCAATATATCGTGCTCCCATACCAGCCAAAACGTTGCCCTTTTGATTCTTGAGCACTTCTGCAATGGGAATCTTAACAGCAGCATTATCATCTTTAACTTTTTGAAATTCCGGCGTTTCTGTAACATTGAGCCGTATCCACATGCCAACAGCTACTAAGAGGATACTGAGCAAAAATGCAACTCGCCATCCCCATGCCATAAACTGTGCATCACTTAAGAAGTTAGATAATAAAGCGACAACACCTGAAGCTAGGCATAGTCCGATAGCCAAACCGATTTGTGGCAGACTGCCATACAGACCACGTAGATGAGTTGGTGAATATTCATAGGTCATGAGCACCGCACCACCCCATTCTCCCCCTAAACCAATGCCCTGAAAAATACGTAAAACTAGCAACCCAATAGGTGCCCAGATACCAATTTGTGCATATGTGGGTACCAGACCAATTAATACAGTAGAAACACCCATAATCATCAACGTAAGTATCAGCATGTTTTTGCGTCCAATTTTATCACCAAAATGTCCAAAAATTATGCCACCTAAGGGACGTGTGATAAACCCTACAGCAAATGTAGAATAGGCAAGCAGTGTAGAAATCAAGGGATCACTGGCAGGAAAGTATAATTTGTTAAATACAATACCTGCGATCACTCCGTATAGAAAAAAATCGTACCATTCAATCGTCGCCCCAATTAGACTTGCGGTCACCACACGCCTGATCATACTTTTCTCCGAATTTTTCATATACTGTCCTCCTAATTTTTTTGTTAAATTAAAATAAAAAAAGGCCTCGTCAATTCCTGTTTTCAGAAATGGCGTGGCCTTTGGTTATTCCAATCAGCACATATATTAAATTGTTATTATTATACCGTCAATTAGTTTAGTGTGTCAATAGCAAGAATACTATTTATAGACATGACCAATACCCTTGTTCCCAGAGCTAATGTCTCATCCCCATCATGGGTGATAAACCAGATGGCTGACAAGCTTTGGCCGCCCCTAGAATCGATAAGTTCCCAGTTCATCACTTTCATCAATCCAGAATTCTTCAGCTCTCCGAAATGTTCATTAATCTTTTCAGGATATTTTTTTATTTATGGTGGTAATATGTTTTGATAGTGCGGCGCTGATTATTTTCATTCGTTGCGGCAAACAGCCAACTGTTCAATAACTTAATTGTATAATATAATATCCAACAGGGGGTGATAAACTATGTTTGATATTGTTATAAAAAACGGTATTTTAATTGATCCGGAAAAATTAACTAGAAGTAAAGGTAATCTTGGTATACTGGATGGGAAAATTGCCACAGTAACCAAACAGGAAATATACGGTACTGAGGAATTTGATGCTGACGGTCGGATTGTTTGTCCTGGCTTTATCGATATACACGGCCATGTTGATCTGAATTCGTATTGCGCCGAACTTTCGCTACACCAAGGTATTACCACTACTGTCGGCGGCAATTGCGGATTAAGTCCGCTGGATATTGACAGTTTTTTTGCCGTTCAGGAGAAAAACGGCTTTATTATCAACCAAGCTGAAATGTTCGGTCATTCTATAAGCCTCAGGGAAGCTGTAGGTATTACCAACCCCCTCAAACCAGCAACGCCTGAACAGTTGTCCCGCATGGAATATTTAGTAGAAAAAGCCTTTGAAGCTGGGGCCTGCGGTTTATCACTGGGGTTAGCCTATGCCCCCGGCAGTTCTAATGATGAGATATATAAACTAAGCAAACTGGCTGCCAGATATGGACGGATAGTTTCGGTAGATACCAGAATGCGTACCAGTATTGATATGTATTCTTTGGTAGAAGCTGTCGATATCGCCAGACAAACAGGCGCCCGCGTTCAGATATCCCACCTGGTATATCAATATGGTACTGGCCTTATTAATGAAGCCATAGCCGTCATTAATAAGGCCCGGGCAGATGGCATGGACATACGTTTTGACAGCGGCATGTATACCCAATGGGCCACCCATATCGGAGCTGTGCTTTTTGACGAAGATTCCATGGAGTTAAACGGCTGGAAACTTGACGATATTCTTGTCATTACTGGCAAATATAACGGCCAGCGTTTGAATATGGATATTTATCGGGAACTTCGCACCAATGACCCCCATGCTGCGGTGATCGTGTTTACCGGCGTGGAAGACGAAATTTATACGGCTCTGAATCATCCGTACGCCATGCCTTCTACCGACACCGGCGCTTATGCCCCGGGTGAAGGACATCCGCAAATTGCCGGTAGTTTTCCCCGCTATTTCCGGCAGATGGTTGGCGAACGCTATGAGTTAACAATCATGGAAGCAGTCCGCAAGGCTACTTTACTCCCGGCGGAAACTTTAGGCTTTCATACTAAAGGTCGACTGCGGGAAGGTATGGATGCCGATTTAGTGGTATTTGATATTAAAAGCATTATGGATAAGGCTGATTTTGGCTTGCCCGATGCCAAGCCGGAGGGCATTGATTATGTGTTTGTGAACGGCAAACTAGCTCTGGCCAAAGGACAATTGGCAAACATCGCTGCCGGTACTGCGGTAAGATGCACTGAACCGGTATATGACTATCAGATATAAAATAAATATTTTGTCTACAGTCTGAACAACAAGCAATAAATGCTTGTTGTTTTTTCTATGTACCTCACGATTAATTTCAGCTGCCTCCTCCCCTATTACATTAGAAACAACAGTATTAAGTTGCGCAGAACTAGCCTGGAGAATAGCTCCAAGGTTGTTATCACCAGTAAAGAACGTATTTATTGTTATCCCAATTCTTTTAGATTGAAATCAGCCATTTTATCCTGTAGTGAACTCCATGAGCGATTAGCAAAAATAAGAGGCACTCCCTGGGATTTAGCCATAGCCTTGATGTTTTTTGCTGTTGCATGATTGATATAATCAATGAAAACAACAATTAAAGCTGTAGATAATGGACATTTAAACTTTTTGCGGTCGCTAACATTTCTGCCAGTTACATGTTCTATAGAATGTACCCCCATCTTCTGTAGTTTTTTCCCAATACCACCTAAATGGTCTGCGCCAATAAGCATAACTGACATACTTTCACCTCCCTATAATAAAAAAAAGACTGATTCTCCGCCTACGCGAAAAAACCAGCCTCTGGTTATCCAGTCAGCTTTAATACAATGGAAAAGGTTAAAAAAATTGCACTCCATAGGAAAACATTCAGTCTTCAAATTTTACTGACCAGCTAATTCGTTAGATATTGTTACTCTGTTTGGAACACAGATGTGGACAAATATCGTTCCCCTGTATCAGGCAACAATACGACAAGGACTTTTCCTGAATTTTCTGGGCGAGCTGCGATTTGCGTCGCGGCAAATACTGC
>JAGFZX010000018.1 GCA_017889585.1 Bacillota bacterium
CAATTTAACTCCCACCATTCTTGTTTTTTTCATTATACATAAAAATACCCTATCGGGTAGACTTTTTTACATTGTCTATCCGATAGGGTACATTATAATGTAGAAAATTTGACAGGACTTCTTATGTTATATAAAGTTTCATTCTGCAACAGTAACAGTATCCCCATTCTTAAGCTGATCGATCTGGCTTGTTATCACCATACTGCCTTGTGGTATAGCTGTTGTGACTTCCCATAAATCTCCGATAGCTTCACCGATCGTAACTTGTTGACGAGCTGCTTTTCCTTCAATAGCAAAGAAAATGAAATACTGCCCTTCTTCGTCACGATGCACAGCTTGGGGAGGAACTGCTATCGTACCAACCTCTTGTCCGGTCGCAATGCGTACAGCAACAGACATTCCTAGTGTTAATATATTCCCTGGCGGCTGTATTGGTTTTATGTGTGCCATAAAAGACGCAATTTGTTTATCTTTTACTTCAGGATAAATGCCAGAGACCAGGCCTACCAGTTGCTGGCCCGCGACCTCTATGACTGCCTGTGAGCCAAGCTGAATAAAATATAACTCCCTTTGCTCCAGCGGCACGATAATCTCAACATCTTGCCCACTACCAAGAGCCATAAGCTCTTGCCCTGCCTGAATCTCACTGTCGACAGTTACTACCCGTCCAGTAATCGTTCCATCAATCGATGCCTGGATCGTAACCGGTCCGCTCAGGTTAGTACTCGTTCTTACAGGTGCTCCCACGCCTTGCTGACTCTGCATGCCTGCTTGAGCCGCCTGAAGGCGGGCTTCTGCAGTTTCCAACTGTTTACGAGCGATTGCACCTTTTTGATAGAGAATTTGATACCGATTATAATCTTTTAGTGCATTTTCATATGCATCTTTTGCTGCCGAAGAAACCTCTACTGACGCAGGACTAGGCGCCGCCATAACTTCACCGCCCCCGCCAGTAATCTCCAGTTTAACCAGGGATTGACCGGCTTTCACTGCCTGACCTGCGGTTACATAGACATCACTGACACGGCCTGCCCCTTCGCTATAGACAGGAACCATCGTTGCATGTACTGCCGATCCAGCCCGCTCAATGCGCAGTGGTTTATTAACAATACTGACTGGAGCAACGGTGACAATCACTGGAGTCCGCTGATTGATACGCTGCAGAAAAAAAGGAATCACACCAGCTAAAAGGCCTGTAAGCACTAATGCTGTGATTATCATCGTCGACTTGCGAAAATTCTGTATAGATACCTGCATATTTGTCATCTCCAATATGAAAGCTTAGCCGTTACTATATTCTCATGTTTCGAAATTGCCGTCAAGTATTGTTATGATCAACAGATTTTTAAATTTGTGCAGACATAATGTTTCGATTTCCGTTATAATGTAAAATGGTAGACAAATAAATCTTAATCCTACAAGCTACCTTTATCTCGTTTATACTGTTTTTAAGGAGGAAACTCAGTTATGACACATCCCACAGAAACTACGTCTGCAAAGAAAACCACTGTTATCAAAATGCTAACACTCTTCGCACCATGGCGCTTTTTCCTGCTATGTGTGCTGTTCTTATCTACCGCTATACTCTTTGTTCCATTACACCAGCGACCAGCCCTCTCTGCGCAGGCAGCAATAGCAAATGAAGCTCCCCTGCCTGCCACTGCCAGTTTGCCAACGTCAACCCCGATCACCCCTAAACCGACTGCCAATTTGGCAATAACACCTTCGATTTGGCCTGCCCAAGGAACCGTTACTTCAGGGTTTGGTTGGCGGATTTCCCCATTTGGCGATGGTAATGAGCTACATCCCGGTATTGATATTGCCTATACCATGGGCGCACCAATAGTGGCCACCGCCGACGGGGAAATCGTAGTGAGCGGCCCGGCCGGTGGCTATGGCAATCTAGTGCAAATTGACCACGGAAATAGTATTGCCACACTGTATGGCCATAACTCCCAGCTAGCTGTTACTGTCGGACAGCAAGTCAAGAAAGGACAGGTTATTGCCTATGCCGGCAGCACCGGCAAAAGCACCGGCCCCCATGTACATTATGAAGTGCGCGTAAACAACACCCCTATTGATCCGATGAAATACCTGGTACTGTATTAATAATACTAACGCCAACCCGCCGCACTCTTTTTTAAGATTATCTAATCCTCAATGACTGAATTAGTTTTTTTCATCCTTTGACGCAAATCATCCAACAAGGTATACATAACAGGAACTACGACTAAGGTCAGTAGGGTAGATGTTATGAGACCACCAATAATAGCATGGGCCATGGGAGCACGTGTTTCTGCACCTGGTCCAACACCTAAGGCCAAAGGTAACATACCAAAAATCATGGCAACAGTAGTCATCATAATGGGACGCATCCGTACAACTGCCGCATCCACTAAGGCCTGATTCCGTTCTTCACCTTGCTCCATACGCTGTTTCGCAAAGTCTAGAAGCAAAATAGCATTTTTCGTTACGAGCCCCATGAGCATGATAACTCCAATTAATGACATCATATTCAAAGTACTATTCCCTAATAACAAGCCAACAATCGCGCCAATGATAGCTAATGGCAAGGCTAACATGATGGCAAAAGGATCTATATAACTTTCAAATTGGGCCGCAAGCACAAAGAAAATGAATAAAACGGCTAATGCTAATGCCATAACAATCCCTGTAAAAGCCTCATTCATTTGGCGTGATTGGCCGGTAAATACAAATTTATACCCTTGGGGCAATTTAACGTCCCCTAGTTTCTTATCCAATGCCGTATTGAAATCTCCCAGGGATACATTATTTAAATTTGCTGAAATTGTAATTTGATCCAAACGATCATAACGCTTGATGCTTGTAGGGCTTGTGGAGTAAACTGTGTTCGTTACCTGGGACAGGGGGACCATTACTGTTTGAGAATTGGCATCTGTATAAGAACTTCCCAAATAAATATTGTCTACATCAGATAAGCTTTTACGATCCTTGGGCGCTAAAATTAGTCTTACATCAAAAGAATCATTGTCCTCCCTGTATTGATTAATCACAGTACCATTAAACATGGTATATAAGGTGGTAGCGATATTGGAAGTTGATACGCCAAGAGCCGAGGCTTTATCATGATTTGTCACCAGTTGAGCATCGGGTTTACCAGATTGATAACTAGAAGAAACATCAACAGCACCTGGCACACTTGCTACAAGTTGCTCAACTTGCTCAGATATTTCAACAAGGGTATTTAAAGACTCTCCCTGTATAACAAGGGCTATCGGTTTTTGGTCGTCCATACCAGACTTTTTAGAAACACTGACCTGCGTACCTGGAATTCCACCTAATTTTTCGCGTAAGATCTTAACAATCTGGGCGTCAGTCAACTTTCTTTGACCTTTTGGTGTTAATTTTACCGTAATGCTAATACTATCACTCTCAGCGACACTATAGGTCAATATGACTTCTGGCAGACTGCGAATGATCGACACCATTTCATCTGCAATGAGTCCTACAGATTGAGGACTCATACCCGCATCAACATCCGCCGATATTTTTAATTCAGCACTATCTGAATCAGGAATAAAACTAGAACCAATTAAAGGCAGTAGTGACAAACTAGCAATCAATAAAATAGCCACCATGGCCATGATTTTTTTACGATGACTTAAACAAAATCGTAAGAATCTACCATATTTCTTCGTCCATTCATCAAATTTTTGGTCCCATTGATTCCATTTTTCATCAAACCATGTAATAGCCTTAGACTGTCGGTGAGTTAAATAATTTGCTGATAACATAGGAGTCAAAGTAAAGGCGACAAACAAGGATACTAAAACACTCACTGCTACTGTAATACCAAACTGTTTAAAAAACTGACCGATAATCCCTGTCATCATCCCCACTGGTAAAAAAACTGCTACAAGACTGAAGGTTGTGGCGGTAATCGCCAAGCTAATTTCTGCTGTTCCATCTGCCGCAGCTGTATATTTATCTTTGCCCATTTGTAAATGCCGTACAATATTTTCAATGACAACAATAGCATCATCAATCAATATGCCCACTGCTAGAGACAATCCTAATAAAGACATGGTATTCAGGGTAAAATTTAAGGCTTTCATCGCTAAGAATGTAGTAATAATGGAAGTTGGAATGGCAATAGCTGCAATCATGGTACTGCGCCAATTTCCTAAAAATAAAAAAACTATGGCAACAGCCAAAAATCCTCCTATGACGATGTTGAGCAATACATCATTAATTGAATCACTGATGGTTACCGAATTATCTCGTATTACTGTCAATTCAACACCAGCAGGTAACTCTTTTTTTATTTTTTCAATCTCTTGCTTTACATTGTTCGCCACCGCTACCGTATTGCCACCTGATTGTTTCATAACTTCCAGACCAATGGCTTCTTTATCATTTAACTTAGTAATCTCAGTCGCATCGACGGTACCATCACTAATAGTTGCAATATTATGTACATACAATTGTACTCCGTTACGCTGAGCAATAGGGAGAGCTAAAAACTGCTCAGGAGAGGTAACGGCCCCTACTGATCTGATTGTGGTTTCATGTTTACCATCTGTCACTTTACCACCGGGGGTATCTATATTTTCACTGGTCAAGCTGGTTTTTATTTGAGGAATCGTCAAATTATAAGCGGCTATTTTATCCCTGTCTAGATTGATTTTTATTTCTCGTTCTACATCACCTTTGACAGATACAGAGGCAACCCCCGAAACGGCCTCTACTCTTTTAGTGACAAGATCCTTGATGATCGTAGTCAACTCTCGTAAGCTCTGATCTCCTGTAATTGCAAGAGAAATAATCGGCGTCGCCGATGGATCAAAGCGACTGATGACAGGAGTTTTAGCATCATCTGGTAAGTCACCCGCTATACTACCAACTTTATCACGTACATCTTGCGCGGCTGTTCCCGCTGAAGTTTCTAACGTAAATTCAACAATTGTCAGCGACTCTCCTTCAGTAATCGTTGATGAAATATGTTCAACTCCTGATACCGCACTCACAGCTTCCTCGATTTTTTTGGTTACTTTAGATTCAATTTGCTCTGGTGATGCACCGTCATAGGTAACGGTGATGCCAACAACTGGAATTTCCACATTTGGGTATTCATCAACATTTAAAGATCTGTAACTAAACATACCTAAAACCACAAGGGCTAAAATAATCACTGTAGCAAATACGGGACGTTTTAAACTAATCTCAGTAAGATTCATATCTATCTCCTCTATTCCTCAATGCGAATTAAATCCCCATTTTTAAGCTTATTGACATTACTTGTAATGACTTTAGCGCCAGGTTCTAACCCTGTTTTTATCTGAATAGTATCACCGATTACATCGCCTATTTCAATTTGATGACGTACTGCCTTATTAGTTTCTGCCGTAAAAGTATAATACAATCCTTGTTTTTGTATAACAGCTGATTGGGGTACTGTTAGTACCTGTACGGCAGCACCAGTTGACAGCTGGGTCTTAATAAACATGCCCGTTTTTAATAATCCACCTGCATTATCAATCTTAATCTTAGTACTAAACATACGATTGGCTGAGCCAGCCTCAGGATTTATTGTATCAAGAATTCCTGGAAATACCTTGTTTTCATATGTATCCACAGTTACTTCGGCTTTCTGACCAATTGTCACCTTACCTAAATCTTTTTGCTCAATGTTAACTATGGCATACACTTCACTAATATCTTGCACCGACATGAGTGAGGTACCTGAAGCAACAACCTGACCGACTGTTGCTGTTACATTCGCAACTACGCCATCAACAGGGGCTGTAATGTTTCCATATTCATACTGCTGCTCTGCACTGCTTTGACTGGCAATAGCACTGGCTAACTCAGCTTGAGCAGTACGTAATTTTGCATCATAGGAATCTAAACTTTGTTTAGCAATGGCATGTTGTGCATATAGTGTTTTATATCGTTCATAATCATTTACTTCTAACTCATATGCAATCTGAGCTTTTGCAACGGCCTGCTCAGCTGTTCGTACTGCATTTGCCAATTCAACACTTTCCAATTTTGCCAGCACTTGCCCAGCTTGAACCAGCTGCCCTTGTTTAACCAAAACTTGTTCAATGCGCCCTGCCAGCTTCGCGCTAATGGTCGCCGCTGTTTTTCCTTCAATAGAGCCACTTAACTTTAACTGGGGCACTGCATTTACATACTGTGCTTCTATGACCCTTACACTGACCCCTACATTATCTGTTTCTATCTTTATATCTTTGCTATATAACACTCCATTACGAAATAAAATAATCATACCGACAAATAATATCACAGGAATAATCCAGTATTTATAGTTGAACTTTTTCATGTAAGATACCCACTCCTCTTCATTAGTTTTATACACATTCCGACCAGTCGGTATGTGTATTTGATAAAAAATCCATCCACTGAGTAATTGGTTAACACTTCTACTCTACATCAAGTAATTTGCAAAAATTATTCACAATTTGTCTTCTAACATTCCGGTCCTTTGAGAATGCTCTTGTTAAATTTTGCCCTTGCAACATGGTCCATATAATCATCCCAAGACCCTTCGTATCCAAATCCCCTCTTATTTCCCCTTGCTCTACAGCTCTATGCACTTTTTTTTCAATAGCGCTACAAATCTCCAAATGATCCTCATCAATTCGTTGATGAATATGAGGAAAATTCTGCATTACTTCATGTATAAAATTACCATCATTAACCAAATTATCTTCTTTTTCAATACCAATTAATATTTTAATATACTGATCCACGCTCTGATCTACGATAATGCTATATAGAATATCACATATTTTTCTCTCTTCCCTAAATAAATCCATAAATTTTTTCTTTAGATGATCAAATAAAAATTGTACTGCTGCATGTAATAAATCTTCTTTGCTACCGAAATAGTGGTAAATTCCACCTTTTGTTATTCCAACTTCATTGGCAATATCAATAATCGAAACATATTTATAACCACGCAATAAAAATAAACGTAACGCCGCAACCGTAATATTATTTTTCACCATAAAAACATCTCCTTTGCATACCTACCGGACGGTATGTATGCATTATCACATAATTGATTATCATTGTCAAGATCTTTACCTTGAAATTATCTTCACCGATATAGTCACCTATAGTTTGGGCAAACAATATTGTTTTTATTCCGCCTTCATCTCTTATATAGATAAATTTTATCATATTTGTAGATTTATGTAATTATTTTGGTTAATTTTCACAATTAATCTGGAAGGATTTTGATATTTATTAACGAAGTAGTAAATATCAATAAGGATTTTTGATATTATCAGGTAAATATGTAGTTAATTGTAAAACAATATGCAATGATGATGCATTAGTGTCAAAATCACAATATATAAAATTATTCACTAAAGAGGATTAAAACTATGAGAAGTTTCAATCTAGCAACAACATTAAATTTAAAAATAGTTAGCGTTGTTATATTGTTAATGATAACGACTACAACGTATAATCATTGGCTCTCTTTGCAAGAGGAGAATGAGAAAAATATCAAATATCTTATATCTATTACTGATTTTCTGGTCAATAAAAAACCAGTCAATGCCTTTTCTGAAATTATTACCAGACAGAGTGCTACTAATGCATCTGTGCAAGATCAAATCTTAGCTTTCAATAAAGAACTCCAACCAATTCTCAAGGATATCCTGCTACCAATAAATATAATTAAATTTGGTTTTTATTCCAGACACTATGAGAGCGTTGTTGCCATTGGTCCACAGTTTGATAAGTCGCTACTTATCAGCATCGCCCCCACTCTGGTTAATGAAATCTATCAAGGCAATACAGAACAACTATTCGAAAAGAAAAATTCAATTTTATGGCATGGGGCAACTACAATCATCTACATCAAACCCATTGAGGAACATGGAGTTATCGTTGGCCATGCTTTTGCGTCTATCAACCAGGACTCTGTTTCTTCAGCAATTTGGAAGCGAACAGCAAATACATTTTTAGGTGCATTCCTTATGCTGTTAGTATGTTTTATTATCTTTCGCGAGTTGTTTGTTAAATTAAAAAAGGACCTTCAGTTATTTGCTGAATCCATACTTTCCGGACATTCCTATGGCTATCGTAGTGAAATAGCCGAATTTACCCCGATTCTCAACTATATTAGTGAACAAACCGAACAGATGACTCGCCTGGACAGATTAAACATCATTGGTGAAATGGCGGCTGGCATTGCCCATGAAATACGAAATCCGATGACAACAGTAAGAGGCTTATTACAGTTTATAGGTAATAAACAGGAATTCGCCATACAAAAAGAAAATTTTTCACTGATGATCAATGAACTAGATCGTGCTAACAGCATTATTACGGAATTTTTATCACTGGCTAAAAATAGGGCTATGGAGTTTAGTGAAAATAATCTAAATACAATTATATATGATCTTTATCCCTTACTACAGGCTGATGCGTTATGTAACGATTGTGAAATTAAACTTAATTTAAACACGCTTCCTAATGTATCTTTAGATCAAAACAGCATCCGTCAGCTTGTTCTTAACATAGTAAGAAACGGACTAGATGCTACGCCCAGCAGCGGTATCATTAACATTAGCACTGAATTTATTGACTCAAAAGTACTTTTATCCATAAAAGATTCAGGAGTAGGTATTCCCCTAGAACTCAAAGATAAAATTGGAACACCGTTTTTCACCACCAAAGAAAATGGTACTGGTCTGGGTTTGGCTATCTGTTACCGAATTATACAACGTCATGCTGCAATATTGAAGGTTGATAGCGAACTAGGAAAAGGGACAACCTTTACAATCGAATTTAACCATGTCTGACATTTCATTAACCATTACAAGATAACTTAAGTAGCAGAGGTGTTTGAATATGACTGAAAAAATAATCCCCTTTTTCTTTTTACTAGGAAGCGTTGTTTATCTATGCTTGGCTGGGCAGCTTACATTTGGTACTCTTCAGTCACCTCGATCTGGCTTTTTGCCGATATTAGCAGGAATTACTGCCGTGTTATTCGCATTGTTCCTTATATTCAAGCAGTTGCGATCAAAAGAATCTATACCAAAAGAAAATGTTGACTGGACAAAGTTCATTTTTATTCTCATTGGTCTGCTCTTTTATATTACAATTTTCAATATTATCGGTTATTTTGCCGCTACCTTCATATTCCTATTTTATTTGTTTAAGATAGCCGATACGAAGGGCTGGATCTTTCCCTTTATGATGGCGGCTGGTAGTTCAATAGTATTTTATCTTCTCTTCAAATACTTTTTAGCTGTTACATTACCATAAAGACTAGGGAGGTGAGTGGGTGGAAACATTGACAATGTTACTACATGGGTTTTATATCAGCATCATGCCTATCAATTTGCTCGCTTGTACCATAGGTGTCTTGATTGGTACATTGGTTGGGGTACTGCCTGGAATTGATACAATCAGTGCCATTGCCCTATTGCTCCCCTTTAGTTATGGAATGAATAGTACTGCAGCATTAATTATGTTCGCTGGGATCTATTATGGATCAAAATACGGCGGTTCAACGACTGCAATCTTGATGAATGTACCGGGGGAAGCCGCATCAGTCGTGACCTGTATGGATGGCTACCCTATGGCCCAAAAAGGACGAGGTGGAGCAGCACTTACTGTGGCAGCTATCGGTTCCTTTATTGCCGGCACAATCGGCGTAATCGGCCTAACCATGTTTGCTCCCCCTTTGGCTCAGGCTGCACTGTCCTTTGGACCACCGGAATATTTCGCCATCGCCCTGGTAGGATTAATCGTACTCACTAAACTAACTGGGACGTCCCTTCTGAAATCTGCCTTAATGGCTCTCACTGGTATTATGTTGGGAACCATCGGACTAGACAGTTTGTCAGGCATTAGCCGTTTTACTTTCGGTGTCGCTGAACTGGATAGAGGTTTTGATTTATCGATTTTAGCGATGGGTATATTTGGTATTGGAGAAATTCTCACTGTGATGACAAAGCCCAATACTCAAAACAATGTACCTGCAGTACGCTTTCGTGATTTATACCCTACCAGTGAAGAGGGTCGACGTTCAGTAGCGCCCATGTTTCGCGGTGGTGTTATAGGGTTCTTGATAGGCTTATTGCCTGGTCCGGCGGGAACAATATCCAGCTTTACATCCTATGCCTTGGAAAAACGCTGTAGTAAAAATCCAGCTGAGTTTGGTCATGGTGCTATTGAAGGGGTTGCCGGACCGGAATCAGCCAATAACTCGGCCATTTCCGCCACTATGATTCCCCTACTAACCCTTGGACTGCCCTTTTGTGGCGGTACAGCTATTCTACTAAGTGGCTTTATGATTCACGGCATCATCCCAGGCCCGGCACTAATCACCCAACAACCTGATCTATTTTGGGGTCTTATTGCCAGTATGTATATTG
The DNA here is from genome assembly GCA_017889585.1 of Bacillota bacterium. Lineage (GTDB taxonomy): Bacteria > Bacillota > Negativicutes > DSM-13327 > DSM-13327 > CTSoil-075. Next base: position 10,410 of record JAGFZX010000018.1, read on the forward strand.
GCAATCTACTGCTACTCATTATTAATTTGCCTCTAGTTGGTATTTTTATTCAACTGCTCAAAACACCACTCAATCTACTTATGCCATTGGTGGCTGTACTTACCCTAACTGGTGCCTATAGTATTAATAACAGCGTTTTTGATTTAATGTGGATAATTTTTTTCGGCATCATCGGTTTTTTCTTACGACGCACAGGGCTTGAACCAGCGCCACTCATTATCGGTATCGTAGTCGGACCTGAGTTAGAACAGGGATTAATACAAGGATTGATTATCTGTGATGGTAACATCTGGGGGATATTTACTCGACCGCTTTCTGGCACCATTCTGGTACTAGGGCTTGTCTTTATTCTATATCATACGATTCGCTGGCTTAGTAAGGTCAATCACTTACGAGAGGAGGTAAGTAGTTAACAGTGATTGCATGAATAATAGACAAGGAGATGATCGAATGCCGAAAAAAGCTTTAATATTGTTAACAACATGCTTGTTACTTATCTCAATACTAATTGGAGGTTGTAACGATATACAAAGTAAAGCGACCACAACGACCCCGCAATACCCCACTAAACCTATTACTATTATTGTACCCTTTAGTGCTGGGGGAGGATTGGATCTTACAGCCCGGGCATTAGAAAAGATGGCCCCTAAATATTTAGGACAACCCTTCGTTATTGTCAATAAACCAGGCGGAGCAGGTACCATCGGTTGGAATGAACTTTCAAGTGCCAGTCCAGATGGCTATACCCTTGGCCTTAGCTCAGTTGATTTACTTATACTACCATTATATGGACCAACGAAATATCATTACCCAACTGCCTTAGAGCCCCTTGTACAAGTTTCAACTTCATCATTTATCATGATAGTCCAAGCCGAACAACCTTGGCAAAATCTCAATGACGTAATTACATACGCCAAGCAGCATCCAGCACAATTGAAATTTGGTCATTCAGGTATAGGTTCGCCGTCACATATTATTGGTGAAACACTTGCCAAAGATGCTGGCATTACCCTTGAACAAGTTCCCTTTCGTGGTGCTAGTGAAGTTACGGTTGCTTTGTTAGGCAAACATGTTCAAATTGCTTTTATTAACCCAGCAACAGCCAAAGAGCACATTAAAAATGGCACACTGCGAGCACTGGCAACGACAGGGGAACAAAGACTCACTGACCCAGACTTAGCGTATATACCAACATTTAAGGAACAAGGATTTAACATTGTATTAAACAATTGGCATGGATTGGCGGCTCCCAAAGGTCTACCGCCAGAGGCTAAAACTAAGCTAGCAGAAGGGCTCAAAGCAATTGTCTCCGACCCAGAATTCAAAACTAATGTAGAAAATTTGGGAATGCAAGTAGAATATTTAGATCCTAGAGAATCAACAGAAAAATGGCTAACAGATGGCGAGAATTCAGCTAAAACGGTACAAAAAACTGGAATTCTAGACCTAATCAAAGCTCAGAAAAATTAATATTAATGACAACATATATTGTTGCCCCTGTGATTTTTTCAATTGCGGGGGGTATATTTTTTTCTTTCTTATAAAACACTCGCCTTAAAATATAAAAATCCTGCAATCATTCTTGCAGGATTTTTGGCAATCTGCCTCTAAGCGGGAATGGAAATCCGACTAATGGTCAAATCTCTGCGTTGCGACAAATCAATAATCTGATTATCCACAGTCTTGACGACAGGCAAACAATAATTATTACTATTAAAAAAAATAATCTCAGCTTCTTGCCCGCTTGAAAGAATAATCTTATTAAACAACAGGCTGTCTCGCACCCGACAGATAAGGCTTTGACATATATCAGGATCGAATGCACCATACATTTCACGAGTAAGAATATCCAAAATTCGCAAAGGATTAACACACTCATCGCCATGCGCCAAATTATGGAAGTGATCGGCAACAGCAATAATTTTAGCATAGGGATGAATTCGGTTACCTTGCGTTCCATTAGGAATACCACTACAATCAATGCGTTCACGATGTTGCATAATCCCTAAAATCACTTCGTTAGAAAGCCCCTGTGTTTCTTTAAGCAAACGACCGCTGTCTGCAATATTGACCTGAACACACGGATCTTGATTTTTGCCATTTACCAAGTTTCCTACATCATGTAAGAGACTAGCAAATGCCACCCCTGCTATATCATTCTGACTCCACTTCATCTGACGGGCAATGATACCGGCAAAATAAGCTACCCTCACTGAATGGCGCGTAATAACGTCGGCTAAGTTATGATCACTTATAAGCAAATAATTCATAACCCTAACGTTATTTCTTGTAATCGACGAATAAATACTGCCAGCAGCATCTTTAAAATGAGAAACAGGAATCTTCTTCTGTCTTTGGATAATATCAAAAGATAGAACTGTATTTGCAACAATTGAATCATATTCTTGAACAAACTGAATGTATTCCGCAGAATGAATTGCTTGCGCCTTTTCTTGTAAAGATATATCAGCCTCTACTTTCTCTTCTACATCAATGCTAATAAGCACACTTTTGACATCCCAAGTATCCAGCAAAGAAATATGTCTTGTCGTTAATACACTATCTTTACCTAGAAGTATTTTACCCGTAACAGAGACTATAGAATCCGCAAGAATACTCCCCACCGTTAAATCTTTGAGCGCTACCCTCTTTACCGACATACTGATTCTCCTCCATTTCAAATGAACCTGGCAAGTATTCTTTGAGTCATATTTAAATAAGATATTCATATAAAATTCCGTTTCTTAACGTCTACAATGATCCCATGAATGATTAGAATTATATACCAACTTGATGTAATAATAATTCCATACATACCATGGAAAATCCCACCAACTATAGACCTATTTTAATTAGGTATAAAGTCCTTATAAAATCATTTTTAGTAAATCCATTCACAATTTATAGACAAAAAAAAGGAACCGAAGCTTTTTAGCTTTTCGGTTCCTATCCTTACTGCATATATTGCCGATGCAATACTTTGTTTAAACATTCTATTCCTATAATTCGGTGTTCGGCAAGGCTAGTCTGAGTCACTGTTTTGGTTCACTTATTTTGCTTTTTCAATTTGACAGAGTAATGTTTTGAATACTGGAAAACCAGAAATGGGATCCCGGTTAGTAAAATCAGTTAGTACGTTGGCATTGGCATCACGCCATTCGGGAGCTTGCAACGGAGCGCCTCCCCCCATATTTATTTCCACCGTACCGGGCATCACACGGTCAGTAACATTTGCATAATAGCCAATCTCGCCACGCTTAGTCCGTATGAGTACCTTATCCCCCTTATCAATATTCCTGTCCGCCGCATCTGTCGGATGAATCAGTACCTGCGGTCTAGGTTGCAGTTTTAATAATCCTGGAATATTTAAATGCTGAGAACGGAAAGTAGAATGAATTCTGGCCCCAGTGTTCATGACTAGGGGATATTTTGGGTGCAAATCAGGACTGCTAAGTGGTCCTTCCAGGGCTTCCTGGTACACAGGAAGCGGATCATAACCACATTCCTTCAGCAGGTCGGATGCTATTTCCAGCTTGCCAGACGGCGTGTTAAACCCTGGCAGCCCATCAGGACGCAGCAACCCTGTCTCAAACTTTCTATATTGCCGTTTGGGCACAGGCAGACGAACACCTTCTGGATGTTTCAAAAGCTCAGCTAATAACTCCGGCTTACGGGCAAAAGCTTTTTCTAATAGTTCATTTTCATTTTGCGGATAAAAATGCCCATAACCTAATCGTTTTGCAATCTCTGCAAAAATGAATAGATCATTCCTCGCTTGGCCAATCGGTTTGAGTATCGGTTGGCGCAAGCGCATATAGCCAGGGTACCGTTGATAGGAAGTATTCTCAAAATAAGTGGTAGCTGGTAATACTACATCTGCAAACAAGGCATCCTTAGTCATAAAGCGATCGATTACAAGCATGAAATCCAACTTCCGTAGAGCTGCCTCCCAAATATGAGGTTGAGGATATGAGGTCAATATAGATGCCCCGTTATTCAATAAGGCTTTTATAGGATAGGGTTCACCTTTCAGAACAGCTTTGGGAAATTCCATAAACTGAGCGCACCCAGTCAGTCTATAAAACAACGGATATTCATTCGCACCGATTGGCAAAACGCCTTCTGGCTGTACAAACTTCGCTGCTTCAAAGAACGGTTCTTCCGGAGAATCAATATACAAGCCACCGGGCACGTCCAAATTTCCAGTCAACGCCCACAAAATATACACCGCCCGAATCGTCTGCACGCCGCAATTGGAATACTCAAGCCCAGTATATGTTTTAAGAGTAACCTGTTTAGTTCCGGCTATTTCCCTAGCCAATGCCAGCACTGTTTCTTGGGGTACCCCTGTAGTATTCTCCACCATCTCAGGAGTAAAAGCCTGTACATAATCCCTTAGTTCCTCAAATCCTGTTGTCCACTTGCTAACAAATTCCTTATCATATAAGTTTTCATTAATGATTACCCGCAACAACCCTAATGCTAACGCCCCATCTGACCCAGAACGGACAGCAACCCACTGATCAGCACGGCTAGCGATATCACTCCGCATATGATCAATTACAATCATTTTAATACCTTTTTGTTGGGCTTTTAGGATACGTTCATAGATAAAGGGAGGGGAATCAGTGCCTGGATTAGCACCCCAAACCACAATCAAGTGACTATTTTCAAAATCCGGCAATAATCGCCGACCAGTAAGACCAAATGTGGTCATTGGTGCAAAAACACCAAATGAGACATAACATAAGGAACTAACACTCGCAATATTCGGCGATCCAAAAGGCAACAATAATTTGGAAGCTACTGAATCCTCCACGCCATTGAAGTCCAACATGGATTGCTCGAAAGCCCCGCGCCCCGAATGGCTCATTACCGCTTGAGGACCATACTTTTCTTTAATAGCCAGCATTTGATCGGCTACCAAATCCAGTGCTTCATCCCAATTAGCCTCACGGAATTTACCCTCGCCTCTTTCTCCCACACGTATTAGCGGTTTTAGCAGCCGATCAGGAGAGTGCACGACTTCTGGGGCAAACTTACCCCTCACACATAATGCACTAAAAGGAGTCTCTTGCAACGGTTTAATTTCCACCAGCCTACCATCATCTAGGATTGCTTCTATCCCACATCCACCCGGACAAACCCCACAAATTGTAGTCAGCTTTTCCCTCATACTTATCCCCCCACCTTTTCCCAAGTTATCTACATCAAATAACTAATAATCAATTTCCCAAATTTAGAAAACCGGAAATCATAGGATTTCCGGAAAATAAGTTGCTTATCAAGTCAGTTATTCTAACAGTTAAGCTCGTGCCGACTTTATCCAAATAACATCTTTGCAACCATTAGACCTTCAAATACGTCCAAACAAAAGACTTCTTCCTCATTCACACCCATTTGCGCAGTCCATTCCTCATAATGTTTCTTCGTACAGAAGAAATTCATGATGTTTCAACAGCTTCCCGCCCAGTTGTCAACCTTATTAAGATCCACATGTAATACATGCAAGCTTTCTGGCTCAACCATAGTCAACACACCATCGGTTATCTTGACTGTTACCGACTGGCCGCACAGGCTGCATTCCGATTGTATAACCGTATCTTGCCCTAGAGTAAAAGCGACCCCCATAGCATCAATCCCGCACATTGCATTCAATTTCCGGCCGTCCTGGAGAGTCACTTTATGATGAGTGGGTAATGCTGAAACTGGATATACAAAAATAATCTGGCCCTGCTCATCCAGAACAATCCGTCTCTTGTCAACTAGCTTAAGGATTATCTTGTCAATATCAATATGAGCCATTTCCGGAGCATCTTTTAATTTTTCCACGATGACTGGTCGATCGTTATTGATGATCTGTCTGATCAAATATTGTCTAAGCAAGCGTTCCTCAAACGTCAGATCGGAAGTCACACTGTCTATTTTTATTTTTTCAGCTGAATAGTTCTTAAACTGCATATATTTATAAGACCCCTCTTACAATGTAATGACCTGATCTACGCCAACTCCACCCAATAGAGCGTATAGTTTTGGGAAACAGCCAATCATAGCTCCAGTAACCAGATTATTCTCAATGCCCCGTTCGATGGCACACTGGTCGCAGGCCATAATCACCATTCCAGTCTCTTCATGCAAAGCCTGTAGTCGCTTGCCAGTCTCGGTATTATCCATAAGATAAAAAGCATTATCCATAAAGAAAAACATGCCGACTACGTCTACCCCATGACGTTTTTGCTCTAATTGTGGAATAATCATGGTAGTGAGAATTTTTTGTGAGTTAGTAGAACTAAATATATAGGCAATTTTCATAATAATTTCCCCCTTTTATATGTCACCATTTACACTATTTATGCCAAGTTTACCGTTTTAGCTCCCTGTGCAATCTGCAGGAGCTCAGTAAGATGTTCCTTGTAACCTTGATATAGTCCACTTTTTCGAACGCGGGGACGGGGCAGCATGACCGCCAAATCCTCTAAAATTTCCCCTTCCTGTGCCGACATGACAATCACCCGATCACTGAGAAAAATAGCTTCATCGATATCATGAGTGACCATAATAACGGTCGTCTTGTCTTTTAACCACAGGGCCTCCAGTTCTTCCTGCAGAATTTGCCGCATCTGAAAATCCACTGCCCCCAATGGTTCATCCATTAACAGAACCTCTGGTCGACCAGCCAACGCCCGAATAACAGCCGTTCGCTGTTTCATCCCACCGGAAAGCTGCCCTGGCATTAGATGTTCTTTGCCTTCAAGCTGCGCCATCGTCAATAAATTATCTAATCGCGCCTCGCGTTCTAGGCGTGGCATCTTCTGCCGTTTCATTGGATATAAGATATTCTCTCTAACAGTCATCCAAGGAAACAGCGCATAATTTTGAAAGACAAACCCTCGATCTGGACCAGGTTTGGTTACCTCCTGCCCATTAAGTAGCACCTGTCCACCAGTTGATGTTTGAAAACCAGCAATAATAGTCAGTAATGTGGTTTTTCCACAGCCAGAAGGACCAAGCAAAGAAACAAACTGTCCTTCCTGCACACGGAAACTGACATTCTTCAAAACAGTATGCACCTTGTCAGCGTGGAAGAATACTTTACTTATATTTTCTATCTGTAGATTCACTGTTTACTAAACCTCCATGCCACCAAAGATTTATTAAGTTCTTGTAATACCCGATCAAGAACATAACCTACTAGCGCGCCCATCACCATTAATGCCAACAGTTTGTCCGTTTCCATACGAGTCTGAGCTTCCACCATCGAATAACCAAAACCAGCACTCGTCGCAATAAACTCCGCACAAATAACAGACATCCACCCACTTCCCAAAGCAAGTCGAGCCCCTGTCAGAATATCTGGTAACGACCCAGGAACAATAACATGTGCGAAAATGCTCCATGCCCCTGCTCCCATGCTACGGGCTGCATGATAATAGTCTTGGGAAATACCACGCACACCGGCGATCGTGTTGAGAATGAGGGGAAAAACGCCTGAGATGGCAATTAAGAAGATAGTTGGCCCATCGCCTAGTCCAAACCAGACAATCGTTAATGGTATCCAAGCCATAATTGGTACTTGCCGAATAGAACCAACGAGTGGATCTAACGCCTGCATCGCCTTTTGGGAATAACCCATCAAAAATCCTAGCGGCACTCCGATAACTATGGCATACAAAAAACCAGTCAGTACCCTTGATAGTGTAATTGCTAGATTTTTCAGCACATCAAGATCCTGGAGAATCATCAACAACCGTTGGGCTGTTTTCACCGGCGGCGGCAGGAGTAAATTACTATGATAATGTATCGATGCTAGTTGCCAAATGCCCAAAAAAGCAATGGCCACTCCAAGCCTATGTAAAAATTTTTGTTTTTCGATACCGCTATTGTCAGGTTTGTCCATCACGCTCAGGTTTCCGGCCGTACAAACAGAAATTTTATCTTTAATTGCTTCCATATTTGCATATCCTCCTCACTCAACTCGATAGACTTGAACTTTTTCAGTTCCGCCCGCATAACATCCGGTTGGCTCAATTCATTAACCCCCTGGTCATACAACCGGAGAAAATCTTTGTAACGAACATCATCCATAAAAGCTTTGCGAACCACTAGCACAGCTGTCACCCGATCGGTTTCCCTATAAAAAGACGGTAGTTTGCTTCCTTGCAAAGCGAAACTTTTCAATATATCTACCACAACTCCTTCTACCGCACTCTTCTCAAAAGCGTAGGGTAAAGAAGCTGCATGCATATTGACCGGAACGCATTTTGGCCCAAAAGTATCGTGCACAAGTTGCGCCTGATAGTCACGATTCTGGGCAATTCCCACCAGTTGGGGGAAGACACCATTCTTTACTACTATCACATCTGAATTGGCAAGGATTGGACTAACAACAACATATCGACTGTCTTTTTCCAGTAACATAGTAGCCGCATCTGGACACATGATTGCAATATCTAATTCTTCTGAACTTAGCGCCCACTGGGTATTACTGCCACAACAATCTTTAACACCCAATACAGTAAAGTTCTGTATTACTGTTTCTCCCTGCAACCCCTTACTATTCAGCAAATAGTGCACAATCAATCCACTCACATCATCCGGTGCGCCAATACGAATCTTATTAAGACTTTTTTCCCGCGGCAATGCCGTGAAAAAAACCACTAAACCAATCAACAGGATAGCCCAAACTATTTTTTTCATAAGCTTTTATCTTATAATTTTTTCCCTTCCAGTTCATATGCTTTCTTTTTCCAGTCCTCATAGTTCATGCCTACAGGGAAAATAGAATCAACTTTTTCTTTAATAAAAGTATCAAAGTCATTTGCTCCGGATTCATTGAGGAACTGAGGCTGAAGAAATTCTTTAATGTCAGGTGCTTTCGCCATCGATGGTACGCTTAATTCATATTGAATCTGATTTTCCCAATATTTATTGTCCATTTTCCAAGTCAAAGTACGTCCCTCAGCCACCGTTTTCTTATAGATAGTCATGAGTGCCACTTCCAGTGGTACATTATAATTGGCCGCAAAAATTTCACTAGAGCGCACCGGCTTAGTATAAATAAACTCTAAAGACTTAGTGTGAGCCAATATCATTTTTTTCGCTAGTTCCGGATGTTCAGCGACAAAGCTTCGATTCATGGTAAAACCACAACATTCTCCCCACTCACCATTCGATAATTTTACAGCAGAGGCGATAATATGACCGGCTTTTTCATGTTCTGCCATTGACCCCCAAGGATCACAGGAAGTATAGCCGTCCAACTTACCAGCCTTCAGTGCAAAAAACTTATCTTTATCTGCCATGTTAAATACTTCGTAGTTTTTCCCTTCAATAGGAAGCCCCAGCTTCCGAGCCATCGTAATCCAGGACGAATTGTTTTTCTCTGGGTCAGTGCCAATTGCTAGTTTTTTGCCAATCAGCTCTTGCGGGTCACTGATCGCATTGGAAGCCACTAGATAATAGGAACCGCCAATATGATTATTAGCCACCACCATAATGGGTGATCCTTGCAAAAAAGCCCGCATCATTCGGGTATTGCCCACATACCCCACATCCATTTGCCCAGCAGCCATCGCCTCAGGCACCTTACCATTACCAATCACATTAACTTTTAACCCTAATTCCTCAAAGATGCCCGCATCTTTGCCAATACAGGCAGCCGTCATATGATCACAATCATAATAACCGAGTTTAACCACATAGTCTTTATCCTTCTCAGGAATTCCCACTGTGCCGCTGGTCGACTTATTACTACCGCAGCCGAAAATCAACGTCGCACTAAGTACTAGTACCATCAAAAATACTATATTACGTCCTACAAGCTTCATGTTTTTCCTCCTCCTTTTAGTTACAGCAATCCACCATGCCCTCGCCAAACAAGTTCACCAGACTCTTTCCTTCCACTCGATAGATAGCCAGCCCAGCACGCGTCCCTTTCATGCCCTGAACAATCAGCTCAGTTGGCGGCTTATTGTCAATATCTTTAAACTGAATCTGTTGGTGTTCAACTGGAGCGGGGACTTCATTGGTGCATTGGTACTCTCCATTCATATTCAACACTACCAGCATTCTATTGGTGGCTTTGGAAATATTATAAATCACCACCAAATCCTCCTGACCATCACTGTTAACATCGCCTAATACCCACTTAACAACTTTATTGTCTGGATGTGCAGCTATAAAATACTGTAGCATGGGATGATCTTTACTCACACGACTATCGCCTATCCCACTATTAGCGACGGACGTCCCAGCGCAACCACAAGTTAAGACCAGCAACAAGAGTAAGATAGACAGCAGTATAATACTATTGAGTCTCTCTTTCCTGGTCATATCCCAGCTTCTCCAGGTAAACACCTGCGGATATTGGGCCACACAGCATATCCTGCCAAGGTAATGATCATCACAGAACAGATGTATTGCAAAGGTTCCGGCGCTACAAGTATCAGTTTATTAGCAATATTGACCGTACCCTGGGTCTGATCCAGATTAAAGAATGGAACAAAGTCAGGCATTAACAGCAAGTTTGTCAAATAACCTGCCATAAAAGAAATCCCTGTCATTACTGAAAAATAGATGACCACCGCCCTTTTGCCAATCATATTGTATATGCTGAGCAGTTCAGGAATGTTGGTGGCCGCTCCAGTCATCAAAAAAGTAATCGCCAGTCCCGGAGCAGCACCGCTAGCCACTAGAACAGCAATAAATGGAATATGACCCACGGCACACACATACATAACTGCCCCCAAAGCGGCAATGCCGACAAGGGAGATGAATCCTGGCTGACCGAGATATTGTTGAATAAATGATGGCGGCATAACAGTAAGGATAATTCCTACCAGTAACAAACCAAAACATACATATTTACTGACAGCAGCTCCCATATCTTGAAACCCCCATACCAAACCGGCCTGAATTTTCTCCAATAGGGAAAATTCTCCTTCAGCTTCGAGTTTTACCAACTCCACCGGTTCCTGCATACCGGGAGCGTAGAGTTCTGAGCCGGCTAAAGCATTACCTATCACACCAATTATTAAGGAAGCGAATAGTCCAGTAATAAAGTAAATAGAGGCAATCTGCGGACCTAGAAACCCATAAGTGAGCAGCAGTGCTGCTGGATTAAGGATTGGTGTCGCGGTCATGAACGCCAGTGTCGGCCCCAAATAAGCTCCAGAATAAAAGAGCCCTAGCCCCAGAGGAATTACACCGCAGCTACAAATAGGCAGTACCATCCCTGATAATGTTGCCTTTATAATGGAAGAAAAATTACGATTGCCCAGCATATGTTGCAATCTCTCCGGGCTTATAAAGTGATGCATCAGCCCAGCCAACATAAAACTTAGCACCAACCATACGGATGCACCATTCAGTAAATCAACGGCCGTCAGAATCATTTTAAGCATCATTTCTCCAATCAACTAGTACAACTCCTTACTGCCGCTTCAATCGTCTTTTCAATTACCGCTGGTGAGAGATTATCAAACTTTTTCTGACCATTAATGATCATCGTCCCCTTTGTTACCATGCCGTATTTTTTAAGATAGCCCATATCCTTTCCGGCACGATAAATTGTAACCTCAACCCCATCACCGAATTTCTCTGCCGCTTTCCTAATAGACGAAACATGAGCGTCACAGCACGGGCAAGTGTTAATAAACTCTACTTGTACCTTAGTCATATTCCAGATCCTCCTTTACATCAATTTTTTTCAATCCAGTATCTCTAAAACAGCCTGTACTCTAGTCCCGATTTGCTCCTTATCACTCTGAGAAAAATCAGTTTCAATATTTAAATCAACTTCAATTCTTCAACAGACGCTAATCAGTAGGCTTTATCTTTATCATCCGCCTCTTTTGCTTGTTATAATAGAGTTACTGCATCTAACATCGTTAAAAGTCCCCTTTAACGCATAGAATATTTATCAATCACATATATACTTATTCTATACAACTTCACATTCCCCTGCTTATTATTATAAAATATTAGACAATTTCAAATAATTAATTATTATCTATAACGGTTTTCGATATTTTTCCTGCTTTATGATATTATAAATGATTCTTATTGTTACCCAAAATAAAAGAGGCCATCTGGCCTCTTTTACATATGTACTCACATCACTATTAATAAAACACATTTATAATGCTATTTCGCCCATTATTTTGAGATGCCTTGATCCGAAAGTTGGGTTATAAAACATTCGTATCAAGTAACTCAATCAATTGAATAATTTCTGGTTTTGAGGCTTGGCCATTAGCACCAATAGCATCGCCCTTACGGCGCATCTCTTCATTAATCAGGGATGAAAAAATAACCACTGGCAGCTTATGCAAACTTTTATCCTCTCTAATGCGTTTTAATAAATGATGCCCATCCATTTGTGGCATTTCAATATCGGTAATCAATAGCTGTACATTATCTTCAATGGGTGCTCCTGAATTCGCTAATGCAGTCAAAGAGTCCCATGCTTCTTTACCATTATTATAAGCGGTCACATTGATGTAACCAGCCCTATGAAGAGTTTCAAGCAATAAATCTCTCAACATTTTAGAATCTTCAGCCACCATAATTTTTTTGGTTTTCCGAATCTTCTGCAAAGCATCACTACTTTGAGAGACAGTCGTCAATTTAACATGAATCTGAGGATTAATCTCAGCAACAATCTTCTCAAAATCTAATAAAATAACGATTCTTCCCTCCATTTTAATAATACCAACAACACTCTCAGCGTTTGCAACATTAGGCGGTGGTTCCATGACCGACCATGACACTCTATGTATGCGAGAGACTTCATTTACCAGAAAACCTACAAAGTAATTATTTAATTCACTTACAATAATATTTTGAGCACTAGAGTTCTGCTCTTCAACTCCTAAACAACGCGATAAATTAACCAATGGCATCACCCGTCCACGTAATGTAAATATGCCATCAACATAAGGGTGAGAATTAGGCATTGGCGTGATAGGAATCAGATTAATCACTTCTCTCACCTTAGCAACATTGATCCCATAATTGACTTTGCCAACTGTAAATTCTACAATCTCAAATTCATTGGTTCCCGTTTCTAATAAAATTCCTTTTTTATGGTTTATATTTTCACTCATAAAACGCCTCCATTTTTATTTGTTTGCGACATAATCCACATCTTTTTCAACTTCCTTGAGGGCTGCGCCCCCCCCCTCTTTCTTTACCGATTTATCTTAGTCATAACTGGAATTTTTCAATAGCAGCTTGCAAGTCCGCAGCTAACATAGCCAAACCTTGGCTAGATGATGCGATTTCCTGCATGGATGCAGACTGTTCTTCGGTGGCTGCCGAAACGCTCTGTGATTCAGACGCTGCCTGTTTGCTAGCCGTATCAATTTCCTGGATGGATTCAACCAGTGTCTGATTGCCGCCGGCAATCTGATGGATGGAGCCAGAAATGTCTTTAATTTGTTCGGAGAGATGGAGAATGGCGTCTACAATCTTTTGAAAGGTCTCTCCTGTATCGTGAACAAGGGAAATGCCAGTTTGAATGCCTGCTGCCCCAACTTGCGTGGCAGTAACGACTTGATTTAAATTCTTTTGATTTTTTCCTACCAGTGTACCAATTTGCTGGGCGGCTTGATTAGATTCTTCTGCTAGTTTGCGGACTTCTTCAGCAACAACGGCAAAACCGCGTCCCTGTTCACCCGCTCGCGCTGCTTCAATAGCAGCGTTTAAGGCTAAGAGATTAGTTTGTCCAGCAATGGAGGAGATGAGAGTAACCATTTCTCGGATATCCTGAGAACTTTTGATCAGTTCGTCAATTGTCGATTGAGTTGCCATCGTGTTTTTGCCAATTTCATTCATTTGTTCAATAGTTTGTCCTACTACCTGGCGTCCTTGGCCAGCTGCCTGGGAGGTAGCTGTTGCGGTATCGGATACATTACGCGACGCCTGAGAAATTAGACTTATCTGTTCTGACATGGTCTGAGCAACGGACATAATTTGATCAGCGGAGTTCGCCTGTATTTCTGCTCCATGGGCAATCGCAGTGATGGAACCGGCGACTTGATTAGCAGCATCGGCTGATTGATGGGCACTAGCCGTCAGTTCTTCGCTAGAAGCAGCTAACTGGCTGGACTGAGATTGGACTTGTTGTACAAGGTTACGCAAGTTTTGATTCATAAGCATCATACTTTCCGATAGTTGTCCAAGCTCGCTTTTATCATGAATGGTTTTCTCAATTGATTTTAGATTGCCGCTAGCAACATCTTGAGCAACCTGGTTAATGCGCAAAATGGGGTGGACAAAAAATTTACTGAACCAAAAAGTAAGTCCCAGCACCAGCAGAAGACAGACGCCAGAAAGTCCTAGCAAAATTCTTGACAGCGCAGTGATTTCATTAGTTGCATCGGCTTTTGTTAGGGCAAGGAGTAAAAACCAACGCTGACCACCAGGCAGATCAATCGGGGTAAAAGAAGCGGCCTGATCCAAGCCTGTTGTTGCTTTATATTCGACATGAACACGACTGCCTATTTCTGCAGATTTGCTAAAAGCAGACATGAATTTCGGATCGAGATTAGCATTACTGCCTAATTTATTCTTTAACTCACCAGAAATTTCACCGGTTTTAATATTCATATTCCCCATTAATTCAGGACGAGTCGGATGGGTCAAATATGTCCCCCCAGCATCAAGCAGTGCTCCATATCCACTTTGCTTAAATTTGATATCTTTAATAATCGGCGTTAGTCTATCCAGCGAATAAGTGGCAAATAAAATTCCAACAAGTTGATCATCGCGAATAACCGGAACACATAAAGCCACAGATTGTTTCTGATTGCCACGTGAAAAAAATACTTCGGAAGCATATGTTTTTTTCGTACTAACAACTTTCTTAAAATATTCCCGGTCAGCAACATTAATTATGATACCAGCGCTATTAATAGTTGAGCCATCCAAAGAGGAAAAGACAAGGTCGTCAAATTTACCAATACGTTGTTGCGCTTCTTTTAAAGCTGGCACGATCTGTGCTTTGTCGCCACTTTGCAATCTAGTAATGCTAGCGACGTCTTCCAATTGAGTAAATGCCACTGAGAGTTCCGCTTTTACATGTGCAGCAGCACTGGCAACAACCGCCTGTTCGGTTTGATTTAGGCTCTCTTCCAGGTATCTTTCCGAAAAGTAATAACCAATGCCGGATACGACCAGCAGTGTGCCGATGACTAGAGAAGCAATCAGGCCTATAAGCCGAAAACGAATGCTTTGTGTAATTTTCATAATGATTTCGATCTCCTTTTCTTAGACGTTAAAATTCTTATGCATTAAATGACACTCAGCAGAAAATCAAATCTTAAATTTGGCAGTGATGTCATTAAGGCCCGCAGCCATGTGCGATAAGGATTCGGCACTTAAGTGTACTTCATGGAGGCTGGCACTTTGTTCTTCTGCCGATGCCGCCACAGTCTCAGCACTTACGCTGGTTTCTTCTGATGAAGTCCCGATATTCTGAACATTATTGACGACAGACTGCATGCCACGAGCGGTTTCTCCCACAGCCCGACTAATCTGCTCTATGCCTGTTTTTACTTGAGTCAGTTTGCCGATGATCGCCTGGAAACCTTGTTGCGTTTCGTTGGTTGCCGTTTTACCAGCCACCACTTCCCCATTGGCTTTCGTTACTACATCCACAGCAAACTGTATATCAGTCGTCATTTTACCGATGATTTCTTCAATATGATTGGTAGCAACTGCACTTTGCTCAGCTAACTTACGAACTTCTTCCGCTACTACGGAAAAACCTCGCCCAGCTTCGCCTGCTCTGGCGGCTTCAATGGCAGCATTCAAGGCTAAAAGGTTAGTCTGTCCAGCAATGCTGCGGATGGTTGTGACAATTTGTTGGATATCATCGGAGCCTTTCACTAGAGATTCAGATACTTGAGTGATGTTTGACATTGATTTTTCGATGGTGTCATTCTGCGTCACAAGTTTACGAATAAGCTGCATTCCTTGATTGGCATCGCCAACCGCATCCTGAGTAACGCTGTTAACATGGGAAGCACTGGCACTTATTTCTTCGGCACTGGCACTAGTCTCCTGGATAACAGCGGAAATTTCGGTAATATGATTGGTATTCCGATCCGCGCCAGCGGCCACTTCAATAATGGATTGGGCTATACTTTCTGATACCTGCAGTTGTTCTTCTGCTGAGGATAATAACTCTTGACTGGAAGCTGCCAGTTTATCAGCATCATTTTTAAGGTGGCGAACAATATCCTGCAGTACATGTTTCATCTGAATCAATGCTTCTGCCATATCACCAATTTCATCATTACGAGTGGGGTATACATCTTGACTTGATAAATCCAGTTTACTCAGTGACAAGATATCGCCACGCAGATTTCCCATTCTCCGCGCCAGTTGCCGGCTATACCAAGTTAGAATCGTAATGATTGCAAGAATACCGAACACGCTGGAGGCAATGACGACGGTAAAAGTCATGGTTTGTTTCTCATTGAGTTGGCGAATGCGTTGTTGTAGGGCATTCTCCTGGGTTGTCATGCCTTCAGCAAACAATTTGTTGACAGTTTCAGTTTTATGGCGGGTTCCTGATAATACAATAGCATACGTAGGATCATTGTTCTGTTTTAATGCAATGGATTGTTTAATGTCTGCAATATAGTCGAGCAGTGCGATTTGCAGTTTTTCGCCAGCCTGTTTACTTTCTATGGCTGTCGTTGCAGCGGTGACTGTTTTTACTGTTTCGTAGCTTTGGTTTAACAAGTTTACTGTATCTGTTGCATATTTTGAATCATTATAAGCTACATAGCCGCGCATATTGCCTAACCCTTCATGGAAATCATCCTGTGCTTGCTGCAAAATCATCGTTCGTGCCACCGGACCAGATATCAGACCTTGATAAACAGTACTCGATTCCTTTAAATCATAGACGGTTATTCCAAGCAAAATGACCATAAATAGTAGGGCTATTCCCATAATAGTACCTAATTGGGTACCAATTGATATACGTTTTTTCATTTTTTCTTCCTCCTAGTATCGTTAAATTTTGCAATAGATACTCTTGCCGTGCAAAGTATTCGTAACATTCACATATCTAGCTTATTATTCATTACGCATTATCAAATCCTGAGCCCATATCAATGATTCTCGGTAGTATTTCGAAACATCATGCTCATTGATTCTCATTTTATCTACACAACAGGAATATATTTCCCAATCCCCTTTCTCATAAGACTGGATCAACTGGTATAATACAGAAAATTGATTCTGCCCTTTCTCAAGAAGTGCATGCTTAATCTCTTCATCTAGAGAAATTTCATCTAATATTTGCCGCAACGGACGGTCAAGCAAAACATCAATATGGGAAAACATGCCCATAAGAAACGCATTGGCTACGCAAGGTTTCGGCATTCTGCCTGTTGCCAGATTTTCCGCAAAACGTGCCCGAATGAGGGATGCCAGAATCAATTCTCCTGGTTTATCATTGGCAATGCCCTTTAACGCAATTAAAGACACCCATTTAGTTAGTTCTTTTTGCCCCAAGAGCGTCAATGCCTGCCGCAAAGAGCTAATTCTATTCCTAAACCCAAATATAGGCGAGTTAATAAATTTTAAAAGTTGATAAGATAGAGAGACATCTCTTTTTATAATGTCTTCAATTCGGCTAAACTCTAATGCAGGCTTGTTGATTTCCTGTAAAATATGGAGATGATTTGCCTTGTATCCAGGAAGATTTTTGCCAGACATCACTAACGGCTTACAAAAAAAATACCCCTGAAAATAGGAGTATCCCATCTGTAATGCCTCCTGAAACTCTTCATGGGTTTCCACCTTTTCGGCCAGAAATTTCACAGGATAACCACGCAGACGTTGAATAATTTCCTGCCGTTCCTTATGTGGCGTAATACGAAAATCGACTTTAATGATATCAGCCAATTCGATGAGCGGAGTGTATTCGGGCTTAAATACGAAATCATCTAATACTAGTACATAACCCTTCTCCTTTAACTTTTTACAAGCATTAATGATGTCTTGATCAGGGATAACATCCTCTAAAATTTCCACAGCAATCAATTCCTTGGGTAACATCGCAGGAATATTATTTTTTAACGAATTGGTCGTAAAGTTAATAAATGCTCTTTTATTATTTGTCAATGTTTCAATGCCGATCAACAAAAAGGTATTTGCAATTACAGCATGAGTCGCTTGATCACCGTCCGTTCCATCGTACATATTAATAAAGTTGCTACGAAATAGTAGTTCATAGGCAAAAACATTAAAGTTAGCATCAAAGATGGGCTGACGGGCTACATGTACTTCTGTTTTCTGTACCACAATGATCTCCTTTCATTATGGAAATTTTTCCACTCCTTATTATCACATTTACGTTACAATTACTAGTATGGAGTAGATTCTTTTTCCTAGTTATCAGACACAGTACAATTGCGCCCAACTTGTTTAGCCTGATATAAATTTTTATCAACCTTATCTACTAATTGATATAGCTCACTTTCTTGTCCAGAAGAAGTATATACGCCGAAACTGGCGGTAATATGAAGGTTGCCTGCTGTGGTGTTAAAAATGGTATGCTCAATAATTTTACGGAGTTTTTCTGAAATTTTATACGCCTGCTGCTCTGGGCAGTTGGTCAAGACAAGTAGAAATTCTTCCCCTCCATATCTGGCAAGCCAATCACCGCTGTTTTGCCGAATATTGTTCTGGAGCTGTGTTGCGAAGCATTTCAATACTTCATCTCCGACAGAGTGCCCATATTGATCGTTAATCGTCTTAAAGTAATCAATATCGGTCATCACAACGGACAACGGCAGATTGGACTGCTGAGCCTCAACTATTTCCACTAGCAATTGTTTATCTATATATCTTCTGTTGTAAATTTGAGTTAAGGCATCCTTAAAGACCAAATCATTGAATTTCGCAGCAGAACAATAAATATTTGTATTTTTTTCTGTCGTAGGGAGAAAGCTTTCCACTATTGTTTTGTTGATGCATTTTATGAGTTCCAACGCCACAGTACGTCTATCCATTTCCAGCGGCATGGCGGTAATCATAAATAGCTTCCCTTCATGCATTTCTGTTTTTACAAAGGTCTCTTTGGTGTGTATTGCCTGTAGGCAAATACACTCCTTGCAACTTTGCCCACGACTTCCGAAATGATAGTATTGGGAATTGTCAGGAGCATTTGAAAGAATAGCGGGAAACGAGAGAGATGTTGCTAAGGGATCGATTACTCTTACAATATCATAATATTTTTCTAATATTTTTAAATCTGTAGCAAGGTTTTTATTCATCAAAAAGAGTTCCCTCCTGTGTCAGTACGCCAACAGTATATTTATGTTGGTTTGAATACAACCTAATCATTAAAATGCAAAAAGCATGCCAAGTAAGCATGCTTTTTGCATTTTAATTTTAGATATTGGCGTAGAAGCTTATCATTCGCTACTATAATATAAAAACTAGTACTTCCCAATTTCATTATAGTAGAAATTAGAGAGGAGAAAAGAACTGCAAAAACTTCCCCAGTGAGAAGTTTTTGTGGGAAGTTTTTGCAATCAATCCATATTTTCTTCTTTTTTCTTTCGCATTTCTTCTAGTCGATAGGATAAAGCTCTACGGGAAATTCCCAAATACTTGGCTGTAGCCGATTGATTGTTATGATGTGCCGCTAAGACTTTCAGAATAATATCCTCGGTGTATTTTTTCAAGGAATAGCCCTGTAAGGGAAAAGGAATTTCCAACATCCCGCTGTTCTCTAAAGAGGAAGAGGGTCGCTCTCCTTGGTGTTGTAAAAGTCCCATAATGTGTTCTGGTTTTAGTTCTTTATCATTATAAGCAAAAGTGACATACTCGATAATATTCTGCAATTCTCGTACATTCCCTGGCCAATCATATTCCTCCATAATCCTAGCTGTTTGCGAATCAATCGTGGCAAAATCTTTCTTCTTACGTCGCGAAAATTCCTGTAAAAACATAGTGGCAATAGGTATAATTTCCTCTTTGCGTTTTCTAAGCGGCGGAATGACAATATGTGCTACTTTCAGACGGAAATACAGATCTTTCCGGAATGTACCTTGTTCTACGCCTTGTTCCAAAGGTAGATTGGTCGCACAGATCACGCGTATATTGGTTTTGATCTTTTTCAAGCCACCTACCCGATAAAACTCTTTTTCCTGCAGTACGCGGAGTAACTTTCCCTGTAAATCGGGAGGAATTTCGCCGATTTCATCGAGAAACAAGGTTCCACCATGAGCTAAATCGAACTTGCCTTTTGCTCCTTTTGCCAGACTACCAGTAAAAGAACCTGCTTCATGACCGAAAAGTTCGCTTTCAAAAAGAGTCGGGGCCAATGCAGCACAATTAATATCCACAAAAGAGGCAGTACTCAATGGTTCAAAACCATTTCCATAGTGGATTATCTTGGCAATCACTTCTTTGCCTGTACCAGTCTCGCCCTCAATTAAAACTGGAATGGAGCGATCTATATGAAGTTGCTGGGCTTGTTGAACAATTCTTTTCATGCTTTCTGAGAAAATGCCTACTGAGCCAATTATGGATTTTGCAACAATTTGCTTCATGTGAACCAGCTCGCGCCGAGTTTCTTGGGTTGCCACATTTACCTCATCATAAAAACGTTCTGTCAGAACTTTATTTTCACGCAACAGTGCTTGATGCTCAGCAACTCGTTCAATAACAGAGGCCAGTTCCTCTGGATTGACGGGTTTTTCTAAATAATCATATACACCTGCACGTAATGCTGTAACAGCTGAGTTTAGGTCGGCATGACCAGTGAATAAAACGATATCTGTCTGCCAGCTATTAGGAAACTGGTTAATGGCTGTAGCCAGTTCAACACCAGACATGCCTGGCATTTGAATATCTGATAATACTAAGGGGTAATTTTCTACAGTGAATTTCTGCAGTGCTTCTGTACCACTGGCACACTCGGTTACTTCGTGATTCTGGTGTTTCAAAAACCACAGCATAGCCTGACGGCTATGCTGTTCATCATCTACGAGCAATATCTTCATTAGATATCCTCCCTATTACTAGTCTAATCAACAGGTAATAATGTTATAAACAATTACCGATTATTACTATTCTTCAAAGTTACATTATCACTTTTTTTTAAGCATATTGGCAATTTTGTCCGTTTGACAAACTATTTCTTTCATACACTCAGTTAATTCTTCATCAGGCAGTTTTTTCCCTTGATGAAGTAAATATAGGATACCGCCAGAAATCATTTTTATAGAGTTAAGCGGCTGATTAAGATCATGAACTACTCTCGCAGGCATTTTATCTATCGAGAATATCTCTTCCGCTTTCACGTCGCCTTCTTCCCCAACTGCCATTGCATCCTGCTCCTTTATTGTTTTGGTAATCATTCCAAAATTCTATATTTCAATATAAATTATTCTTTAACGCAACCAAAACAGACTCAGCAAAATTTTCATCTTTTAAAATATAGGTAATTCCTAAATTTTTCGCTCTCTGGACAATCGTTTCATCCGTCTCACTCGTCAAAATTAGAAACAATAAGTTTGGATAAGCAACATTAATTTTTTCAAAAAGTATAAGTCCATCTGTATCTGGCAAATACATATCTGATATAACTGCACCATACTCGCTACATTCATCTAACAATCGTAATGCTTCCCCACCGTTTTCAACGCCAGTAACCTTGTAATTCTCTGTTTCTAACACTAAGGCAATCATTTCCCGCATAAAATTATCATCTTCAATTAGCAACAATTTTATTGGCTTACTACGTAATCCTTTATTTCCCAACATAGTTTATCCCTCACAAATTTACTACCCGATTAGATTTCGGAGTGTTTCAATCAGATTATTTTGATCAAATGCCCCTTTAATAATATAGGCGTTAGCTCCTACCTGAATACCCCGTCGCTTATCTTCCGCTTTTTCACGAGAAGTTACGATGATCACTGGAATTTGTCCATATCGCTCATCCTGACGCAAATGCAAGGTAAGATTGAATCCATCTAGATGAGGCATTTCTACGTCGGTTATAACAGCATCATATACTTTTCGATCCGTCTTTTCAATAGCTTTCATCCCATCCTCAGCTAAATCCACCTGGTAGCCATAGGATTCAAGAATGCTTTTTACAATGTCCCTTGTATTGGCAGAATCATCAACAACTAAAACGCTTTTCTGATGTTTTTGGTCATCTGGTACTAAAATCTTACCTCTATCCCTCTTATGTTGCCGGGCTTGCCTTATTAATGCCTCAACTCCAAGTACAGTAATGATCTCATCATTACTGCCGATAGTAAATCCAGAAAGCAGAGGCAGATGTTTTACCACTGAAGGTAAAGCTTTTATAACCATGTCAGCTTCACTAACGACATGCTCAACAATTAAACCCAATCTTTCAGCACCTGATGCCAATACAACAATCAGTAACTCCTTTTGCTCAAGTTTTACAGCTTGTGGGCAATTTAAAATAATCGCAAGTTCCTCCAGCGGAACAATTTGCTCACGTACGCGCAGCGCTTGTTTGCCGACAACATCAATTACCTGATTGGCAGGAACCATGATTACCTCTTGAACCGAATACGCAGGTACAACAAAGGTATGATTGGCAGCTGCTACAATCAACATTCGTGAAAGTGCCAGTGTAATTGGCACTTTCAGCAAAACAGTAGTTCCTTTGCCTGCATGGGTCTGGATTCTGACAGATCCCTTAAGCGTCTCTGTAATCGTTTGCTTGACTACATTCATCCCTACGCCTCGCCCTGATATGTCAGTAATAATGGGGCTTGTACTAAAACCAGGCAAAAAGATTAAATCCAGCAATTCCATTTCTGTCAGTTTACTCCCAGCTTCTTCTGTCAGTAAACCTTTCTTTATCGCTGTCATTTTGAGGTGATCTGAGGATATTCCTGCCCCGTCATCTTGCAGAGTAATCGTCACTCCCCCTGAATCATAAAAAGCAGATAAACGGATGACTCCATGCCGCATTTTACCTGCTATAAGTCGATCTTGTGGCAATTCAATACCGTGATCCACTGCATTGCGAATCATATGGAGCAAGCAGTCCCCTAACTGTTCAATGATTTTGCGATCCAGTTCTGTATCTCCGCCCTCCATCTGAAACTCAACCTCTTTGCCAGTTGTACGGGCAAAATCCCTAATCACACGGTTAATGTTATCAAATACGGTTGCGATTGGCAGCATCCGTATTCTCAAAGCCTGTTCCTGTAGGTCGGTGGTTAGAAGTCGTTCGCTGACAGCATCATTACGCAATGAATCTTGCATCTTCCCCAATTGACTATGCATAGTAGCGATGGTTTCTGTCAATTCCTTACGCACATATTCTGCATGCTCATTATGATAATTTTGATCAGATACCAACGCAAGACTTGCTGCTGATACTCGCATAATATCATGTATAATATCTGTTTGCTGTTTTTTCCGGTACTGAAAAGAAACTATTTCCCCCATTAACTGGATTAATTCATCCAACCGTTCGGCACGTATTTGAACAACATCATGTTGTATGGCTATTGCTTCCCTTTTTGTATCCAAACCACCTTTTTCTGCTGCCTTTAAAGAATTCGGTACTGAGTACCTCGCCTTTTCTATATCTTTATGTAGTATTTTCTCTAGTTCAGAGCAGACCTGAGGCAACGAGTCTGGCAAGGGGGTTCCCGCAGCAACATCAGCAATCAGTTGGCGGATCGTATCAATACCTTTTAACAAAAGATCCATTACTTCTATTGAAAGAATACTCTGCTCTTTACGAATCCGTTCCAGCATATCTTCCATTCGATGCGCTACTTCTGAAATTGCAACCAATTTCAGCATCCTAGCAGCACCTTTTATGGTATGAGCAGTTCGAAAAACCGAATCGATGATCTCTTTGGCAAAACCGCTCGCCTCTAGCATGAGTAATTCTTTTTCCATCTGATCACAATGTTTAGCAGCTTCTTCTGCAAATCTAGCCAAAAGAAGCGTAATATTCAACGCCATGACTACTATACCCTCCTGTCATTGAGACTCCAGCGAACTCAATCCTTCAAATTTGCTATATTGTATTGACATAATTGGATAAAGTCCTCTAGCTGAAACGGCACTAGGAAAAAGCTTAATCCGTGATTTTCAAAATTCCCCTGCTTTAATATCCTCATAGCCACTTCATATTCCCGCCCTGCGTAGGAGATTTCTTTTTGCAGCTGATACACCTCTGCTAAAAAGAAATGAGCCAGCCAACACTCAGGATGTACATAAATAGCTTCCTTAAACCGTTGTATAGCCTCTTCCATTTGTCCAGCAAACTTTGCTGCCATGCCTAAAAGCAGATAAGCTTCCAGGCAAAAATGATCCACTGCCAGTGCTTCATAACAAACTTCTATGGCTGCTGCAACGTTTTGCTGATTTAGAAGAATATTGGCCTTTAATGCATACGCCTTAACGAAAAATGAATGATGAGCAATGATTTCATCAAGACGGACAATAGCTTCATCATATTTTTTAAAATTTACCAGTTGCAGTGCCTCTGCAAATATTTCTTGGCATCTATCACCTTTATTATTCATTGGAGGTTCGGGGGTATGGCTTGATAAACCATAGTGTAAACTTCTTGATTCGGCTTTCGTTGTCCGCCGTTTTATCTGGGGAGGAACAAGATGATTCCGCTGTACAGTATGCTTATCAATTCCTGTTATCGCCCCTGCAACTGTATCTTGACTAAGGATTGAAGGATTGTTCTGTTTTCGATAATAAAAGGTTTCGCCACTTTTAACCAATGGCAGTACATTGTTATTATGGTATAGCATTTCTGTACAGCTTAGAAATAAGCATCCACCATGATTGAGCAAATTAGCCAAACGACGAAATGCTTCCTTCCGTTGCTCTTTAGAAAAATAAATAGACACATTCCGGTAAAATATAATATCCGTGGTTCGAATCCAATCTGGATATACCTGTTCAAATAAATTTAAGCATTCAAACCGTACTTTTTCTTTTACAAAGTTTTTAATAGTAAAGCTTTCTTTAGACATGCGCTCAAAGTAGCGATCCTGAATATCTTTGGGACAGGAACGAAAAGAATATAAGCCATATAAACCAACTTGAGCCTTTTGTATTGCTTCCTTATCCACATCAACACCAATTACCTCAAAGTCCCAATCAATTCCCGCACCAGGTATTTTAAGAATAGCGATCGCCATAGAATATGCTTCTTCACCTGTTGAGCATCCGGCACTCACCACACGAAGAAAAGGACGTTTTTGCCCTTTCCTTACCAATTCTGGAATGACCTGCATTGCCATAACATCAAAGTGGATCGGTTCACGAAAGAAATAGGTTTCATTCACTGTTAATAAATGAATAAGCTGCAAACTTTCTTCTTCCCGTTGTTGTAGCAAATACAGATACTCACTCACAGTAGAAAATGCACATACCTTAATACGTTTTTCCACAGCCTCTTGCAGTAGCTCCAGTTGTTGATGACGAAACTCCAAACCATAGCGCTGGTTAATGAATAATTTCAACTCTTCTAACTCAACTTTTGTCATAGAATAGCCACCTTAGTCAATGTGGATGAAATATCATTCGCCGCTACCACAAAATTGGCTAAACTACCTTCTATAACCAATCTGGGCATGTTGTAAATGAGAGAAGTTTGTTCATTTTGTGCTATAGTAACCCCACCAGCGGCTTTAATGGCTTGCATCCCCTTAACCCCATCGCTTCCCATACCTGTCAGAATTATGCCTATCGCTCTCCCCTGATAGGTATGTGCTACAGAGGAAAGCAGTATATCACAAGAAGGATGATATATTTGACCAGGTAAACAAGGCAATAGTTCAATGTGTCCGTTTACATCTACCTGCATGTTATATTCTGATGGTGCAATAAGAACATTGCCTGGAATTAATGATTCGCCCTGGGATGCTACCTTTACAGTAAGTGGCGTTTTGTAATTGAGCCATTCTGCCAACGCTTCTGAAAAACCGTTAGAAATATGCTGCGCGACAACAATGGGAACTGGAAAATCAGCCGATAACTGTGAAAGAATAGTTTCCAACACCGTTATACCACCTAATGAGGATGCAATGGCTATTGCTTTAGGGGGCTGCTTCATTTGTTTCTCCACTATAGCCGCCCTCTGCCTCACCTGCTTGTTTCCATTAATATGTCTGATTACTCTTACCCCAGCCAGCAGTTTTATCTTATGTATAAATTGCATCCAATGATCAGAATCAATACTCGGTTTTTCAACTACCTCTAAGGCACCTCTGCTCACCGCTTCGTATGCTAAATGGGCATCCCCATAAGAAGTGACAACCATTATTGGAATGGGATTATCCTTCATAATCGTTTCAATCGCTTCTAAGCCATTCATCACAGGCATTTCGATATCCATAATAATTAGATCAGGCCGCAGAAGAAGAGCCCGCTTTACCCCTTCTTCCCCATTGGAGGCCGTACCGACGACTTGAATACTGGATTCCTCAGACAAGAGTCCAATCATAAATTCCTGCGCTATAGGGCAATCATCAATGATAAGCACTCTAACATCATTTTTCTGAACATTCATAGAACTCCCGCCTAATCGCCAGTTTTGTCAGTTTTTTTCTCATGATCGACCACATGTTCCAATTCCTCGGCCAACTCATTCAATTCATTACTAATCCCTTTTGTTTGTTGTATCATAGCCGTATTCTCATTCGTTCCTTGCTTAATCTGTCGCAAGGCTGTCACCACCTGCTCACCAGCGGTTTGCTGTTGCTGGATAGAAAGAACGATTTGGCGAACGGCATCGGTTGTCTGATCGGCTGCATTCTCTATGTCATAGATGATCGCAACAGTACGTTCTGAATAGGCCATCCCTTCTTCAATTTCCTTGGTATTTCTCTCAGAAGCAACAACCTGCCGACTCACTGCCGCCACAATTTCATTAATTTTGGTTTCGATCTCTTTTGTTGATTCCATAACACTATCCGCCAAACGTCTAATTTCCAAAGCAACTACCCCAAAACGTTTGCCAGCTTCCCCTGCACTAGCCGCCTCTAAAGCAGCATTAAAGGCAATCAACCGAGTCTGACTCGCAATATTATTAATAAACTCCATGATTTTATTCACTTCTTTTGACTTATGACCTAAGGCCACAATCTCCTGAATATTCACTTGGTTATCACTATAGATTTCCTTCATTTTTATCATCAAGCCCTCAACCTCGCTAACCCCTTGCCGGGTTCTCTGCAAAGTTTGTGTAGCACTATCCGCCACTCCCTGACTATGGTTCGCAATTAAAATAGCTGAGGAAGAAAATTCCTCCATTGTTGCGGAAATCTCAGTTACTGAAGAAGAAAGTTCAAGAGAAAAACTTGCCTGATTTGTCACTGTTTCGTTGATTTTTGCCGCACAATGATTTACTTTTGTAACGGCTTGAAACAATGGCTTAGTTATATAGCGATTAATAAAGAAACCAGCTACAACAATAATAAGTAAAAGTGCAATGGCTGCTACTAATAAATATCTCTGAACCGTATTCCATACCTCTTGTTGAATCAGTTTTTCCTCATTATGAATAGCCGTCTCTACATCATCTAAATATACGCCCGTCACCACAATCCAATTCCACTTGCCAATTGCCTTACCATAAGATAGCTTGGCTTCCGTTTTTGCAGACCCTGGCTTTATCCAAGTATATTGTACTGTGCCTTCCCCCTTGTCCTTGCATTGCCCAAGAAGTTTCTGCAAAAAAGCATGTTGATCTGCATCTTTGATATTTGTTAGAGCTTGCCCTTCTAGGTTTTGATCAATATGAACCACCATACTGCTGTTTGTATTAATCACCAAAAAGTAACCATCAATGCCATAGCGAGCATTGCGCACAAATTGTTTTGCTTCTTCCTCTGGCATTAATGAAGCAGTACTAGAAATCGCTTCAACCAGATTTTTCATATTATCTTTTTTTTGTTTATAAAGCATCTCCTGATATTCGTGTAAACGGACTTCCCCTCGCTGCAGCGTACTAGTAACAGAAACATAAGACAAAACTGCTACTAAACAACACATAAAGAGAGCCATAAGCCCTATTATTTTCACCTTAAGATTATTGTTCATTTTTACCATCCCTCATAAAAATATTCCCCATAGCTAATGATCAATACGACTTGCAATTTGCATAAAATGTTGGTTTTTATAAAAGTCGATCAGTATGATTATGCCCTGTTCCTGGGGCAACAGTCCCCATACGCCTTTATTCGCTGCCGATACCGTCAGCACCTCAGGCAGACTGCAAATATCCCATACTGAAAATGTCACCACCTCATCAGGCTCCTGAATTAGGATTGGTATCCCCATTCTATGTTTGATCACTAGTATTTTTGAATATTTGCACTCCGCCAAAGAACCTACTGCCATCAATTGCTCAAAACTTATTGCCGATTCAGTGGCATCCACATTCATCAGATAAGCAACTTGGTCAATATCAATACCATAGCGGCTATTACCTAGCGAAAATATCAATAATTGAATTTCCTGTTGTTTCACATTCATAACCTCATTAGGAATTTACCTTTTCTATAATCCAATCAGCATTTAAAACGGTTACCATTTTATGATTATATTCAAACTGACTTAATGCAAAACGTCTAAAACCTTCGTCTAGCGTTGACAATAATTGCCTCTCTTCAGAAATAGGCATCTCCAGAATATCGACTATATTATCCACTAGAATCCCATTTCTTCCATCTCCTGCCCGCACCATTATAAAGAAACCACTTGCTGCTCTTTTTATCCTTTCATGAATGCCAAGTACCTGACTTAAGTCGAGCACTGCCGCCACATCACCACGGACACTAATCACCCCTGGAAGCAACGCTGTTGCCCCAGGAATCCATGTCACCTCTGTAAACGGCAGTATTTCACGAGCTTGACTGCCACGAAAAGCAAACAAATCATCTCCAAGCTGAAAAATCAATACACTCATCCGTTCTTCATCGATTGCAACCATCTTCTCAGCAAAACTATGACTGCTAATTTGACTTAGAATAGCATCACTTTTCAATGATTCCTCCACCATTTTTTACTTGCCTCCTCTGCATCAATCATGCCATATTTGCCTATAATATAGCATATAAATCTTCTATTTTAATAGCGTTTTTTCGTGTTTTACCTCCTTTTAGTATACCACTGCTCATCTTGACTGTAGAATGTAAAAAATCAATGTACTTGCTCCTATCAGATATAGGGTTTATGTATAAGTTGATTTTAATAGAATCAATTTATATACTGCAAAAAACATGCCATATTAGCATGCTTTTTCTTTTTATTTGCTTTTCGTTTTTATTATTAGCATGGTAGCTTATAAATTACCAATAAACCATGTACTATTTTGTCGATATCTTTTGTCAGCCTATAAGTTATGTAAAGACAAGCGATTACAAAAGCTTCCCAAATGAGAAGTTTTTGTGGGAAGTTTTTGGTACCTGTTGTTTTGCATTATTCCTTATTAACTATCTATTATATAGCAACATTGATTGAATTGACCTAAGCTGGACTGCCGGACACTAAGAACAGTTGATAAAATAAAAATATAAGAAAGGCTGGGTTAAGAGATGAAAGGCAAGAAATATAATATTACATTTAAGCAATAGGCCGTCAAGGAAGTGCAAAAACAAGGTAACGCTTTGACTGTAGCAAATAAACTTGGAATACATATAAAAACAATGTATCACTGGCTTGATGAGTATAAGCAGGGGATCCTGGCAAAGGAACATTAAAGCCTGATGATACAGAATTGCGCCGATTAAAACAAAATAGCGTAGATTACCGATAGAACATACTGCGAAAACGGCACGTTAGAAGTAGCTTCATTCGTATCAAGTATATTTCTTTGCACCTGATACAATAGCTCGACAAAATACAGAACGGATTGGTTCTATTGCCAGCAGAGCCTTTACTGGAGGGGATTTCTCGATTAGAGTTGCAATCCGCCCTAAGGCCCGATGGCTTAATCGTGAGGGGTCATCAAAGATAAAGTTCGACAATTTTCCTCTTTCAATAGCCATAGAAATCATACGGTCAAACGTGGTCTCAGGGACAAATACCCGCTGAGTTCTTGGCTTCATGTTCATACAACCTAGTTTACAGGCCACTGCGCATACACCGCAACCGAGACATAATGCCTCTTCACAAACGGCTTTCTTGCGTCCATTCATTCTGTAATTCTCACCCTCCATAGCAATAGCTCCCACAGGGCATGCTTTGGCACACAAGCCGCACCCTGTACACTTGTCTCCATTGATATGGGCTATCCAATTGGAAGAGACCACAGCATGATCCATATCAAAGGTCTTCATAGACTGAAACATTCCACAACAACAACCACAACAATTACAAATAAATCCGACATTTTTTTGTACATTATCAGCAATTTGGGCAAGGCCAGAGATTTTACATTGTTCCAATATACCCATCGTATCCTTAATTGTTACTCGCTCTGCCATGCCCTTTTTAATCAACAGCTCAGCACTACCACCAAAAGTTAAACAGGTTTTCTGGGGAGCATCACAACTTTTCCCTAGATGACTAGCCTTATGCCGACAGGCACATAGAGATAAACCAATGCTTTTCGCCGAAGTAATGACTGAGCTGGCTTTTTCCCAGTCCAGCACCTCCGAATAATCATCTACTGGTAATACTTCTTCTCGCACCAATGACCTGCCAATCTGAGTCTTCTCCTCAAATACACTATGGGCAAAACGATCATCCTGACGCATATACTGATCAAAAAGCTGGGCCAATTCTTTCATCGGCAATTGATCACGAGTACGCATAAACACAAATTCAAAAAAGCCAATGACAACTGGCGCCAGTACAATATAACATTCTTGGTTATGTTCTACATCAAAAACTAAGCCCCGCTCAGCCATTAACCCGATTTTATAATGCAGTTCATCTATTGGCATACCAATCTTACGAGAAAGAACGGCTAAAGAAGTTGGACGCAAGGGAATTTGCCGCGCGATATCAGCTTCTTCCACCGAAAAGAGCAATTTTAGTATTGCAATAAACACGGGTGAATAGGGCGCCCCTGTTATATTACGATCGAGCCGTTGTTGTAAGAGTCGATATTCACGTTCACTGTTAACAATATGTCCCATTTCCCACCTCTTTTCTGTCTCCTATTAAGTTCTATGATGAGAGACTGCTAGGATAGACTATACCATATCCATTGTATCAATCTATATAGTGTCATGCAACAAGCATACTATTAATCAAATTACTCACTCAACGAAAGCGATGAAACGATTTCAAGCTATTCACTATATAATTGACAAGAGGCTAGAAAGTTTGGGTAGCCTTAGCCTCCTTAACTTTCTAGCCTCTTGATAAGTCATCTACAACCACCGGCTGTGATTCTCCTTATTTGAGCCAATCGGTATGAAAAAAACCTGAGCAATCAGTACGTTCATAGGTGTGGGCACCAAAATAGTCTCGCTGGGCTTGAATTAAATTGGCAGGTAGCACCTTCCTTCGATAACTATCATAGTAATCCAAAGAAGCACTAAACGCTGGAGTAGGAATACCGTGTTCCTTACAAGTGATCACAACCTGACGCCAGTTATCCTGAACCTTGGCCAGCACATTAGCAAAGAAGGGGCTGACCATTAGATTGACTAGCTCCCCATCCTGAGCATAGGCCTCTTGGATGCGATCAAGGAAGCGAGCCCTGATAATACACCCGCCCCGCCAAAGCAATGCCATTTCGCCAAAATTCAAATTCCAGTTATACTCTTTACTGGCAGCTTTCAGTAAGGCAAATCCTTGAGCATAAGCACAGATCTTTGAAGCATAAAGAGCATCATGAATAGCCGTAATAAGTTGCTGCTTATCACCCTTATATTGTTTATCCGGACCTATCAATATATCTGATGCTGCCATTCGTTCCTCTTTGTATGCCGACATACAACGAGCGAATACGGCTTCGGTAATGGTTGGCGTTGCAACTCCTAAATCCAAAGCACTTTGGGAGGTCCATGTACCAGTCCCCTTTTGCCCCGCCTTATCCAAAATAACTTCCACGAGAGGCTTTCCTGTAATTTCATCCTGCTTAGTAAAAATATCCCGGGTAATTTCAATTAAATATGAATCCAGTTCCCCCTGATTCCATTCAGAAAATACAGTATGCAACTCTTCAGCAGACAAGCCAAGGACGTTTTTCATGATATAATAGGCTTCACTAATGAGCTGCATATCACCATATTCGATACCATTATGCACCATTTTAACATAATGACCTGCTCCATCAGGCCCCACATAAGAGCAGCAGGGCTGACCGCCTACTTGGGCTGCAATACGGGTAAAAATGGGTTCCAGCTCCTTATAAGCCTCCGGGTCGCCCCCTGGCATCATACTAGGACCTTTCAGTGCCCCTTCTTCGCCGCCTGATACTCCGGCACCAAAGAAGCGAATACCTTTATCTTTGAGATAAGCTGCCCGTCTTCTGGTGTCCTGAAAAAAGGAATTGCCGCCATCAATAATAATGTCATCGTGCTCTAGATAGGGAAGCAGTTCTTCAATCATAGCATCAACAGGCTTACCAGCCTTAACCATGAGCATAATCTTGCGAGGTTTTGCTAACATACCTACAAGTTCAACTACAGAATAGGCGCCACCAATGGAATCATATTCTTTATTTTGGGTGAGAAATTCATCTACTTTACTAATAGTCCGATTATATATCGCAACATTAAACCCTTTACTGGCCATATTCAGTACTAGATTTTCTCCCATAACCGCTAGACCGATCAGGGCAATATCATATTTTTTATCCATATTTTCCTCCTTATTGGTACAGATAGAGCATCATGAACTCAATGACCTGTCTTTATAGTACCCTTTACATCTTTTTAGGGACGGCATACAACGGTGCCTGACCACTCAATACACGTACAACCTCCTGGGCTGCTGTAACACTGCACCTTATAACGGCTTCTCGTGTATACGCTCCTGAATGAGGCGTGACGATTACATTCGGCAATGCGAAAAAGGGATGATCCGATGCTGGCGGTTCCTGAGCCAGGGTGTCAGTGCAATAGCCAGCTAACGTACCATCCTTTAACGCAGTACAAAGATCTTGTTCGTCCACTAACTCCCCTCTGGCCGTATTGACAATAAACGTGGTATTCTTCATCGTCGCCAAAGTATGCTTATTAATCATGTTTTTTGTATCAGGCGTAACTGGTAGATGCAATGTTAAGACATCTGACTGCTTTAATACTTCTTCAAGAGGAAGGTACTTTACATTATACTTATCACATAACTCTGATCGTTGCCATACGTCAAAAGCGATAATATCCATGCCAAAAGCGTGTGCTCTTTTTATGACTTCACTGCCGATATTCCCTGTCCCCAGCACACCTAAGACTTTTCCATACAATTCATAGCCCATATTCCGCTTCCATCCGCCGTGACGAACTTCTGAATCTTGAACGGGTATGGAGCGAGTTAAAGACAAGAGTAAGCCGAATACCAATTCACATACAGATATGGTATTGCTTCCTGGTGCCAGGGTTACAGGTATACCCATTGTTTCAGCAGTCTTTACATCTACCTTATTATATCCTACACCATTTCGTGCTATTATCTTTAAACTGGGAGCTCCTGCTTCAATTACCTTACCAGTAATCTCATCCAAACCAGCAATAATCGCATCCATTCCAGGAATGATGCGCACCATTTCAGCCTCCGGCCAAACACCATCTCCAATATGGGTTATAATTTCGTGCCCCGCCGCTTCCAATATTGCCTTGCCTTCTTTATTTTCAGCAACTGAGCGGGACGTTATCAATACTTTTGCCATAATCCTTATCCCCCAACAATTATCTCTTCGTTATAACCATCATTTCTTCTGAATAGCCGAAATATCCGTGAATTCTTGCTGCAAATTCCAGTAAATACGATTATATATATCATACATTTCCTGGTAACATTTTGCTTCCTTAGCTCTAGGATTATAGGTTTTATCTACCGTTACAAAATCGGCCGTTGAAGATATGTCCTTTAATATGCCAGCAGAAACAAAGCCCAATACTGCTGCACCAAAAGCTGCCCCTTCATTCACTGTCGGCACATTGACTGCTTGATTAAATGTATCTGCTAAAATCTGTAGCCATAAATCTGACCTGACGAAACTGCCGCTTACCCTAATTTCATGGGCTGGGCCAGTCACTTCTTGCAAAGAATGCAAGATACTATTCATTCGATAGCATACGCCTTCCATTGTAGCTCGAATCATATGCTTCTTATTGTGATTTAGTGTAAGACCGAACAATACGCCCCGAGCGTCTGCGTTCCAGTTTGGCGCCCGCTCACCTGTGAAGAAAGGAAGCATAATAAGACCATCTGAACCTGGTGCTACTTTCCCAGCATAGCTGGACATTAATTCATAAGCATCCATACCAAGTTTTTCTGCTACCCGTTGCTCTGTTTCACTAAAATTATCGCGCATCCAACGCAGTGCTATACCGCCATTATTGATAGCACCACCTAATACCCACACATCATCTGTTAGATTATAGCACCAAGTACGTCCTTTTTTGTCCGTGCGCGGTGCATCGGTGAGCATCCGTACCGCTCCGCTTGTGCCAATTGTCGCACTCATATCTCCAGGCTTTACTGCCCCTATACCTACATTAACCAATACACCATCACCAGCACCAATGACTACAGGAATACCTGCCTGCAGCCCTGCACGGCGAGCAAATTCACGGCTTAAGGGCTGACTGTATGTTGTCGATACAACTTTCGGCAATGCTTCTTCTGAAATGGATAAATATCTTAGAAGATCCTGATCCCATTCTAATGTAAATAAATTATAAATTCCGGAACCGCTGGCAATTGAACGATCCACAACCCATTGCCCAGTCAAAATTTTAAAGGTGTAATCTTTAATTGAACCAAAATACGCCGAATTATTGAATACCTCAGGCCGTTCCCTACGTAGCCAAGCTATTTTAGTCATGGGATACATAGGATGAAGGGGACATCCTGTTCGATGATATAATGACAAGAAATCTGGATAGTTTTTTTTGATTTCCTGTACAATTTCTTGACTGCGGTTATCAGCCCATGTCATTAGTTTTGTAGTAGGTTGCCCATCTTTATCATAAGCTAAAAAACTATGAAATACAGAACTTATGGCCAATCCGTCAGCCTTTCGCCCCTGTTGTTCTAAAGATGATGCGACTTTTCCAATAACATTCTCCATAGCCCCAATGATTACATCCGGATCTTGTTCTGCCCAGCTAGGTTGCGGCGTATGCAAAGGATACTCTTGAGAGGCATCAGCGAGAGATCGACCATCAGGTTGATAGGCTACTGCTCTTACACCAGTAGTCCCGATATCAATACCTATCCATATGACAGGTGTCATTTCAATCATCCTTTCCAAATACATATTTGATACGTTTAGACTCCGACCGTCATTCATGCACCATCATTCGATTCGAAATTTTCTTTATATCCTTATCCTCGCCCTCTAGCTACGCGGATTGCTTCAATATATTGCTTTCCTTTACTTGTAATTGATTGATAATCACCAGTCTTCGCACCTGATGTAAGATTACCGCCAACACCTACTGCAACACAGCCGGCTTTGATCCATTCTCCTATGTTATCAAGACTTACACCGCCAGTCGGCATAATTTTAGCATGTGGCATTGGCCCATTGATGGCTTTGACAAAAGCAGGTCCGAATATCTCTCCTGGAAATAACTTAATAATATCTGCGCCAGCTTCCATGGCTTCCACTACTTCTTTAATAGTCATTGCTCCTGGCATAATAGGCACTCGATAACGGTTGCATAATCTAACGGTATCAATATTTAAACAAGGCGAAACAACATATTGAGCGCCACTCAGTATCGCTATTCTTGCCGTTTCAGGATCAAGCACTGTTCCTGCTCCTAATAGAATCTCATCTGAAGAATAACTTTTCGCCAATTCATTAATAATTTCGTGTGCACCAGGAACGGTAAAAGTAACTTCAACGGCGACTACACCGCCTTCAATGCATGCTTCCGTAATTCTCTTCGCGACATCTTTCGTTTCAGCCCTCACAACGGCAACCAGTCCAACATCACATATTCTTGAAATAACCATTTCCTTATCCATAATAATTCTCCTTAAAATAAACTTAATTTTTAATTATTTCATTTATTGTCCGATTGACCAAATTATCTATTCAAAATATATTTCTGAATTGCATACCCAACTCCGCATTCAGTATTTGTCTTTGTCACGTCGACGGCATACTGTTTTAATTCTGCGCATGCATTGCCCATCGCTATCCCAAGCCCCGCTTCACGAATCATTGAAATATCGCTTCCCTCATTGCCAATTGCCATCACATTAGACATTAAAATATCCATTTCTTGGCAGATGACCTTTAGGGCAGCACCTTTACTCACAGTACGTTCTACAATTTCAAGACCATGATCGGTATCTCGAATGACATGAAAATATTCCGACCATCCCTTCAATATCTGCGCCGCCTCTTGAATCTGTAAAGGTTCATTATACAGAAAAATGCGCAGGGGCGGTTCTTGCAGCCTTCTTAATCCTTTACTGCCTACTTCTGTGTAAGGTACACCAAAAATCTTCTTATACTCAATCGTCTCCTGGATTGCTTCCTGAACAACTAGCTGTCCTTCATAATATACCTTAATATAAAAGTTTCTTTCTTCAAAAATACTGATTATTTCTCTAAACTTTAATAAATCAACAGGTTTTCTAAGCAAAATTCGTTCTTGTTTCATATCCGTGATATAAGAACCACTTAACGAAATAAGAGGCGCTTCCAACCCCAATTGCTGCGCATATGGCAACATAGAACGAAGAGGTCTTGCCGATACCAACGTAACGATCACGCCGCGATTCATGACTTCCTTAATTATATCTACAGCTTGACGCGGAATCTTTTTATTGTCGTCGAGTAAAGTACCATCTAAATCAAGTGCTATAAACTTAATATCTGAGTTAATCATTATGCAACTACCTCGCTTAGAAATACCATAGACATTTCTCCTCAAACATAATCTTAATAGTTCTATATCCTTTTATTACACTAACATATAGTATAAGCGCTCCAAATACTATCGGAAGCGCTCTACTCATCTTAATTAACAATCCAACTTGAAGTGGCCTTTTCGTCAATAACACGTTTTAATTCACGTAATAATAGATAAGGTGTTTGGCTGAAAGTATCATTGGTCGCACCCGCTAAATGAGGTGTAAGTGTTACATTATCCATTTTTAGCAGAGGATGATCTTCTGCGATTGGTTCTGTCCAAAAAACATCCAAAGCAGCTCCGCCAATCTTTCGTTCCTGTAGTGCTTCTATTAAATCAGTCTCATTAATTAATCCGGCCCGTGCAGTGTTAATCAGATACGCTGTCGGTTTCATCCACGAAAAAGCTTCTTTTCCAATAAGGCCTGCTGTATCCTTACTAAGTCTGGCATGAATACTGACGAAATCCGATTGTCTACATAATTCTTCGAGTGAAACTAACTCTGCGCCAAATTCGCGAAGAGCCTCTTCCTTGATATATGGATCATACACAAGAACACGTACATTAAAATTCGCCAACTTGTGAGCAACTAAGCGTCCAATATAGCCGAATCCTACCAAACCTATGGTTTTTTGGCTCACATCCCCCATAAAAGCAGAGTTAGGATATTGTTTCTTCCACTCTCCCTGCATCAATGCAGCATGGCCCCGGGCTAAATTACGTAATTCTGACAACATCAAAGCAATGGTAAAATCAGAGACAGCCTCAGCATTACGTCCCATGGTTTTCATCACTTTAATACCTTTTGCTGTCGCAGCCTTCACATCTGCATTTTCCGTTCCAGCACGACATACACCAATATAGGATGCACTACTTTGCCCTATAAGTTCTTTATTTAACGGTGTATGATGAGTAATAATCACATCTACATCTGTGCCTGCCTCTATTAATTCAGCAGGTGGCTTACCTGCATCTGGTCCGTTCTTTTCCACTTGGCTACGCAAAGACCAAAATTCTTCATTACTCGCCGGCTTCCAATCCACACCCTTTACTTGTGTGTTATCACCGAAGACGTCACGTACCGCCTCCGCTAAGGAAGACGCTGATATCATAGGATCTCCTACTACCAAAAATTTCATAACTACGATTCCTCCTTGTTAATCAGATCATCAATTTTGTGGTTGATCTCTTGCAGCGCTGGATAGATTTCTTGATAAACTTGATTAAATATAGCACGATATCGTGCATGTTTTTTCATATCTGGTTTGTAAAATTTATCATCCCGGCGTGTCTTCCTTACAGCATCTGCTGGGTCCTGATATACTCCAGCACCAACCCCAGCTAGCATGGCTGCACCTAAGGTAACGACCTCGGGTACATCAAGACAAATGACAGGTTTACCTAAGACATCGGCTTTCATCTGCATCCAAAAGGGTGACTTGGTAGCCCCGCCTACTACATTAATAGCATTTATAGAATATCCTACTACCTCTTGTATACCTTCGATAATCATCGCAGATTCGTAACAAAGCCCCTCTAAAATGGCTCTTACTAAATCCCCTCGAGTATGGGATGTAGTAAGTCCAATAAAGGCTCCTTTGGACATGGGATCTGCACCTGGTGCATATTTACCACGAAAATGCGGCAATAATAAAGCTCCCTTTGCACCTAAGGGTGATTTCTCCGCTTCCTCAATGAGAGTTGTAAAGTCCTCTTTCGCTACTTCATTACGAAACCAATCCAAGATGACGCCTGAGGAGATAACCTGGCCTGCAATATAGTACTTATCGTCCACAATATAATTTACGCACGTAAAATTTGTATCGATATGCTCTACATTGTTCGCTGGTTCATCCACCACCATAAGAATTTGCTCACTGGTTCCTATAGCACTCAAAGCCTGACCGCTTTCTACTAAACCGCAAGCAAAGGCACCGCATACATAATCCATTCCACCAGCGAAAACAGGGGTTCCTGTTTCAATACCAGTGAGTCCAGTGGCATAGGGTGTTATTCTTCCTACTAACTCTCCAGAGCGTTTAAGTGCAGAACATATTTCCTGGGGAATCTGAGCATGATTAAGGATTTCCTCAGACCAACAGCGGTCTCGCAAATTCACCGCCATGGTTCGGCAAGCTACTGAAAAGTCTACCCCTGCTTCTCCTGTCAGACGATAAGCAATATAATCCTGCATGGATAACCAGTGCTTCACACTTTTAAACGCCTCTGGCATTTGATTGCGGATCCATTGCACTTTGGTGATGCCAGCCATGGGATTGGGAACAAAACCGCTAATTTCAAATGCTTCTTCCCGACCAAAATTTTCCCGCCACTGTGCGGCAATTTCTTCTGTCCGTGTATCAAACCAAGTAATTGAACGATGAATCCACTGATCATTTTCGTCGAGAAGTACACTAGCAGATCCCATACTGGCAACTGCGATTCCATCTACCTTCTCGTCGCCTAAGTGGCGCACCACTTCACGCAATGCTTCTTGCACCGCATCCCATATCTGTCCTGGATCAAATTCAGCCCAATTATTTTCTAAATAGTGAGTAACCGTTGGGCGGCTAGCCAACACCTTTAATATGCCGTTTTCTGAATAAGCTGCCACCTTACAATTAGTGGTCCCCACATCGATGCCAATTAGACAAGCCATGCTTTTCCTCCTATTCACGGTTATGTTATAACTTTATTTGATAATTGCCATTTCTGAATGTTGTTTAATCTCATCAGTCAGCTCATCTATGAATGGAGTAACAGATACACGCAGTCCACTCCGACCGCTAACGATATCCATACCTTCACATATTTTATCCAAGGATACTAAATGACTAAGAATTTTCTTAGCTGACACTTTTCCACTGCGAATCATTTCTAAAGCTAAAGCATTATGTCTTGGCGCGGAGGAGAAAGCACCATAAACGGCAATTTGTTTATAATGTACATGATTGGCATCCATCTGAATCATAGGCTCATCTTTAGGCAGACCAGCAAACAAGCAAACCTTACCCATTTTACTAGCCATAGCAATTCCTAACACTTGAGCTTCAGCTGTACCCGCTGTAACGATTACAACATTCGCCCCCAGCCCACCTGTTAATTCCATCACTGCTTGAACTCCCTCAGTCGAACTTAGGTCTATATACGCATCATATCCAAATTCCTTGGCCTCTTCTAAACGTCTTGCGCTGCGATTGACTAAAATCACTTTACCTGCGCCCCGTCCCTTAGCTAGCTCTGCATGCATGATACCGATTGGCCCAGCACCTATAACCACTACAGAATCACCTAATCCGATATTCATGACTTCCTGGGCATTCAAAACGCAAGCCAGTGGTTCTGCCAGTGATGCCTCGAGATACGTTACGCTCTCTGGAATACGATTGATATTACCTGCACGAACCGCTCCCGCAGGAACAAGCATATATTCGGCAAAACCTCCATTATAATGATGGGCAATGGTCTTGCGTGTATAGCACATATTCTGCCAACCTGATAAACAATAGGAACAAGATCCACAACCAATTGCGGGCGCAACGATGATCCGCTCACCGACAGAATAATTCTTAACATCTGATGCTACTTCTATGATTTCCCCAGAGATTTCATGTCCTAAAACAATCGGCGTCTTAATCGCCGCATGACCATGTCGAAAAGTCCTTACATCTCCACCACAAATAGCACAAGCTTTTACTTTAATTAATACTGCCCCTGGCTCAATTTGGGGCATTGGGATATCCTCAACTATCATTTCACCAATGCCTTTATATATTGCTGCTTTCATTATATTTCCCCCTATATATTCTTATATATTGCAACTCATCTGCTTCTATATGTTTAAATTCCTATAGAAATAGATATGCTTAGTCTGATTTTCTTATATTATTTTGACGTCCAGCCATCATAAATGTGTGCCTGGACGTCAATGAATCCCTTATACTACTTGGGCCAATAGCATAATAAATACTAAAGCACTCACAGAGAGGATGGTTTCCAAAACAGTCCAGGTTTTCAATGTTTGAGGTACTGTCATACCGAAATATTCTTTAACGATCCAGAATCCTGCGTCATTAACATGGGATGCTACAAGAGATCCCGACCCAACAGCCAGAACTAATAACTCCCTAGAAACACCAGGAAAATTGGGTATCATCGGTGCAACGATACCAGCTGCCGCCATCATCGAAACGGTAGCCGAACCTGTCGCGACACGAATCATAGCCGCAATGAGCCACCCTAAAACAATAGGGTTCAAATTCAATGACCCAGCCGCTTTAGCAATTTCAGTGCCAACACCACTATCTAACAGTACTTTATTGAAAGCACCGCCGGCACCGATAACCATTAGAATACCAGCCATAGCCGGCAGGGATTGATCACAAAACTTTGAGATTTGCTCCATCTTAAAGTTACGGGCAAAACCAAAAGTAATAAAAGCAAACAATAATGCAAGTAAGAGAGACATAAACGGATTACCAACAAACTTGAAGAGTCCAAATAAAAAGCTAGTCTTATTCATAGTTAAGTCAGCAAAAGTTCCCAATAGCATTAAAATTACTGGCATCAAGATTGTAAGAACAGTAATACCAAAACTTGGCATTTCTTCATCTTTACGTCCAGCTTTAACCTGATTAGCAAAAACATCCGGCACAGCCAGAGTAGGCATTCTCTTTGAGATAAATGTTGCAAACATAGGTCCAGAAATACACGCAGTCGGCAAACCAACAATTATACTATAAACAATTGTTTTACCAATATCTGCTTTGAAAATGTCTACAGCAGCCATTGCTGCTGGATGTGGTGGAACCAAACCATGAACAACTGATAACCCTGCAACAAGCGGGAGACCAACTTTCAATAAAGAGATTCCAGTTTCTTTAGCGATCGTGAATACGAGTGGAATTAAAAGTACTAAACCGACTTGAAAAAAAACTGGAATACCAACGATGAAAGCCACAATCATCATTGCCCAGTGTACCTTTTTCTCGCCAAAAGCACTAATCAATGTTTTCGCGACTCGTTCTGCTCCGCCTGATTCTTCCAGCATTTTACCAAGCATTGTCCCTAGACCTAATACCAAAGCAATAAAGCCAAGGGTATTGCCCATACCAGCCTGAATAGAATCAGCGATTTTGTTAAAGGGCATCCCTGCTGCAACACCCATAAATACGCATACAATCATAAGAGTTACAAAAGGATTGACTTTAAATTTGGTAATCATGATTAAAAGTAAAAGTACCGATAACGCAGCAATTCCTAATAACATAAATAAATATACCTCCTCTTTTATCTCCCTATTAAAAAGACAATATCGACCCCTTACAGAAATAAAATGACCATTAACAATACAAAAATAAACTCCTTAAGCGGCTCCCTGCACCACCTCCTTTGCAATATACCTATACATCATTGGTCTTATCTCTTACTTAAATACCAGATCATTGGCTTAAATAAGAATTAGGTTCAATGCATATATGTAATCTTTCAAAGATCATAGTTGAATGAATCTGATAGTAGATTAACTGTATTGAAAATAATTTTTATTTTATAATTATAGTTGAAAATAAATTTCATTTTAATTATATTAATTGTCCTTATAAAAGTCAATAAATATTTTACTGTAATTTTCAGTATTGTTTTAACATTCGGATTACTCTTTTTTAACTAAAATTGATGATATATTGTTTATAATCTTACTATTATCATTTTTTCCTACAAAATAATCTAGCTTATTCTTGTTCATTATAATTTTTTTCCGAGAATATGCACTGAAAATATACACTCTAATTATGAGTCAATCCATTTTCCTTTTGTATAATCTTTTTCATTCCAATTTATTTTGTATCAATTTATTTTCAATATTTGATTTATCCAAGATAAAATGCATACTATTCTTAATTAAATTTCTAATAATATGTATTTAAACTACTATTGCTAAATAACTCTTGTTAGATTTCCCATTCATTTGTTATACTAGCATTGATAATACCTGTATTTTACATTTAACGAATGAAGGAGATTTTCATGACTATACGAGAAACCAAACAAAATACATGTCTAGCACTCATCTATAATATGTTTAAATCACTAACTAAAAGTGAACTTAAATTGGCCGAATACATAATATCAAATCCTTCAGAAGTTATACATATGACCATTACTGAGCTAGCTGAAATTACAGGAACTGCAGAAGCCACCATCTCTCGCTTTTGCAAAAACAAACTGGGCTTTCCAGGGTTTCAAAGTCTTAAAATAGCCCTAGCGAGTGACTTATACGAACCCTTTGAGTCTATATATAACGAAGTTAATTCATATGATCCTATAGATATAATCGCCAACAAAGTCTTTCAA
This sequence comes from Bacillota bacterium, assembly GCA_017889585.1. GTDB lineage: Bacteria > Bacillota > Negativicutes > DSM-13327 > DSM-13327 > CTSoil-075. Next base: position 53,825 of record JAGFZX010000018.1, read on the forward strand.
AACATCAATGAAGCCCTACAAGATACCTTGAAAATAGTAAACGCAGAATCTTTGGATCGTGCCATAACTGCAATCTTGGCTGCACGTCGTATTGAAGTGTACGGAACAGGAGGATCAGCACCTATAGCCGCTGATGTAGAACATCGTTTTTCCCGGTTCGGTATTCCTGTCAGGGCTTATGCCGATCAAGATATGCAAGCAATTTCTGCATCACTTTTATACCCAGGCGATGTCGTAATTGCTATATCCCACACTGGTTCTAATCAAAGTGTTATGGAATCCGTTAAAATAGCAAAGGAAAATGGTGCAACAATCATTGCCATTACAAGCTATATTCGCTCTCCCCTCAGTCAACTATCAGATATCATATTGAACGGTATGGCCAAGGAGATTAATTATCGCTCTGAAGCTATGTCTTCACGTTTAATTCACTTAGCATTCGTTGACGTTCTTTATGTAGGTGCTATGGTAAGACAACCAGAACGCATCACCAATAATATGCAAAAAATCCGTAACGCTATTGCCAAAAGACGATTTTAATTAGAATCCTTATAAAAAAGAACTAGTATAGTCAAAAAGACTTGCTGCAATAGATAATATAATGCCCCAAGCAAAGTAAAGATGCATCTGTTCTATTTACAGATACATCTTTATGTCTATGCGCTGAAAAAATAGTAATTATAAATTCGATAACTGTTCTTTTTTCATATTTTGAAAATTTATGAGCTATCAAGAAAGGTTTTGGAGTAAATTACTCGAATAATAATACCAATTGGGAAATAATACTAATTTTAGGAGGTAGTACAATGTTAAATAAGTCCATTAGCAACAAACATACGCTATTTGTTCTCATTCTATCAGTAATGCTGCTCCTAGCAACTACACTAGTTACTTTTGCCGCACCAAACCAGGAACTTTATGACAAAACAAAAGAAGCTCAATCTGAAGTCCTAAAAAATCTTGAAACCGTAGTTAATATCGAGTCTCCTACAGGTTATGAAAAAGGCTTGACTGAAATGGGTAATTTCATGGTTCATCAACTACAAGAACTAGGTGCAAAAGTTGAGACTGTCCCAGCTACAGGCTCTGCTGTCGGCTTTAATATTATCGCGACATTAGAAGGTACAGGTACTGGCAATACACTAATGATGGCACACATGGATACAGTTCACAAAGTAGGCTCAGTCGCAGAACGCCCTTTCCGTATAGAAAATGGAAAAGCCTACGGTCCTGGTGTTTCTGATGATAAAGGCGGACTCATCCTTGGCCTACAAGCTCTTAAACTTATCAAAGAAATGAATTATACAAACTTCGGCAAAATAACTTATTTAATAAACTGCGATGAAGAAAAAGGTTCCTTTGGTTCTAGAGACTTAATCATGGAAAAAGCCAAAGATAGTAACTATGCAATCGGCTTAGAACCTGGTATACCTGGTGACGAAATTATGTCCTGGCGTAAAGGTATCGGGTATTACTTTGTTGAAGTAAAAGGCCAATCCGCCCATGCTGGTATTGAACCAGAAAAAGGCCGTAATGCGGTTATGGAACTAGCACATCAAGTTCTACAACTTAGCAAATTAGGCGATGATAAAAAAATGACCTCAATTCACTTTACAATTTTTCAAGGAGGAGGCGTTAGTAATATAATCCCCGATTTCGCTAAAGCCCAAGCTGATGTCCGGGTTCTCTATCCTGAAGAATATAGCCGTCTAGAAAAATCAATGAACGAAATGGCTAAAAACAAACTAATCCCTGGTACTGAGGTTAAAATAATAGCAAAACAAGGCCGTCCACCATTCCCGAGAAGTCCTCAATCAGAAGCCTTTGCTGCTAAATTTGCTACCATTTATAATGAACTTGGTCTCAAGCTTAACATTGTCGGCAGTGGTGGTGGCTCTGATGCCAACTACGCGGCCTCTGTTGGTGCCACAGCTGTAGATGGCCTAGGCATTATTGGCGGCGGTGACCATACTCCTCAAGAATATATAGATATTGAAAGTATCCCTTGCCGCCTTTATATGCTTACAAAAATGCTCATGGATCTTGGTATTCAAAAATAAAACTAAAAAAGGACTTTGCTTGTGCAATTTCTCAGACGTGATCAAAAGGATGTTCGACTGCGAACGCATCGAACAAAGCCCATCATATCTTTACTGAAGCAACCTGTGCCTGCTTTTTGAAATCGAGGAAGTGTTATACTTTCTGATGACCTAAAAAGCCGTTACATTAATTGTAATGGCTTTTTTAGCACTTGTTATAGGGTTATATGGGCAAATTCAAAGGATTGCAATTTGCATGCTCAAATTACGATTTGCTCATAATATTATTATAAGCAAATCGTAATCTTAAAAAATCACTTCCAGCAAATCACCATACTATAATAGCAACTAGGGAGGAATACTATGCGAGTACGTTTCGGCTATGTTGCAATTGCTCTGAATGTCCCACAAGGTTCACCAAATAAGACAATTACCGTTAAAACCATTGAGAAAATCCCCGATCATACCATTCGAAATAACCGATTACGCCTTATTTTGGAGGAAAACCTACATACTACTTTACGCATTTTGCGTTATAACGTAGCCCATGACATACATGTCTATCGCTTGACATCAAAAACCGTCCCGTTAGCTACCCATCCTATTACAACTGGTTGGAATTATATCGAGGACTTCCAAGATGAGTGGCGTGAAATTGGCGATATGATTAAAAAACATAACATGAGAATCAGCGCCCATCCAGATCATTATACTTTACTCAATAGCCAAAAATCAGAAGTATTAGAATCAGCACTCCGTGATTTAGATTATCATGTCTCACTCTTTAAAGCATTAGGACTCTCGCCTGCTCCCCAATTGGTTCTTCATATTGGCGGTCTTTATAACAACAAACAAACTTCGATAGCTCGATTTATTAATACCTTTAACCAGCTGCCTGAAGGTATACGCCTGCGCCTAATGCTCGAAAATGATGATAAAAGCTATAGTGCAATAGATGTTTTAACCCTTTGCCAACATCTTAATTGTCCAATGGTACTTGATATTCATCATCATACATGTCACAATAATGGAGAAGACTTAGCTCACCTGTGGCCTGATATCGTTAATACCTGGGGAAATAGCGTACCCAAAATTCACGCTTCCAGTCCAAAAAATAGTAAAGATTTTCGTAGTCATGCTGATTTTGTACAAGTAAACGCTTTCCTCCCTTTCCTCAAAACTGCTAAAGAATTAAACAGGGATTTCGATGTAATGGTAGAGGCTAAGCAAAAAGATGTTGCTATGTTCCACCTGTTAGATGAGCTTGAAAAAATTCCTGGCGTTAAACGTGTTGGTAATGCTACCATTGAATATCTATAAATAGCTTTAAGGAGGCAAAATGACGAAACGAAATCGACATATGAATTATTTCTTTAAGTACCTATTCCTATTTATTGGATCAATCCTTGCGGCGGTAGGTCTTGAAATTTTTCTGATTCCCAACAACATTATTGATGGTGGGATCGTAGGAATTTCTATTATGATGAGTTATCTCAGTAACTATCCTTTAGGATTGTTTATTTTCTTGCTGAATATTCCTTTTCTAATCTTAGGTTATAAGCATATTGGAAAAACCTTTGTAATATCTACCTTATTTTCAATTACCTCATTGTCTGTATGGGTAACTATTCTCAAACCTATCCCCGGATTAACAGAAGATCTTATGCTTGCAGCTGTATTTGGAGGAATTATCGTAGGTATCGGTGTAGGTTTAATTATACGCTATGGGGGATCATTAGATGGAACGGAAATTATCGCAATTATCTTAGATAAAAAAACAGGATTTTCTGTCGGCGAAATTGTAATGTTTTTTAATCTTTTTATTTTGACTAGCGCAGGCCTTATCTTTGGCTGGGATAAGGCGATGTATTCTTTGATTGCTTATTTTATTGCATTTAAAATGATTGATATCACAATTGAGGGTTTAGAAGAAACCAAAGCCGTCATGGTTATCTCTGAGAGATCAGAACTCATTGCTGAAAAAGTTATGGCACGTCTAGGTAGAGGGGTTACTTTTTTGAATGGCAAAGGTGGATATAGCGGTGAAGAACGAGCTGTATTATATTTGGTTGTTACACGTCTGGAAATTGCAAAACTAAAGAATATTATCGACGAAGTAGATGAAAACGCATTCGTAACCATCAGTGAAGTACATGAAGTGATGGGCGGAACTGTTAAGAAACGAGCAATACATTAAGAAGAAACAGCCACAAGGTTTTTGAACCTGTGGCTGTTTTTTTACGGAATCAGAAAGTTAACACTTTCCGATTCCATGTAGGGGCAACTAATGCTTGGCGCAAGCCAAATTTTCTGTACTTTTTAGATTGAATATAATCAGTTATCTCTAATATGTTATGTCCTTCAAATCTTGTAATCGTGCGAAGTAAGCCTAGTTATCTAGCGCAGCACTGAATATATGTTCATTCCAGCTTCTTCTAAATTCTTAGGTATGAATAATAAGAGCTATCAAGGTCGTCATTTACCATCGCCATGATGCCATCGTTGAAAGTATCGGAAGTATAGAAAACCAGTTTGCCGTCACAGTCGGCAAGGCCATCAAAAGTGTATATCTTGCCAGTAATGAAGCTTCTTTCTATTTAATACTCAGTGGGCGGTTTGCTCTCGAAAAAAGCAATTAACAACATTCATATTATCTTCCCCTAATATACTTTTGATCGTCCTTCCTTAAAAAAAGCTAACTTGTTCATTATTTGTGCGAGTTATTTTATTTAATAGAACTTTTGCAGGATTTTTCGTCACTATAAACTATAGCTTCCCTCTCATTAATTTACGAAGCGTCCTCTTATTGTGAAAGTTGCAAAAAATAACATTGCAGATATGAGTACTATAGTTGAGCCTGTTGCCGAATTCAAATAGTAAGAAAGTATTAACCCTGTAACTCCGGAAAAAATTGCTGAAAAAACAGCTACAAAATGATATTGTCTAACATTTATTGTTATATTTCGTGCAGCCGCCGCAGGTAGCACTAACAAGGAATTGATCATCAACAGTCCTACCCAATGAATCGTCATCGCCACAACTACGGCAAGGACTGATGAAAATAAAATTTCTATAAACAGCGTATTGATCCCTCGACTTCCTGCAAGGGATGGATTGATACTAATAATCAGCAATTTATTAAAAATCACTAACCATAATAATATAACCCCAACAAATACACCAAACAACATAATAATTTCCAAAGGCGCTATACTTAACAAATCGCCAATCAAAAAGGATGAAAATTTATTGAAACCTCCGCCAAAGGACATCATCACTAAACCTAACGCGACTGCGGTGGATGCGAATACCCCTATAATAGTATCCGGTGAAGTTTTACTCTTGTTCTTAATTACTGTAATAATAATAGCGAAAATTACTGAAAATATGATGGTTCCCTTTAATGGGCTTAGCCCACCAACTATAGTACCTATAGTGATACCGATAAAAGCACCATGTCCAAGGGAATCAGAAAAAAATGCCATGCGGCTACTCACTACCATTGTACCTAGTATTCCAAAAAGAGGAGTAGCCAGTAATACCGCAAGGAGAGCATTTTTCATAAAAGTATGCTCTACCCATTGAAAGGGAAGCAGGAGGCTAACCATCCAATACCACCAATCCAGCATCAAAATCCCGACCTTTCAGCTACAGACCTAGTTTTCCCTTTAGTATTTTGTTGCTGTAATAGCATTCCAAATTGTTTTCTCGTTAGATCATCATTAAATACTTCTCTTGGAGTACCATTGCATATGACCGTTTTATTCAAGAGAATCACTCTATCCGCATATTTTTCGACTAAACCAAGATCATGAGATACTAAAATAATCGATAAATCGTAGTTTTGCCGAAGTTCCGAAACAATGTTATAGAATAACTCTAAGCCATTCTGATCAATTCCAGAAACAGGCTCGTCAAGAAGCAATAGGTCTGGTATAGGGTCAAGAGCAAGGGCAAGGAGTATTCTTTGAAGTTCTCCCCCTGATAATGCTCCTAACCTTTGATTGATCAAATGCTCTGCTTTTACTTTTTCAAGACTTTGACTAACCCTACTACGAATGCTTTGCGAACTAGTAAGCCATGAAGGCATTTTTGTCGTGCATGCCATAAAAAGATCCAGTACACTAGTCGGTGTACTCAGGTCAAAATTTAGATACTGAGGAACATACCCAATTGAAAGTTGTCCGCCTCGAACCCCTTTGGCATCAAAATATTTAACTCTCCCTGAATGCTCTACTTCACCAAGTATTGCTTTCAAAAGCGTACTTTTACCAGCACCATTAGTTCCAATCAAAGCAGTAAGTTCACCACAATGGATATGAATATTCACATCTTGGAGTATCTGTGTTTTTCCAATAGCAACATTAAATTTTTCAATTTTTGTACAGCATAAACGATTACAATCATTTTCATTTCGTGGACAGCTGTTTCTATTGTATGCAATCACTTTAAGGCCTCTTGTAATGTTTCTAAATTTTTCTCCATCATATTTATATAATCATTATAGGCATCAGACTTAGCATCACCAATTACCCCTGGGTCAAGCATATATACTTTTGCACCTGTCTCTTGCGAAATAACATCCGCAGCTTTGGACGGGTACTGGAGTTCTGCAAACAATGCTTTTATGTTAGAGTCCTTTATCTTTTGAATAGTATCTTCCAATTCCCTAGGCGATGGTTCTGCCCCTGGTTCTCTTTCAATTACGGCAACAATATTCAAATTAAATTCTTTTGCAAAGTAAGGAAAGGCTTCATGAAAGGTAATTATATTTTTATTGGGGGTACTATCCAAAGATGTATGCATTGTATCTTTTAAAGCTGAAAGTTTTTTTATATAATCATCAGCATTACTTTTGTATATATCCGCATGAGCGGCATCTAATGACGAGAGCTGCTGAGCTATATTTTCAACCTGAATGATAGCATTGGAAATGCTTACCCAAACATGAGGATTCTCTTCACCATTATCATCTTTTAATAACACAATCCCCTTACTCCCATCAACCACTTTAAGTTGAGTTTGTTGTTGTATGACCTTATCTAGAAAAACTTCCATGCCTGCTCCATTAACAACAAAAGCGTCCGCTTTTTCAAGAATTTTTAAATCTTCTGGCGACAATTGGTAATCATGAAGGCAACCAGTTTCTGGTTTCGTCATATTTTTCACCTGAACATTAGGAACTCCCTTGGTGATATTAATGGTGGAAACATACATTGGATAAAAGGAGGTCACGATCGTAAACTTCTTTTCACCCCCTATATTCGTTAGATTTGCTTGACTATCAGAAACCATACTTTGCCCACACCCAATCAACATCAGAGAACTGATTATCACTATGGATAAGACTTTAACTACTTTCAAGAACACATTTACCCCTCCAAGTAATAAAAATAATTTAACTTGCCTGGCATTTACAACAGTAGCCGTAAAATTCAAGACTATGACCAACGATTTTAAATTCTTTTTCCTCAGCCATTTTCTCACTGTCCCCTGCAATCGGACAGTAATCTAAACACTCCATTTGCCCGCAATCTAAGCAAATTAAATGATGATGGTGATTGGTTACTACTTCAAAAACGCTTACATCTCTGCTTTTTATGTTAATGATGTTTAATACACCAATTTCCGTAAGCAGATTCAAATTTCTATAAATCGTATCTAGTCCCATGTCCGGATTAATGGTTTTCGCATACTCCAGAATATCTTGAGCAGTTGGAAACTTACCGCATTCAAATAGAGCCTTAATAACAGTTCTGCGCTGCGGAGTCATTTTATATCCTCTTGACCTCAGAAGCTCAATAATATCCTTCATAATTGACCACCCTCCTAGTTAATAATCTTATTATTGATATTAATATCTTATTTATACATAAAAACTGAAAACATTTAAATGGCAATTGCCGAACAATTCAAGGGAAACATACAATAATAGGCCCATCTAAAACAACTACAAGTTGCCTAAGATGGGCCTACTGTTTTTTATAGCATTGTTCTATCTTGTCTATGTTACAGTTACTTCCCCCTTTATCTTACTACCATTTTCTACTCAATGACTGGAATAACAGGTGCATCTTTGCTTCTTTCATGTTTGTCATGCTTTCCTTCGATAACATCTTTTACATGCTGTACATAAATATCTTGAATTCCTGCATTTTCACCAAGTCCATGGAGATAAATATCTACTTTGAATCCTGCTTGCAGAAACTGTGATTTATATGAATCTTTCTCGTCACCAGCCATGTCGTTATTGGCATGGTCGCCAGCAACCACCATTAACGGCATTAAGATTACTTTCTTTATTTTCTGTTCTTTGCATTTTTTTATAACATCTTCAACTCTTGGATATCCTTCAACTGTAAAGACAAATACATTTTTCATTCCAGCATCTTGTATTTTCATTTGCAGGGCAGTATAGGCAGTATTGGATGGATGTACCCCACCATGTCCCATCATGGCAACAGCATCATATTTCCCTAATTTGGGCAATTGAGTTTGTATGGCTTTGATGGCGATTGTATAATCATCTGGTTTCTCTTCTTGTCCTAGATAATATAGAACTGGGCGGCCAAGAGATATTTTCGTAAAAGCCTTTCTTTGTGCATAACGTTCTACTACACGACTTACTTTTTCATATTCATCACCAGCTTCTATATGTAGTGGCTGTACAATGACTTCTGTATAACCTTCTGCCTTTAGCTTATCCAGGGCCTGTTTTTCGGTATCAACTTGTATACCATCACGCTCCGCTAATTTTTTGATAATAATGCGCGACGTGAAAGCACTGCGGACTTCATAATCAGGAAAAGTGGTTCTAATCTTATTCTCCACTGCCTCAATGGTTACTTTACGAGTTTCTCCATAAGTCGTGCCAAAACTAACAACCAAGATAGCCTTTTTAGTTGTTGGAATCTCTGCAGCACTAGCCCCTTGCTTCATAGTAAATCCCCCAACCATTGTTACCGCTAACAACAACATCCCCAGTACCCAAGTAATCTTTTTCATAAATACACACCTAACCTTTCAGATTTTTATAATAGTGCATGTAGTATAACTAAATGCACTTGACTGAAAAAAGAAGTCCCGTTTATACGAAACCTGCTGCCTAAGGCAGCTCATAAGAAAAAATGAATAATGAAAGTTTGAAACATATGTTAGACTCTTCAGCACCAAAATACTGAAAAGTCGCATACCAAAAAAATCTCCTGGCCATAAGCCAGGAGAACAAAATTAAGAACACCACAGTTATATTTATAAAAATCCCGGCATTAAATATGCCGGGATATAAGTACAATACAACATTTCATGTGCACCTAATCCCCTCCCCATCGCTCGTGGGTAAAACGGTGATTGTCAAATAGGCAGTTCTCCTGACTCTGGATCATCGCTTGCCCAAACCTTCCCAAGACTTTCGTCTCAGTGGTATACCTTGGGTTTGCTCCTCATTACAGTGGCGGGACCGCGCCGGCATTTCACCGGTCTTCCCTATTAAGCCCCGAAGGGCACCTATC
>JAGFZX010000100.1 GCA_017889585.1 Bacillota bacterium
AAACCGGCTATCAAGGCAGCTACCAGCGGAGTGGCAACAAAAATAGGGGTTGGGGTGACTTTTGACTGTAACAACATATAAACGATTACAGCAATCATTCCAAAACCTATCGCTGCTAAGAGAGTAGGGTCTATCATGTTTATTCCTCCTTTAATAATATAGTTTGCCGAAAGTTGATGGCAAAAAAGACGTAGGATGCTAAACTTCTATAACAAATAAGGAATACTTCTTACAGGTAAAACATACCTCCTTTTCTTTAAAATCAATTATTATATTAATACTAGAGTAATTGAATATTAATAAAAGTACAATTGTTTTGTTCATTTAGTTTTTTTATTTTATTTAGTTTATTCAGATTACTTCTTCACACTTTAAGGCGATAACGGTTAGTTAGTCTGCCTACTAAGAAATATTTAAGTCGTATTTCTAAAGAGCTTTTGTTTTGTAGTTTTAAATTCATTTCAAGGAAGCTCTCTAAAATAGTCTGGTAGCGTTCAAATTTGAAAGGTTTTATTATGTAGCCGATAATTCCAGCGCGAAAGGAGGTTGAGATGGTGGCGACTCCTTGTATGAACTACCATTTTTCATTTTAAGTAAAATTATTTACTTGATGGAGCTACCCGAGATCTTGCAACAAATACACAGCAAAAAACCCGCAAAATTCGCGGGTTCAATTTATTTCTGGATTTGATTGGTGAAGGCGAGGCATGATCTTGCAAATCCACCTATACGTTGCATCAAAAAACCGTCTTGACTTACCTATAAAAGAAAATTTCTCAACCCCATGGTTTGAATCATTCTTTTATTGACTAAACAGCGAAAGATAATCTAACGATCATTCATTGTCCCTAATTTTTATCGATTCTTTTAATTTCAGCATAAATTTTTCGACAGATAATCTCATTTCCAGCAATTATCGATATTTTTCGGTCAGTGCGGAAATCAATTATTATGCCGCCAGCTTCTTCTACCATCAAAACTGCAGCAGCAGCATCCCATGGCGAGAGATTTAGTTCCCAGTATCCATCAAATTTCCCAGCAGCAACACAAGCTAAATCATAGGCGGCGGCGCCCATTCTACGAATGGCTCTGGCTTGCAGTACAATTTCGCTAAAATAATTTATATTATTCGCCTGATTGTGGGCAATATCATAGGGAAAACCGGTTGCCAATACACATTCTATCAGCTCCGTCTTTTCTGATACATAGAGTCTTTCCCCGTTTAGATAAGCCCCTTGTCCCTTAATTGCAGTAAACATTTGATTAGGTATAGGAGCATAAACTACCCCAAGCACCGTTTCTCCTTGGTACTGCAAAGCAATCGAGACGGCGAATATCGGTAAGCCCTGAGCGTAATTGCCTGTCCCATCCAGTGGATCGATAACCCAAAGATACTCAGAATCGGCTCGATCCAGGCCCGATTCTTCGGCAAGAATACCATGAGACGGATAGTTGCTCTTAATAAAACCGATAATTTCCTGTTCCGATTGTTTGTCAATTTCGGTTACAAGATCAATATTTGTCGACTTTTTCTCGATTTTCAGATCGTTGCGATCTATATTTTCTTTTTGCATTCGCCCTATTTCTAATGCGATCTGCTTCACTTTCTCCATAGTTTCCAAAAGATCGATCATTTATTGCGCTCCCCCTGTTACTATTTTTTTGTTTGCAAATTAGCACTTACCCTATTGTTAGAAATCACAATGACAGTTCTATTGAGTCGATATCCTACGTGTTTGTTCCCATTTCCTTACTGACCATATATTCTCACTTTCCTAGGTGTTTCCTTACTCAAATATACGACGCCAACTCTTCTTTGACTACATTTTTGCAATTATTAACATACTTATTTATCCTAACTTCGTAATTGTATTTAGCATGGCTAAATGCAATATTTCTATCCTACAAAACATTTTAGCAGGCTTATCACTTAAGAGCCAGGATTGTTTATGATCGATTCTAAAATCTTGAAAAGTATATACCTTATTAATGATTAAGTCCATATCCCATGTTAAACAAAATCGTTCCTTGATCTTGTATAGGCACAGGCAATCTTCCTGATGGAGTAAAACTGCCATAGACAGCTGCCATGCCTGCTTGAATGTTTGCGGCGTTAGTCCCATATATAGCGAGATAAGCCTTGGCCCCTTGGAGATATAATAGATCATAGGGCGTCCCCGTAGCGATAACAATCGTTTTTTTCCCCGCCAGATCAGCATACTGAATAAGTGCTGCGGCAAAACTAGCCGTTGCTGTTTGTCCTGGGGTACGACTGGCTAACGTGGAACTATAGGTGGCAAGTATAATATAATCACTTTCATCAATCATTTTTTTCTGGGCTGTTGTCAACTCAGAAAGATTTTCATAGGAAATAGTACTAACCGTAGCTTCTCGATATCCGCTTGCCTTCATTTGCATAAGAGCCGCTTCACGCATACCATTCTGTATTTCTAATCGCGGCGCAGCTACTACAATCCTACTCTTAGGTTTTGCCATTAAAGGCAACGTACCCTCTTCATTTTTTAATAACGTTACTGCTTCATAAGCTAGTTTTCTTTCTTGATCTTTATGTTCTTTGCTGGCCACTATATTTTCCGCTACAGCAAGCCGTACACTCCTAGGAACTTTTTTAGGAGTAATCCATTGGTTCTTTAGACGCAGAATCCGCTTCGCTGACTCATTAATCCTCTCTTCGGAAATGACTCCTGTCTTTACAGCCTCTAATACTCCCGCATATGCCTTCGGCAAATCACTGGGCATAAGCAAAATATCCACGCCAGCTTGAAGCGCCCCGACTACCGCCTTTTCAGACCCAAAATGCTCTGTAATGGCCTTCATTTCCAAGGCATCGGTTATGATTACACCATCATAGCCTAAGCTCTCTCTTAGGAGATTAGTTAAAATTTTATAGGAAAGGCTAGCTGGTAAGAAAACTGGCTGTCCGTCTTTTTTTGATATAACCTTACTATCATCTAATTCAGGAAAAGCGATATGAGCCGCCATTACCATATCGGTAGCAGAAAGATTTTCGCGAAAAGTTTCTATCTCTAGTTCACTCAAACGACTTCTTCCATATAAAACAGTAGGTAGGCCCAAATGAGAATCCAGCGAAGTATCGCCATGTCCGGGAAAGTGCTTGACTGCTGCCAAAACTCCTCCATCATGCAAGCCTTTTATATATGCGCCTCCCATCTTTGTTACCATTTGCCCGTCAGCCCCAAAAGAACGAATACCAATCACAGGATTGTCTTGATTGCTATTAATATCTAACACAGGTGCTAAGTTAGTATTAATCCCGAGTACCGCTAATTCCTTGCCTAGAATATTTCCAGCTATGTAGGCATTACTGACTTTTCCAGAAGCACCTAATGCCATATTACCTGGTAAATCAGTGCCGAAATGAAACCGATTGACACGTCCGCCCTCTTGGTCAACAGCAATCAATAAAGGAATTGAGCCTTCAGCTTGCTGCAAATCCATAGTGAGTATAACGGTTTGCTCTATATCCTTAAAATTTTCAGCAAATAAAATAACTCCGCCCAAATGATACTTTTGTAACTCAGCCTTCATTGCCCCAGTTATAGCAGTAACCGGCTTTCCATCATCTTGTCGAAAAGCTATCATAAATAATTGCCCGACCTTCTCTTCCAGACTCATATGATCTACACGATATATGAGTGCCTCTTCTTCAGAACTATTCACAAGGGGTTGGGCAAAGCCCACAGAAAGGTTAACGAACACCAGATAAATGATTATAAAATAGCGATACACGTTGTACTCTCCTTTACCGGTCGCTTTTCTTAATTATATATTCCTATACTCCAAACAAACAAGGGGCAGGTATAGTGTTTCAAACATTATACCTGCCCCTTGTTGATTTTTGAGGAACTGGCTAGGCCTTCCCAGTCGGGGGCCCCCACTGACATCATAAACTGTATATTTCTCAGAACCATCTCCTTTTATCTCAAAATCTAGTGTATTATATATAACAGGGTCTTTTTTTACTTTAGCGTAAGTACGATTTATAGGCTCAAGTATCAAACATAAAAATAAGACCATTTTGCAATTTTATTCCTTCATTTATACTAAGACAATTGGTTTCACCTCAAACATTAGAATTGTATTTCTATTTATTGCACATCCAACTTCAATAATATCATTCTATTGCTGAACACTCATCATCTACTTAGATCGGAGATTCCTATGAAAGTTAATAAATTTATAATCTTACTTATTATTGTTACCTTAATATTGAGTTTTACTTTAATATTAAATTTTACCTTAACGTCGAATTCTTCCTTAACATCGAGCGCTAACCTAGTTCAAACTAATAAGATATATCTTGCGTGGAAAAATAGCGAAGATGTTGTGGCTTATGAAATGGAGGTAATGACCAAACCTTATAAACCAAATGCTTCAGTACCAACAGAAGAGATCGTCTACCATACAGTAGATATTTTTACTCCTGGTATTGAATTAGATTTAAATCAGCTTAATATTGAGAACATCGATAAAACATACTATAGAATTAGACCCTTAGACTTAAATAGGAAGCCTCTCGCAATTTTTTCTGAACCTATGCCGTTATCAAATGGGCAATTAAATCCTACGAAGCCGCAGCCCACAGCTCTTTTTAATACAAATCGGCCAGTACCCCTTTACCCGACATATTCTTGGATCCCAGTACTCGGAGCTGAACACTATGTTGTTGAGGTTACTAAGGATGCTCCTGAAAACCCCAATGGAATTAGCCCCTCAATAAAACGAGTACGTAGTTACACCGTGAATGAAGGGTTTGATTGTTATGATACACATGCTTATGTAGAAGAGGGTACCTATTATTGGAGAGTAATTGCACTTAATAGCTACTATCACCCTATTGGTACTTACTCAGATGCTATTCCTTTTCATGTTTCTGTAAAACATTATACGTGGGCAGTTTTTGGTGACAGTATTACTCATGGTGGAGGAGCTGTATCTAATTCACCTTCCGATATTCGATTTGACTTCTCATCGTACATACCGTATGAAATTAAAAACTTGGGTAAAAGCGGTGACAGTGTTGAATCATTAGTCGAACGTTTCAATAGTGACGTTTTGCCATTCCGGCCAAAGTATCTTTTTATACTCGTGAGTGGTAACAATATCAGAGGCGGAACAAAGGCTGAGGATGTAATTAAGCAATTCCAAAGGCTAATCAAAAAATGTGAACAAAACGACATAACTCCACTTTTCTTAACGATTCCACCTATCAATCCAGACAGAATTGAACAAGTCTTTCATAAAACATCTACTACCGATTGGCAGAATCAAACCGATATTGTCAATAATTTCCTAAAAAGTCAGCAATATGTAATTGATGTTAACCCTTTATTAAGTGATAATAATGGCTTCTTGCCACCTATCTATTCACAAGATGGTTTACATCCTGATATCTCAGGTAAAAAGATAATGGCTGATGCTATAATTAGATTCTTTCATACTTTTGATAGAATTTGAAATGTGGCGTAAAATTATATTTGTTGTCATTATTATTGACAGCAGGGACCGTCTCCGTTGTCAATCCTAAGACGATCCACCGTCCCCTGTCTTCCCCGTGACTCTATCTTACTGGTCAAATAAACATCGGCGTTGGCCTAAGGTCGAGCTACAATTAATACTGGTTATGACGATTGACAGTAAAATAGCGGACGCTTTCATGCGTCCGCTATAAATCTATAATCATCTTAAACTAAATCTGTTATCCCTAGGATGCCAGCCGTTTTTGCCAATGAATATTTCATTTCTGGGCATGTCACGACCGTCTTTGTTGAGATCAAGTGTTAAGGTATCTCCCCTTCGTACCTTGAAGTTAATTTCGTCAATCCCACGGCCTGTAAAACGGAAGTGAATGGTGTTATGGTCTCGATCTACTTTTACAAAATCACCATTTTCCATATTTTTTTCATCAACGTTGTAAAAATGTCCATTGGTTTGAATCACACCAGTAAATACATGCTCCCTGCGAAAGTTAGTTGATTTTACATGAAATTCGTCAGTGCGATCATGCCATATAGATAAGCTAGGGGATGTGACTTCTCGGGGACGGCCTTCGGAACGATCACTCCATGCAAAAGCGGTTCCCGATAAGGTGAAAAGGAAGCAGACGAGCACTACTAAGCAAGATATTTTTTTCATATGTATCATCTCCTTAATTTGAATCTGATATTACTGTATCACAAAACAAAACAACATCCCTGTTCCTTGTGTTAAAAAAGGAGCTTTACTCGGTTTATAAAGTTTATAATTAGTAAACATGTTCATCACTTCCGAATATGCCTAGAAATTTGTTGGGGCGATTTTTTAGCGGACGATTTACCGTATCACCCAAGCTGATGATTTCACCACTCACGGGACTAACCACAACCATATCTCCGGCAAATTCAACGACTTCCACCACCGCGACTTTATTAATTTGTTTAATTACTTTGCCCGTGACTGGGTGAATGACTTCTTCGGTCCTGTTAACAATAAGCTGATCCTTCACGGCAACATTTTGTCTACTGGTAATATCGGTTAAATATTTATTATTATCAATCTTTATGATATACCCTTGTACAGGCAAGAAATTATAAAAACTTCTCATAGTATTATATGTAAGTTGATCGATCACTGTTTTTCTATCCCGACCAAGCCCGTTGTCTGAAGCTGTCCATACAACATTACCCGAACTATCGATTAATTTTAAATTCAGATTCATTCTAAATTCTGCCCATTCATCAACCCAAATATCATAATAATGATTTCTCTCGCGGTCTCTGAATTTATCTCGACTATGTTTATCTTTAGTATTTTTACTATTTTTTAGATCATATTCTCTTTCTTTGTTTTTTGAATAATCTCTTATATAATGTCCTTCATGAATTTTTACATCATCAATAGTTGATACCTCCAGAACGTAATCCGTATCGATTTGCTCTGCAACAACAACCTGGCAGTTTCTCATTTTCAGTAAATCATTTATTATTGCATTTTCCGTTGCTTCAGTACTTCGTGAAGAATCAGGAGTGGTTACGACTTTTATTTTAGGCAATCCATCACTAGCAAAAGCAATATTGGCCAACGAAAAAATGTAAGCCAAAATCAAAAACAAAACCATCCTCATTTTTTTGCTATTCAACATTTTCATCATCCTTCGTTTTTTTAACACTCAATTTTTTATTTTTATTAGAAAGTTCAATCTGATGCTTCCTCTGGTCATGCGTTTGATTTTCTTGCCGTTGCTGATTGATAAGGATCCAATTACGAGTACGCAATTACTTTATTTACGATTTTTCATAATAAAGCGCC
>JAGFZX010000059.1 GCA_017889585.1 Bacillota bacterium
TGCGAAGGGAGGGACTTGAACCCTCACGAACGTTACCATTCTCCGGATTTTAAGTCCGGTGCGTCTGCCGATTCCGCCACCCTCGCATATATGAAACTTGAACTAAATTGGAGGCGGCACCCAGATTTGAACTGGGGAATAGAGGTTTTGCAGACCTCTGCCTTACCACTTGGCTATGCCGCCTTATAAATGGTGCCTCAGGGCAGAATCGAACTGCCGACACGAGGATTTTCAGTCCTCTGCTCTACCGACTGAGCTACCGAGGCAAGATAATGGCTCCTGGAGTAGGACTCGAACCTACGACCGATCGGTTAACAGCCGATTGCTCTACCAACTGAGCTATCCAGGAATGAATGGAGCTGGAAACAGGACTTGAACCCGCAACATCCTCATTACAAGTGAGGTGCTCTACCAGTTGAGCTATTCCAGCATAATAAATGGCGACCCAGATCGGATTTGAACCGACGACCTCCGTCGTGACAGGGCGGCATTCTAACCGCTAAACTACTGGGCCTTGTTATTGCGCCTCGCCAATCAGCCTTTAGATAATAACACATTATTCTTATTATTACAATATCTTCTAACCAATAAATTACCACTTTGACAGGTTTTCATCAATTGTTGTTGTCTTAATTGAAAATAGTCATCCGGTCAGCTAGGACAATACTAAATCGTCACTCAGCCACATCGAAACTTTCTCTATATAAAAAAAATTGTAAAAAAATACCATCCCTACTCTCCCCCTTTTAATAAATACTGTGATATACTTTTTACCTCAATTTTAAAGTTTTTGGTGAAATTATAGCATTTTTTTAATTTTTACATCAGAACCGCTATTGAAATTGATGTAGTTCCTATGGTAATGTTCGATAACCAGACTGGAAAACCGGGCAAGAAATATCCAAATCCTATACCGAGTGCCATAGCAATGAAAGTCCATAAAGTTAAATATCTGTTTTACAGGCTTCTTCAAACACTTTACGTACAATGTCTTTAGTAGTGCCACCTTCAAAAACTTTACGATTTTCTACATAATAAGTTGGAACATAATAGTAATCGTATTGCTTTGCAATTACAGGCGTCTTCTCTTCATCAATGATTTCTACTTTAATGTCTTTATATTTCGGATTCTCTTGCTTTACTTCTTCAATCCAATTAATTGCTCTTTTACAATGAGGGCACCAATCTGTTATAAGCACAGTAATATCTTTCATAAGTCTCTACCACCTTTCTTATAATTGCATTATTAATACTGTTGTCAAATATATTAGAGTCTGTTACAAAATGAATGAAAGGGACACAGGAATAGGTTTACTGTCCCATCATATTCTATTAATCACACTTCCGCCTTGCTACTTTTCTGATTCTACTGCCTTCATAGCTTTGTTCGAGCCAAACAACCTGTCTCCTTCGCCCTTTAAAATTTGCGGGAATATTATTTCCCCTAATATTCCATACAAATACACGAAACCCTCTACATTTCGTGTATTTGTATATCTTTTCGTGTAATAGTTAAACATTTACACGAATCATCTCTACTCCGTGCCCCCCCTATAAAAAAATCGCTCAAACCGAAGTATGAGCGAACATATAAACACACCTGTAAAATTAACTAAAATCCACTAGACCCCGCCAATACTGGCTATTTCCGCTCTATCAACGCCACACACTCAACATGTGTTTTGATAGAAAGTTGATACTGATACACGAAATAGGAGTTTCGCGTAAAGGTTCGACACCCTAAATTGGGGATGTCGTTTTATATTATGGGTTATACTTTTACGCAAAATCATCATGTAATCGGTTCTGGTGTAACTACTCAACAAAATCAAAAATCATAGGCTTGATTCTAGCACCAAAACCGCATTCTGTAACTGAGCGGATACTTAAGTTACCATCGAATGCACAAAATTATAATTTCTGATTCAAATTGCTTCCATTTAAATAAATTGTGTGACATTCTCTTTACCTCAATTTTCAAGTTTATAGGAAGATTATAGCATGGCTTTATTTCTTGCACCGGAACCTTTTAGTCTGCAACCACAGGAAAGCCTTGTTTCAACCAACCATTATTCATTCCACCGCTGAGCGACCGAGATTGAAAACCAGCCATATTGAATATAGCTGTTGCCTGGCCAGCGGTTTGCCCTGTATAGCAGTAAACAATAATTGTTTTATCCTGGGGAAGTGCATCTAAATATTTTCCAAGCTCCCGAAACGGGAAATTAACCGCATTTTTGATATGCCCTTTTTCAAAGTCTTTGTAATCACGAATATCAACAATATAAATGCTTTGATCATCAACATCCACTAGCTTCTTAAGATCAACTTCGGAAATTCGATAACCATGTGATGGCATCTGTTCAAAATAATCTATTGCACTGTTATGAAAATTCAGCTGCGCATCAGCCGCTGATACTGTTGCCATTGAGCCAAACATACTCACCACTACTATTGCTAGCATTGCTACAACCCAAATATTAAACCTATGAATAGTTTGCATTAGTTCAACTCCTTTCCTTTTGTCCTTTACATTTTCAATATCAATCCCGTACACCGATAAGACCTCATTATATGCTTTTTATTTATTATATATACACATATTCCATCAAACTCCATATTTATCCTCTGTTTTCAAAAATAATATTAGAATCCGCTATGAAAAGTCTTCTTTTTACAAATCCAGTTATCATTTGTCCCCAATTGAGGCAGTGACTCAAAACTGCCAATTTTGACTAGTTTGGAATTAGCAGTGTTCCCTTTCAATTTATTGTTATCGGATCTTGGGTTTGGTAGTTTTGAAACGGCTTAAAAAACAAATTGTGGAATTGAAATAAAACATATGATTTGAAAAAGGCAGGTTGAAGAAATTGAGGCCTCTGAAAAAGTACCTTGTTTTAAAATACAGGTACTTCTCAGGGGTACTAAAATCTATAACCTCATAAAAAAGAGATCATTAAAACGCATTTCTGCGCTTCAGCAGTCTTTGCTTTGTATTTTTTTGTGTCAAAAGAACCACCCCCGCATCATACAATCCCCATCTTAATCAAGGTGGGATTGTATGACGGTTACTTGGATTAGAAAATTGACAATTGACAACTGATTCTTCAGGTAGTAAATTTAATATATAATATATCTATATAATCTATAAATTATTTTAATGTCATATAAGGATTATATGACCCATTTATGATTAATAAGGAGGTTCAGCAGGTGGATTATCAAAGGTTAAAAGCACTAGATAGTGAAGTTAGAAATCAAATATTAATGGAAGAGTTAGATGATGAAAAGATTAAAGTGCTCATCAAATACGATCTTCACTGTAATTCTGATTTATATTGGGAAATATCCAAAGGAAAATATCCTCAAAAAATTTTCTTTAGCCACAAATTTGTAAAAAAATCATCGGTTATAAGAATTATATTTCATATATACCAGTTATGCTTTGCCAAGGTAAAATATTTCGAGCGCAATTGGGATGACTTCGTGCCATATGTCCATAGTTGGAGAGAAGGATTTATTGAATGTGAATTATCCAATATGGAGTTTATAAAACATAAATACTCTGACATTATTTTTGATCTCCGGGACTTAAAGAAAATCACCAATATTAAAGAGTTTGTTGCTATTTGTGATTATCTTGATGGTCAAAAACTAGCTCTGCTGAATATCAGTTCTGGTGCAAAAAATAAAGCCGCGATATAACCATTACCCTAAACTTAAAAGTTGAGGTAAAAAGTATGTCACAGCATTTATTTAAACGGAAACATTTCGAGTCTGAAATTATAATGTTGTTCGTTGATATCTTAAGTATCCACTCAGTTACAGAATACTCGTTGAGATGATGGAAGATAGAGGTATGAAGATAACCCAAACAACTATTATGAAATGGGTTCACCAATATTCTCCCATCATTGATGAAAGAATAAGAAAACATCTTAATTTCTGTCAAAACAACGTTTAGGAAAGTAAAATACTTAAACAATAGTATTGAGCAGGACCATCGGTTTATTAAAAGAAAAGTCAAACCAATACTTGGATTTTACAGCTTTAAAACTGCTGAGAAAACAATTTGTGGAATTGAATTCATGCATATGATTAGAAAGGGCAGGTTGAAGAAATTCAATGTGTTCTTTCTGAGGTTGAATTTATAAACAAGATTATAGGTGTCATAGCTTGATCTTCTGGTGAAAGGTAGGGCATCTTTAACTTTGTAAAAGTTTCGCACCAGAACCCAGATATACGTCGCACGTCATAATCTATATCAATTCCGGCAATAATGCGTAACAAAGTGCTTCTTCCACAGCTGCTGGAACCAATAATACTGATGATTTCATCTTTTTGTATATTGAAATTGACATCATGCAAGACATTCACAACTTTGTTTTTAGTCTTACACTTCTTGCTAATGTTTTTAACAATAAGATTTTCACCTTCTACAGAACCTTCCGCCATATCTTTCACCTCCCGGAATCGTATTTTGATGAATTAAAACTTCCGATCTCCCTTTGACCCATGATTTCGGCAATGAACCCATCCTTGATATCGAGGATCATCCGAATTTTTCTGAATGGCTTCTTTTTCGTCCAAGTAAAGTTTGATATTAGTACTGTTATAAAGTTCTCGATCTCTTCCTACATGGCAAACCTTAATACAGATACCGCAAGGATAACGATTTTCATTTTTTAGATCTTTGTGGTAACGAGCACAAGCCACTTTGTCCATGTGAGCAACAACGCCCTGATCTCTAGTCGCAAACGCTTGAGAAGGACAAAGTTTCTTGCACACAAGACACTTATTGCAAAGTTCTTTTTCTATTAGCACATCTCCAGGTAGGCTCAACCGTGTAAACACAGAAACATACCGCACCCTTGGACCATATTGTTCATTTAATAGAGTATTGTTATAGCCAATGGTCCCCAAACCTGCATATTTACCAGCATATACATGGCTAAAAGCAGCGACTGGTTTGTCAATGAGGATATCGATACTTCCGTAACCGTCACGAGGCAAGAAAATAGATGCATGCCCCAAATCATTTAAGTACACTGCTAAACAGTAAGCAATTTGATCTAGCATAACATTGCAAGTATCATATTGTTCCACGTAATTAATTGAAGGTGTGGTCTCTAGAATCGGCAATAATACGGGAACCCCCAATACAATTACAGTATTGGCGTCAGGCCATATAGATTCTGGATGATAGCGCGGATGCACTTCATTGTGCTCTTTCCACCTGGATATGGGCGCAAATCCAACTAGACTAGCTCCCCTGCCCTTGGCATATTCTGTGATTTGCCTCTTCATTTGCTTTAAACTCATATCTTATCGCCATCTTCCTTTATTGAATTACTTTTATGCTGAGTAGCACGCCATACCACTTGCAAGCGAAAGGAAAGACTAAGAGTCTTATTCTTAGCCTTTTAACACATATATGTAATGCATTAAATTTTCCATCGGGCCATAACGCTTTATTTATCTACCGCTAAAGCCGGGGAAAGGTCTTCAATAACATCTATTGCGTCCTCAATCCCGACAGACAAATGAATCATGTCATCAGGAGCTCCAAAAGTAAGCCGGGAATGGGTAGTACTGGCTGGATGAATAACAAGGGATTTTGAATCTCTCGCATTAGCAAGTACTGAAAACAATTTTAAGGAATCAATGAACTTCTTACTTGATTCCAAGCCACTTTTGATACCAAATTTAAGAATAGCACGCCCCTTTAGGTAAGTACTTCTTGGCTAATTCATAGTTTGAATTGCCTTTCAATCCTGGATAGCTAACCCAACTAACTTGTTCATGCTGTGATAGATATTCAGCAACTGCCAGTCCATTTTCACTGTGACGGGTCATCCGCAAGTGCAGTGTTTCTAATCCTTGCAAAAACAAAAAACTATTTGTCAATTATTAATTTTTATAAATGTTTTGTTGTTTCTGACAGTTTTAACTTTAATGCCTTTTCTATCCTAGTTAATGCTTCCAGCAATACACTGCGTTGCGTCGCGAGATTAATTCGAGCAAAGCCTTTACCCTGAATACCGAAATTTCCACCAGAATTTAAGCCGACTTTTGCTGTATGCACAAGAAAATGCTCTAACTCTTTTGCATCTGTAAAATATGCACGGAAATCTAGCCATGCCAGATAAGTCCCTTCTGGCTTATTTACTTTAACGCCAATTAGTCTTGTTTTTACAAAATCAACTAAAACATCTGCATTTTCCTCTAGATAGGAAAGCAACGCATCTAGCCATGCATTGCCTTCTTGATAAGCAACTTCAGTGGCAAGTACACCAAAGAGATTATTGCGGTTCATATGCAGTCTATGCATCCACCCTTCAATCAGAGCACGTCTGCGTTTGCAAGGGACAATGATAAAAGAAAAGTTGAGCCCTGCGACATTGAAAGTTTTGCTAGCAGCCATAAAAGTGACACTTTGTTTACAAATAGGCGTACCAAGGGAAGCAAATACAGTATGTTTATGCCCATCAAATACTAAATCACTGTGTATTTCATCGGATAATACATCGACTTTGTATTTTTGACATAGTTCATAAATTTTTCTCAGTTCTTCTTCCCTCCACACACGTCCAACTGGATTATGAGGACTGCATAATAAAAGCAACTTGTTTTTAGGGTTGGAAAGTTTTTTATCTAAATCTTCAAAATCAATTTCATAGAGGCTATCCTTAAAAACAAGAGGATTTTCAACTACTTCCCGATTATTATCTTTGATCGAGTCAAAAAAAGGCGGATATACGGGGGGTTGAATGATAATACCATCACCAGGTTCTGAGAGAGCTAAAATAGACAAAGTTATGGACGGAACAACCCCTGGAGCAAACAAAATCCAGTCTTTTTCAATTTCCCATCCATGGCGGCGTTTAAGCCATTCAATGATCGACTGATATAGTGATGATTCTTGAGTATTATATCCATATATCGGGTGACTAGCACGCTCATTTAGTTTAGTGCTCACTGCTTCAGGCGACGGAAAATCCATATCAGCAATCCACAGAGGCAATATGTCTTCACTGCCAAACACCTTGCCCAACGCATCCCACTTCACACTACCCGTAGCATGACGGGATATCCTTTGATCAAAGTCAAATGTTATATTATTCTTTATCATCTTACGGTATCCTCACTTATTCTTATATTGAATAATCAAACTCAGGTAAAATTCTTTTTAAAAATTGTTTTGTTCGTTCTTTCTTAGGATGATATAGAACTTCTTTCTATGTACCTTGTTCCACAATGACTTCACCATCAATAAATATAACCCAGCCGGCAATATCCCCGGGCAAAAGAATTTTCAGGGATAACGACAATCATCGTTACTCCTTCCTTGGCTACTTTTTTCATAACATTCAATCCAAAATAATTCCTATTTACATATGGAAAAACACCCATCTTTTTGATAAAGTGAAGTTGCTAAACAAACACTACATAAAGAAGAGGTGCTTTCCAGATGAATAGCTTAAAACAACTTACCACACAAAAGCAACTAACTATCTGATGAATTAAAAATATCCTTCAAAGAATTAAAACTACTTCAACACCTTAGACAAGCTGCAATCAAGAGAAAATTCGAATCTACATGCGGTTATCTCTTCCAAATCGTGTTTTTATATCTCTCATACTGGATTAATACACTCTAACTTGTTCAAGAAATTTTATTGTTCGTGCATTCTTAGGGTGATTAAATATGTCGTAGGGACTGCCTTGTTCAGCAATTTTTCCCTCATCCATAAAAACAATTCGATCCGCAGCCTCTTTAGCAAATCGCATTTCATGAGTGACAATAATCATTGTCATATGCTTTTCCGCCAAAGACTTAATTACATCAAGGACTTCGCCCACCAATTCAGGGTCAAGAGCTGATGTTGGCTCATCAAAAAGAATGATTTTCGGATTTACAGCAAGCGCTCTACCGATGCCAACTCTTTGCTGTTGTCCTCCTGACAGTTTAGAAGGATAGCTGTCTTTTTTATCGATTAACCCTATTTGCTCCAGTATACCTATCGCAATCTCCTCGGCCTCCTTTCTTTTTATTTTTTTTACGATAAGCAGAGGCTCCATAATATTTTCAATAACTGTTTTATTCTTAAATAAATTGTAACTTTGAAAAACCATTGCCGTCACTTTGCGCAAGGTATTAATTTCCTGCTTACTAATTGTTTTTGCATTTACCTTTAAATCGCCAATTTCAATTTCGCCTTGCTCCGGCACCTCCAAATAATTCATGCATCTTAACAGCGTTGACTTACCTGTACCGGAAGGACCGATGACTGCTACAACTTCGCCTTTCTTTATTTCCATATCAATACCTTGCAACACTTTTATCCCATTGAAGCTTTTATGTAAATTCTTAATTTTTATCATAGTTTTTCATCCTAATATGCCTGATTCAATTTAAATTCCAATTTTTGCTGTAGATAACCAAAAGTCAATGTTATCACCCAATACATAACAATAACGTCGGTAAAGGATTCTAAAAAGCGGTAAGATGCTGCCCCTTCCATTTGAGCTGTAGCCATGAGTTCTGTCACCCCTAACGTAAAAGACAGCGCCGAACCCTTGATAATG
Source organism: Bacillota bacterium (assembly GCA_017889585.1). Lineage (GTDB taxonomy): Bacteria > Bacillota > Negativicutes > DSM-13327 > DSM-13327 > CTSoil-075. Next base: position 8,590 of record JAGFZX010000059.1, read on the forward strand.
TCCACAAAATTATTAGAAAGACCAGGAATGGCTACTCTAGTCGCCTGAGGCAAAACAATTCTACGCATCGCCTGCAGCTGGGTCATACCTACCGACAAACACGCTTCCATTTGCCCTTTATCTACCGATAAAATTGCTCCCCTTAATGTCTCTGACATATAAGCTGAAGCATTGAGACTAAGCGCTATTACTGCAGCAGTAAAGGCATCTAATCCTTTTAATGCCGGGATCAACTGCACCACCCCGAAGTATAAAAAAAACATCTGAGCGATCAAGGGGGTCCCTCTAAAAAATGAAACATAAACTTTGGCTAACAAAGATAATCCTTTTAACTTTGCCTGGTTTATCAAGACAATGATTAGAGCCAGTATTAGCGCTAAACACAACGCTAATACCGACATCGTAAGGGTCACCATTAAATATCGCAACATTAGTGGCAAGAGATTTACTGCAAAATCTACATCAAAAATCTGCATTTACCTAACCCTCACTATTCTTGTTTCGTTGTATCAACACCAAACCACTTCATGGATAAATTCGTAAAAGTTCCATCCATGTGCATTGATTTGATAGCTTTATTCACATCTGCAATCAATGGCTTGCTTTTATCGTCTTTTCTAAACGGATATTGATTGATCTCAAAGACCCCTGTCTTAGCGGTTGCCAGTTTCAAATTCAAGCTACCCAATTCAATCGTAGTCTTAGCTTTAATAGCGCTAAGCCAAGCGGCATCTAGCCGGCCGATTTCCACATCCTTTTCCATCGGTGTTCCATCATAAGGCACGATAGTCATTTCATGATTTTTATCTAATTCTTTTAAAGTTTTTTCGCCGTTACCACCCAACACAACTCCGACTTTTTTGCCTTTAAAATCTTCTAGGTTTTTTAAAGAACTATCTTTGGGTACCACAAACTGATAGGCACTGTAAGCATAGGAGTCGCTAAAATCGTATTTTTTTCTTCTTTCTTCTGTTGTCGAAATTTGATGGGCAACTGTATCAATTTGTCCGGCATCTAACATACCGAAAAGCCCGCTAAATTTCGATACTTTAAATTCAATATCATAACCAGCCCGCTTGCCAATTTCATTCCAAACATCAATCTCAAAACCTTGCAGCTGGTCAGCTTTTTTAAAACACCACGGAAGATATTCCCCCGAAGTACCCACTATGATAACCTTTTTAGCTGGAACAGTGGCAGTAGCCGCTGTATTATTGCCACAACCAGCTAACAATACCGTTCCCAGCATTACTACTAACATGAGCAATATAATTCCTTTTTTACTTGACACAAATCATCTCTCCTCTTATTGATTTTTTCTATATTAGCACATCATTCTATATTCATCCAATGATTTCCTGCTTTTTTTCTCCAATTTTTTTACAAAAAAAGCCTACCAGTCTGTAACCCAAAAAATTTGGTTCTGGTGCAAAAATTGATCCTGGTGATCGAGTAGCCGGAGCATCACTGCTCCAAACCCTCACAGAACCGGACGTGCCCAATTAAGGCATCCGCCTCTTCACAATATCATTCACATCACATAGCTTTTTCCTGCACCAAGTTCAAAAATGTTCACATGGAAACATTTCGAGTCCAAAATTATAATGTTATGCGTTCGCTGATATCTGAAGTATCCACTCAGTTATCGAATGATCGTCGAGATGATGCAAGAGAGAGGATTAAAGCTAAGCCATACAACAATTATGAGATAAATTTACCAATATTCTCCAATTATTGGTGAGAGGCCCAAAAAACACCTTAAACGAACGCTTCATGGAGAATGGATGAAACCTATCTTAAAATCAAAGATAAAAATGCATATCTATATAGAGCAGTAGGCTCTGCAGGAAATACCATCGACTTTTTTGTGCCTGAACATCGTGATAAAGATGCCGCTAATAAATTCTTCAAAAAGGCTCTAAAAGCTATTCATAATCAGCAGCCGAGGGTAATCACAACAGATAAATATTCATCAACCGAATTTGCTATTCATGAAATGATTTATAGTGGCATCATTTCTGTCAAAACAGTGCTTCGAAAAGTAAAATATCTTAATAATATCATTGAGCAGGACCATCGATTTATTAAACGGAAGGTCAAGCCAATGCTTGGATTTGACAGTTTTAAAGCTGCTGAAAAAACAATTTGTGGAATTGAAATTATGCATATGATCCGAAAGGGGCAGGTTCAATCACTATCCCCCCCGTATCGGGCCTTCACCGACTAGCAAGCGCCCATGCTGGGCGCACTTAAAAAGCCGCCTCACCCCGAAAGGCAAGACGGCAAAACTATCATTATATATTACACACTGTTCTCTGTCAGCACTATACACCTGAGACAATTAGGTCTACGCACAATATATCCTTATTCTTCCAACTTAATTAAATGACTATGAACAGTTGAGCTACTACTAAGGCCTACGCCTGTGCAGATCTCACGGACAGTCGGGAAATACGGGTGTGGGTAGTCACGGATGAAGTCGAGGATGGCCTGTTGTCTTGAGAGGATATTATAGTTTTTAGAAATTATCTCTGCCTCTTTTTTCTGTCTATCAATTCTGAGTGGCTTCTTTTTCGCAGAACATGGAAGATGTTTATCTTTATCCTTCAGTACCGTATGTAGATTACTGGGTTCCGTGATATCGACTACGGACTGTTGTTCACTTATACAATCTTTTTCAATCAAATCAACTTTATATAAACTATTTATCGCTTCATCCAGTTTTCGACTAATTACTAAAACATCTGGATGTGACATCCCTTTATTAAAGGCTGTTATATGCATCATTTGCCGTAAGCACTCCACCCTAGACACTGAATTCTCCATGATAAACACCTTCCTATTTTCTTTCGACGAACCACTTCCCCTCATCATCAAACAAAAATACTTCCTTATTACATATCCTACAAGTGTACCTTATTCCCAGACCACCGCCTTTCAGTGAAGGCGCTTGCCGAACATCAAGAACCCGATCAACTTCAAACACCCGCCCATCTTCCCATTTGATATTTAGCGGACGAATGTTTCCATTTATGTCATGTCGAGCTGTGACCTCAACAAATACTTTACTCATAATACACCTACTTGAAATATGATACAGGATGTATAACGTGATCCTCCTTAGGATTGAATCCTGTTAATTCTCGATCTAATAGCATCGAACAGCGCTGAATACTATAGTGACCAAAACGCTTATGTAAATTATCTACCGTTACTGCTAAAGCCTCTGCATTCAAATTACTAATATCAAACAAATCAAGTTGCAAGTGGCTATCAGCAGTCACTAAATCGCTCCCCCGAACACCAAGACTACGAATAGGATTATCCCACCGATAATTTTCAATAAAAAGTTCCATCGCCTTTTTTGCAATGTCACCCGATAAAAATGTTGGGCCTAAGACCTTGCCTTGTCTCTCAAAAGACATAAGATCATTACCTCTTACGCTGATAGCTACAGTCTTACACTTAAGACCATGCTTTCTCAATCTAGCTGCCACACTTTCTGCCAACACATAAATAATCAATTTGACATCATCATTATTTATTAGATCCCTCGGGGTAGTTGTACTGTTGCCAACCGATTTAATAAGCCTCTCTTCCCCTGCCTGCCTTACTGGAGCTGAATCAAACCCATTTGCAAAATACCATAATGTTTCTCCCCAAATTCCCAGTAGTAGCTTCAGGTCATTGACATCACGCTTCCCAAGATCTCCGATGGTATATATGGCGCGATTCTCAAGTTTTCGTTTTGTTGAACGACCAACATAAAGTAAATCGCCAACGGGTAGAGGCCATACAGTCTGTCGAAAATTATCCTGGGTGATAACAGTTGTCGCATCTGGTTTTTTCATATCACTGCCCAGCTTAGCAAATATTTTATTCCATGATACGCCAACAGATCCAGTTAAGCCAAGTTCATCACGCAGTCGTTTACGAATTACATCTGCAATTTCCGGCCCGGTCCCGAATATTTTTTCTGTTCCAGAGACGTCCACCCAATTTTCATCGATCCCAAATGCTTCAATATTATCACTGTAGTCAGCATATATCTTCCGCGCTAATTTAGAAAATCGCAGATACTTACTATAATCTGCCTGAACCGCTACTAGTCCTGAACACTTTTGCTTTGCTTGCCAAATTGCCTCCCCTGTTTTGACTCCTAGAGCCTTTGCAGGATAATTTTTTGCGAGGACAATACCGTGGCGTGCTTCGATATCGCCGCAAACAATAACTGGTTTATTGCGGATTTCCGGTCTATATAGGCACTCTACAGATGCGTAAAATAACGATAGGTAAGCCTTTGAAGTCATCTTCGGCTTTTCCCCCGTTCCACACCGTGCGTGCAGCTTTCACCGCACACGGCGTTCCATCGTAAACACGTTTTACAAATACAAAACAACTTTCAACAAACAGTAGATTTTAAAAGGCTTCGCAGTTCATAGACTTTCTTTGTTTGTTTTTCCGATAGGTTCAACAGAGCCTTATATTTCATAGTGGTATGATATTCTTGTGCATGAAGATATCTATGTACATTTTCACTTAGCAAAATCAGATTAGAGTATTTATCATCACCACCCAACTTAGTTGGTATTTTATGATGGCAATGAATTTTTTCTGGTGTAAGCTCCTGACCAGTTATAGCGCATTTTCCCTTTTGTGCGCAAAATAGCGAAATACGATTGTCATTATATTCTATGGTGCGTTATGAAACGGGATTTCTCATAAGATAGCGCAGAGTATGTAAGTCTACACACTGTAAGTTCTGGTGAATTTCTCGTCTACCTTCATAAGTGTATTTGTTTATACTTCGCTTTTTGTGCATAGGGTTTTTATGACGCACATAGCCAATAGGTGCAATCATATTTCCGCCTACATATCGGACTTGCTTACTCTTTCCATACCGCTCAACTAGGAATGTAGATGAGCGATTTCTGATTTTGTGTTTTATCATATCTCTAGGCTTTTTAATTCTGTTTCTTAATCGGATTCTCAGGCTCTTTTGGACTTGAAAGGCAATAGGTTCTAGATCGCTTGCAATACAAGTTGCAAGTTTATAGTAGTTGTGTATTCCTATGATATAAGCATTGTATCTTGATAGTTCTTTATACTCTGATACAGATGAACTATCTGCATACTGGAGATTTTTAATTAATGCTTTTGTTTTTATCTTAACATTTTCTAAGGCTTTATCGCCTATATGGCTAACTACACCATATTTAGGAATCTTAGCCTTACAGCGAGTGCCTGTTCTTCTCAGCTTCATTTTAAAACCCAAAAAATTTGAATATCGCTTTTTAAGATTTATAATCTTTGATTTCTCTGGGCTTATTTCTTTTAGCTTAGTTCTGTTTCTCATAAATTGATATTTATTGCCTTGATTAAGAGAACCATTTTTAAGCGGATATACTGGATATTGATAGTTAGTAGGGAAGTTTTCCCATTGGCTTGCCAACCACCAGTCTAATTCGTTTAAAACGATATTAGAGAGTAACGGAGATATAATACCACCTTGTGGTGTTCCTTTTTGAGGGAAACCAATACCTGTAATTTCAGATTTTAGCATGACGGAAATGACGGATAAAAGCTGTTTATCTTGAATCCCCATCGTCCACATTTGTTTTAACAATTTACCATGATTAACATTGTCAAAGAAGCCTTTTATATCAAGGTCAACCACGTAATACAGATAATACTTCTGCATGTACGTATAACACTGTGCTATGGCATGTTCCTGGCTTCTTTCTGGTCTAAAACCATAACTTTTATCATGAAATTTCGCTTCACAAATGGGTTCAAGTACCTGAAAAATACATTGTTGAATTAATCTGTCCATAATTGTTGGTATTCCTAGTGGTCTGGCTTTTCCATTACCCTTTGGAATTTCGACTCGCCGGACACTTTGAGGACGATACCATACAAATTTCCCCTGTACTATTTCTATCAATTTATCATTTTCCATAGCAGATAGGTGTTTTATGGTTCTGCCATCTGTTCCACTAGTTTTACTACCGCTGTTTTTCTTTAGGTTGCGTTATGCTAACTTTATGTTTTCTGGCGTTGTGATTAATTCCATCAAGTGCTTGAACTTCTTTCCATGCCTACTGTCGTCATATAGTTTATCCAGTATATCTTGACAGTCGTAATACTCTGCGTTTCTTATTTTTGCCTTTTTCTTTGCCTTGTTTGTTGTCACTGTCGGCTTACTCCATAAGTATGAGTTTTGCCTTCCTTAGTCTTACTCGAACCTGTAAAGAATTGTTTGTTTTGTACTAAATTCGTTTACGACTAGCGCCCATCTCTCAGCAATTTATTATCATTGCTTCATAGGTACTATGGCGCCGCTTTCAGTTAGGCAAAGGCAGATTCTGTCTTCCTTTTGCTGCCACCGCTTCATAGGGTGTGATCCCTCCACGTCCTAACCTTCCAACGTTCCGATATGATTAGCTTTGCATATATCCTTAGGTGTGACCTCTGAGCCTGCACACTGGGTAACGCCTGTAACGTTACAAGGTATTTCATAACAACTAATCTTACTTTACCTCATGTGCGCTGCATAAACAGCAAAGGCATTTCTACCTTTTCCCTGATATAGACCCGTACTTTCGGTCATTCGTCAGTAGTCTTTAACTACATTCTCACCATAGATATTTTATAGCCCTCCGGCATATAGGTTGCACCATGCGTCTCTGCACAGCTTTCCACAGCAATATTTCACCTGTTGGGGCAACTCTCTGCCGACTTTAGCGAGCTTCAGACAACAACTGCATCACATCAGCTTTTGCCTGTCGCAGTTTAAGGAGAGCATTTCAAGGCGTTACCCTCTCATTCCACTCTTCATCATACCAGTTCTTCAAGGCTTTTACCTTGAGCCTAGACTTTTTAATCTAGGAACGTTTCGCACAATTATTAAGGTCTACGTGCAAAATTGTACGACTCATAATAATATCACCTTTTCATCAACAAACATATGTTCTATTTATTATATAATTAAGGTACCAAAAAAGCAAGTAACAGTTGATGGAAGAACAAAAAAAGCCGGTCAAGGTGCTTTTAAAAGAACCCTAACCGGCTTATACTCTTGTTTATTTCATTTCACTTTTAACTAAACTTTTTCTATATCAAGGTCACCCTTTCTAACCATGTGTTGTTCTCCCCATTGATACATGAGGTTTAGTATTGGAATAAGTGTTGTCCCTTGCTCTGTCAATGAATATTCAACTTTAGGTGGAATTTGATTATATTGTTCCCTATGAATGAGATTACTACTTTCTAATTCTTTCAGTTGATGGCTTAGTGTTTTATGGGCAATTGGTTGTAATGTATCTTTCAATTTGTTATATCTTATTACCTCAGCTAGATATATTTCCCATAATATAATCCATTTCCATTTTCCTTCTAGCGTCGACAGCGTATAATACATTGGACATTCTCCATATTTTTTATCAAAAATTCCCATGAAATTGCTCCTTTACTTCCCTTTAGGTTAGTATATAACAAACATGTGCATACTTAACTCTTTAATCATAATGATATATAATGCGTAATATAAAGTCAATTACAATGTATATGGGAGGTATTATCTATGAAAATATTGGCAATCAATGGTAGTCCTAGAAAAAATGGAAATACTGCAACTCTACTTAATAAAGCACTAGAAGGAGCAACATCTAAAGGAGCTGAAACAGAACTTATTAATCTTTATGACTTACATTATCGTGGTTGTATAAGTTGTTTTAGTTGTAAAAGGATTAATGGGAAAAGCTATGGGAAATGTACAGTAAATGATGACTTAATACCTGTGTTAAAAAAAGTAGAAACAGCAGATGCAATTATTCTAGGTTCACCTCTCTACTTCGGCCGGGAAACTGGACTAATGTCAAGTTGTTTAGAAAGACTATTATTCCAGTATTTGGTGTATGATAGTGAATATTCCAGTCTTTTTGGCAAAAAAATTTCAACAGGGTATATTTACACCATGAATGTAAATGAAGAGCAGGCAAAAATTAGCGGATACTATACTCATATTAATGCTAATAAGCTTTTTCTCGCAAAAATGCTAGGTTCATCAGAAACGTTACTAGCTTACGACACATATCAGTTTAATGATTATTCTAAATATGTTTGCACCGCTTTCAGTGAACAGCACAAGGCGGAAGTAAAGGCTACGCAATTCCCTCTTGATTGTAAAAAAGCGTTTGACATGGGCGTAAGATTTGCCAAAGTAAAATGAAAAAAATGGGTTCAGTGGTATTTAATGGGTTCTGGTGCAAAAAATAAAGCCATGATATAATCGTTACCTTAAACTTTAAACTTGAGGTAACGAGAATGTCACAGCATTTATCTAAATGGAAACATTTCGAGTCCGAAATTATAATATTATGCATTCGCTGGTACCTGAAATATCCACTAAGTTATCGAATGATCGTCGAAATGATGCAAGAAAGAGGATTGAAACTCACCCATACAACAATTATGAGATGGGTTCACCAATATTCTCCCATAATTGATAAAATAAGCGGTGGCAACATAGGGCTACGCCCGGTCTATGAAGTACCCCGCTGCGCCGGTAGGTCACTATTCCGGCGATTTTGTTACAAACCTTTTCTCTGATGTTGAGGCTCTTTACGCCGTTACTTGATGGTTACCCGCTTGCCATGAGTAAAGCAATAATCAGATAGCTCATTTCCCAAGCCCGGAAGCTCCGGCACGGTGAAATAGCCATCCACCGGCTGATAGTCGTAGATACACAACTGTTTATTGTAGGCATGGAGGTTATACACATGGTGCTCATGGATGGCAAAGTTGGGAATCGCTGTCTCCAAATGCAGGGCAGCAGCAGTGGACAGAGGACTTGCACATACATGAGCCTGTATACCTACATCATAAATATGAGCCAAGTCACAGATTTTCTTGGCCTCTGTAATACCGCCGCAATTACCAATATCAGGCTGGGCCAGCTGAATCGACCCATCTTCAAAATAAGGCGCAAAGCCCCATCGAGTGTAAATGCGCTCTCCCTGAGCAATGGGGATATTCAGTTTGCTGCTAACAAATTTGTTTATCTTGGGATTGGGTGTGGTAGGTTCTTCCAAAACCAAAATATTATATTCTTTTGCCAGGGTTCCCAGCTGGATTGCCGCTTGTGCATCTGTATAGGAATGGTTCTCCATAATGATATCTACATTCGGTCCCACCGCCTCTCGTACAGCAGCAAGGCGCCCAATGACTAAATTAACACGATAAGGGTCTTGTATACGGGTGGTCTCCTCAGAACAGTAACGGTGACCATCTGGATCAAAGGTAAAAAAGTCGACTTTAATGGCGTTATATCCCTCAGCTACTGCCTTCTTGGCATATTTCACATAGTCTTCAATAGACAAAGCCGAAATGCGTTCAGTGCCCCAGCCAAACTGGAGTTGACTGGCATAACAACGCAGACGGCTGCGCATTTTCCCGCCCAAAAGCTGATAAACTGGCACCTGATAGTGCTTGCCTTTGATATCCCATAGCGCAATATCTAAAGCGGATATCCCTGCAAATATCACTGGGCCGCCATTTTGTGCCCAAAATGTAGATTTGTACATTTTCTCCCAAATGACTTCGTTTTCCAGAGGATTCATTCCAATGACCAGCTTGGCCAGATCCTGGATCATGCCATATGCCGCAGTAGATCCTACACCATAGGCTAATGCAGCCTCACCATCGCCATAGATACCGGCATCTGTATAAACTCTGCAGACAATAGGTCTCCAACCAGGATTATCGGTGGATTGGACATCCACCTGCATGACATCGACTTTGGTAATTTTCATATTTCTTCTCCTCTTTCCCCTTAGAATTATGACCACTCGTGATATCGTGTGGTATAGACAAAACTGTTCAAACATGTTTAAGCGAATTGGCTATATAAGAAAACAGCGGAGTCATTTTTCAGTCCGCTGTTTTGGTTTGTTGAACGGCGCTCTTTAGAAAATTTGCGCCAACAACCAGGCTAAAATCCAGGGACATAGGATCCTTTGAAAATTTTCCCAATGGCAGCCCGTTCCTCCTCGCTGGTATAAACGGTCATCAGATCCTTCACCCATTGTTCATCCTTCCGAGCTGGATTGATAATAAAGCCCACGCCAAACTTGTCCAAGTCATTTGAAATACAAATCTCATAATCCGGAGATATACCATTGCTGACAATAAACATCTTCGCGCTGCACACAGCATCTACGTCAGGAATAGAGGACACCACTTGAGCTACATTTACCTTTTGAAGTTTTAAATTTTTAGGATTTTCTTTTATATCCAGATCCGTAGGTTGGGTCACGCCCTCTTTCAGCGTCAGCAAACCTTTCTCCTGCAGCAGCAACAACGAGCGGGACAGATTAGACTCATCTTGCGGGATGACGATAGTAGCTCCATTGGGAATCTGGTCTACAGATTTATACTTGCTGGAATACATACCGAACACATTCTTGTGAATGTAGGGTGTCAGCATCATTACATTGGTTTTATTGCCTGCATTGTAACTATCGATCCAGGGTTTATGGGCATGCAGCGCGGCATTGATTTCTCCCGTCATGATAGCTTGGCACATTGTCGTAGCATCCTGTAAAACAGTAACCTTTACTTCATAGCCCATTTTCTCCAGAGCTTTTACGCCAGCCTCAACTTCCGGCTCATTAAACGCCACACAGGAAAGCACAAGCTTCTTAGGCGCGTCAGCCTTAGCAGCAGGCTTTACATCTTGCGTGCTTCCGCCGGAGCAAGCTGTCAAAAATATTGTCATCATGGCTACTAGTAGTACACTTAAAATTCGTTTCATTTTCATACTTCCTTTCTGCGGCTTACTTAATTTTTTTATACAGAAAATCCCCAAAAACCTGGATAATAAGCACTAAAATCCCTATTACGGCTACCACCGAGTACATGACATTATAGTTAAAGCTTTGATAGCCATAAGTAAGAGCAGATGCGCCCAAGCCACCGGCCCCCATCGTTCCGGCTATAGTGGTCATGTTCAAGACCTGAATCACCGACATGGTACCGGCAGATATCAGGGATGGTAACACCTCTGGCAATACGATCTTGCGGATAATCTGCCAATCGGTGGCTCCAAAGGAACGAGCCGCGACAACCAGCCCTGGTTTAACCTCTTTCAGACTGTTTTCAAACATGCGAGCCATAAAGGGCGTGGCCGCCACCGTCAACGGTACCAGAGCAGCTATATGCCCAATTGTAGTGCCTGTAATCAGCCGGGTTAAGGGAATAATCGCTACAATTAAAATGACAAAGGGAAACGCCCGGATCATGCTGACCATTGTGTTTAATATAGAATAAGCCTTATCGTTAGGCCGCAACCCGTTTTTGTTCGTAATAAACATCAAAATAGCCAATGCAAATCCCAAAAATCCTGCCAGAAAAACGGCAAGTGACAACATCCAAATGGTGTCAAAAAAAGAGGGGATCATAATTTTATTGGCAATTTCCGCCCAGGTATACTCCCGCATGATTAACCCTCCTTTTCCGCTTGAAGCACCTGATACTGAACACTATTTTCTTTAAAAAATTGAAAAAACCGCTCTTTAGAATCTGCAGTGAAGCAAATCACAAAGGTACCGAAAAGCCCGTCTCGATAATAGGTCACATTGCCATCGACTAATGTATAGGGCACACCAACCTCCATTGAAATGCGGGCAATGATCTGGCGATCCATATCCTCTTGTGTTGTTAGTATTCGTACACTGACAACTCCTTCCGGCAAATGGGGGGATTCTTGCCCCAGAAGATTTTCCAGAGCCTTTGATTGATTCTGAAATACCTCTTTTACCGAACCGGACTCCTTGCAAATTCCGCTTTCCAAAATGGACATTTTATTGCAAACCTGCCGCACCACCGACATTTGATGAGTCACAATAATAATTGTAATGCCTAGGTCGGCATTGATTTGCCTGAGGAGTGTCAAAATATCTTTTGTGGTTCTAGGATCTAACGCAGATGTAGCTTCATCACTGAGGAGAACCTTAGGATCCATTGTCAAAGCACGAGCAATGGCCACCCGCTGCATCTGACCGCCACTAAGCTGGTCTGCCCGGACATGCATCTTATCTTCGAGCCCTACCACTTGAAGTAATTTTCTTACCTTTTCATCCCGCTCTGACTTAGGTACGTTCCAGCATTCCATTGGAATGGCTACATTTTCATACACTGTTTTGCGATCCACCAACGAAAAATGCTGAAATATCATTCCTACATCCCTGCGCAAGTTGCGCATTTCTCGTGCAGACAGAGCTCTCACATCTACGCCGTTGACCCGAAGACTTCCTTCCTGAAATGTCTCCAGTCCATTGATGCACCGCAGCAAAGTAGACTTCCCTGCGCCGCTTCTGCCTACCAGCCCATAGATATCTCCGTCCTCAATGGTGATATTGATGTCCTTTAGTACCTCCAGCTTGCCATAGCTCTTTTTCAATCCCCGGATTTCGATCACGCCATCATCACCTCTTTGAAACTTCTCAAAAATCAGGTGCTGTCGTATTTTTTATAAACAACACGAAAAGACCCTTTTTTTTACTTTTGCCTGTATAGTCAGGCATCCACACTCAGTCCCGTCAAACATTATCGAATTAACCTATCTTTTCTCGAATTCCCAATTAAATTATCCAATAAAAGTAAATCATCCAAATAATTTTGTTTTTGATATTAATCCCAATTCTCAATATCCAGAATAGAAAATGTTAGTTCTCTTACCTTATTTAGATTTATAACTCAACTATTGCAGAAAGAAAATGGATTTTCGCATATCGGTGTAACCACAAGCAATGTAAATCGACTGGGCTTTGGTACCATCAAGATTCTTTCGCAAATTGGTTTGCAATCCGATAGGAACTGAAGTTAACCAGCTATAAAATCAAACTCATATCCAGTATCCTCTAGGTGTTTCATATTCATATATCTTTTGCTACCCTATTAGATGCCGACTACATGACGCAGACGTGTACAAACTAGCATTAACGCAGAGTTGCCATCGGGATAAGTACCAACAACTCTTGTCCGGCGACGTATTCCACGATTTAATCGCTCAATTACGTTATTTGTACGGATTCTTGTCCAATGTTCAAAGGGAAAATCCATATAGGCCAATCTTTCAGCCATACCCGATTCAATCTTTATAGCAGCTTCTTTGAGCTTCATATCGTGCAAGGTTTGGGCTACTTGCTTGGCTTTTTCTTTAGCAGCCGCTTTACTCTCTTGCGCATGAATTGCTTTCAGCATTTTAGCAACCACTTTAATTTTTGATCTAGGTACAACAGAAAAAACATTTCGATAAAAGTTAACCATTTTTCGACAAGTAATTTTGTGTAGATGCATGTGACGGCATTATTAAGAAATTACTTCCCATCTTTAGTTGATTTAAGCAATAAAGTAAATTTTCCCCAACGTTACCACAATCATGATATAGATTTTTTGAGTATGCAGTCAACATTTTATCAATTGTGATATGTGTTGTCAATTCTTAATTTGCAAAAGCTTCTCGTTTTGTATACGCTTCATAGTGAGACGTCTCCTCAATATTTTGGTTTTGTGCCTTTCTTTGGGTTCTGGTGCAAAATTTTCACGAAGTCAAAATCACCCTATATTTCACCCAAATATCAAACTGCTATGCCCATAATTTTATTAAAGAACTCAACCTCAGCAATCTGATAATATGTCAAGCCAATAAATAATAAATATTGTAAACAGTTTGCAAAAAAGGGTATACTTAAAAAACTTTCTCCTCAAAACGAAGAAAAAGTAAAAATGTTGTAATATTAAATTTGGCTTACTCTACTTTGAGAGTAAAGCTGATGGTTGGCCAGCAATCCAAAATCAGCCGTATAAATTTACGAGCAGTAAGTGCGCGTTTGTGTTGATGAGTTTTGACTTCATCGTATTTTTTACAGTAAAAAGCTGCGTATTCAGGCACATGGTTCTTTACATGATTTGCAGCTTCA
>JAGFZX010000060.1 GCA_017889585.1 Bacillota bacterium
GATTTACTGAGGGGTGCAATAATCGAATTAAAGTTTTAAAAAGAGTTTCTTATGGCGTCCAAAACTTCGCGCGTTTCCGTAATCGTATTATATATATAGCCAACTCATAACAGGAAAAAAGCAGAGCTATTTTTAACTCTGCCTTCCAACATTCATTTTATGTGCTTACCCCTACATTTGACATAGAGCCATAATTAATGATTGCTGTATTTTTATTATTCAGGTAAAATATAAAGGTATATATTAGAATGGTAAAAATATGTATATTTTTAGATGCTAGTGAGGTAATTAAAAATGTTTTATCCAAGTTTTAAATATTGTCCTTTTTGTGGTGAACATATTCCTCAACAAAATATAGTTAAATTCTGCTCATTTTGTGGAGGAAAATTGTTATTTATTGATAATAAAAGTCAAAAAATTCAATCTGATGAAAATATAATTTTTCAAGATAAGTTAAGATTAGAACATATGATTAAAATTCATGATGAGCATCCAGAAATTAATATTGATGGATACAATAAAGTTAACTTGGATAAATTTATTCAGTCTGAATATTATAGTATTATATTAAAAGATGTTTCCAATAAACAACGCTTAATACAAAAGCTGGAGAAAGTATTATTGCGTGGCTCTTTTGCTATTCAATTAGCAGTTGATAATATTCCTAGTATTATTATTTATAAAACTAAAGGTTACGATATCCCATTCCTTAATAAAATATTTATAGAAGAGCATGCTAGTGTGAGTATTGTACCAGGTGATTTTAATACTAAACCTGATGTTGAAGAAGTTTTTAATGGATTTGATAGATTCAGTATAAAGACGCAGAAAATTATCAAATCTCTACCAATAAATTTATGGCTAGGCGATATTATTTGTGGCATTTTTCCTAATAATTATAAGGAAAATAATGAGGGTATTGTGGTTATAACTGATAAAAACATATATTTTATACCGAATGAAATATATATCAACACCAATCGATGGTTTGTAAGATCATATAGTCTGTTATCGAAGGTAATAATTCAAGATAATTGTTTATTATTAATTGATAAAGGCATGAATGTGACTAGTATTGCTTTTGCTGATCAACAGAAATTAGCTGACGCTTATCAGTGTATTAATCATATAGTTCAGAGATGTAAATAGTAAAATATAAGAACAAGCATAAAATGTATAGCTTGTTCTTATATAAAAAAGACTTGGTATACCAAGTCTTTTTTATATAAGAACTATTATACTATTTCTAATCGGGAATTAGGCTTATATTGGCGTCCAATTTTGGCTGAAGGCTGGCCATCAACTACTACAATATCTGCAGTAAAATTTATACTTTCATTATAGAGGCTACCGCCTACGGCATATAAATCTACCGGCACTTTAGCTGCTTCAAAGTTAGTAATGCGTTCAGTGGAAAAGCCCCCTGATACCATAATTTGTACATGAGCGAATCCTTCAGCATCTAAGGCGGAGCGGACATTTCTGACTAATTGAGGGCAGACACCTGTTGGCTTAAAAGTACCCATATAAGGTATAACTGAGACGTCAATAAGTGTATCTGCTGTATCTAAGCGAACTGCCCACAGTTTATCTTTTAATTCATGAGCAACTTTTAAGCTAGTGGCAACACAATCGTTATCAAAATCAACTAGAGCTACTCTTCTAATAGATTGATCAATGTGCTGATCGAATACTTTTGTTGCTTTTAATGTATCTCCTGAATAAGTAGCAATTAGTGCATGAGGGATAGTGCCAAGGGCTTCCCCTCCCCAGTACATACCATTTGCAGGTGTGGAAACACCATATGCTCCTCCTATGTAAGCAGCATAGCCATCGCTGGGCTGTACACTATAATGATCAAAACGAGAAGGGAAAAATAATACTGGTTTGCCATTAGCCGCATTGACTACATTGCGAACATTAGTGGCAATTTTTGTTTGGCGAGATAGTACACCAAGATAGACTGTTTCGAGATGGCAAAAATCAGCAAGATCTCCTTCAATGGTCAGTACTGTTTCCCATGGTTCAATATTGTCACCATCATGTAAAGCTTTAATGGTAAGACGCTCAGGGTAGTGAGCACATTTTTGTATAATGGCAATGGCTTCATCTATTCCGCACAATATGGCATTTTGACGTTGGAAAACCTGCATGAGTACACGAGGATGATGATTATCTTTGGTTAAAATTTCGCTGGTTCGTAAAAAATAGCTATCACTATAAAGGCCATTTTTAATTTCGTCAACTGGAATACGGAAAATATCTGGGGATAATCGTGATGTCATATATAGAGCCTCCTAAAAATGTAGCGTAAGAAAAAGTGCCATAATGATTTGTGAACTATTTTATTATAGGTTTTCATATAATTTTCATTATGCAATGTATTTATGATACAATAAGTACAAATACTTTGGCAATGATTGATTTTATTGAATGTATATGAAATAAGATTAATATTGGGAAAATTACTCTAAAGAGTGTATTTTTAAAACCAAAAATCTTAAAGTAAAGAGATTCTTAGAGAATATTCATCAAGAATTGTGGTATTTATTAGAAGGAGCTAATTTATAGGAGGTTAAAATGTCTTTTAATGCACATATCATAGAAATAAACAATCTTAGACAAGCAGAGATAGAACTTTCTAAAATAAAATGTGATAAAGCTGGTATTAGTATTATGTCTAATAAAGCTATATTTAAAATAATAAAATTACAGAAAGTATGCGCTAAGGATGCCAATCTTTTAAAACAAACATTTTTAGCAAAAGGTGGAGAGGTAGCTGTAGCAAGAGGTACAGCAGATCTTAGTATACCGTATACAGATGTCTTAATAAGTGCTACATTAAAACAATATAAATTGGCATTAGCACAATTGAAAATACAGCCATGGGGATTGCCTAAGATCGCAGTGGCTATTGAGCGTGTTTTATACACTAGTGAACAATTTCCTAAACGTGAATATTTTTGGGATAAGCATACATTATCTATTATGCCGCGACGTACTTTAATTATGGGAATTTTGAATTTAACACCTGATTCTTTCTCAGATGGTGGTCAGTATAATACCATAGATACTGCCCTGCATTATGCGGAAGAGATGATCAAAAATGGTGCAGATATTATTGATATTGGAGCTGAATCGACTAGGCCTTATGGTGGAACTGAAGAAATATCGGCTGAGGAAGAACTCAATCGGTTGGCGCCTTTATTAGAAAAGTTAATATCCATATCTGCGGTACCTATTTCGGTAGATACATATAAAGCTTGTGTGGCATCAGAGGCATTAAAACTCGGGGCTCATATGATAAATGATGTATGGGGGTTACAGCGCGATGCTGAGATGGCTAAAGTGGTGGCGCAATATGATGTACCTGTAATTATTATGCACAATCAAGAAGGCACTCATTATGAGCAAGATATTATGTCACATATATATGATTTTTTACAGGCTAGTATTAATATTGGTCTCGAGGCAGGTATTGATTTTAAAAGATTTATTGTTGATCCAGGTATTGGCTTTGGTAAAACACTGGAACAAAACTTAGTAGTAATGTCACGATTGGAAGAATTAAAATCATTAGGCTGTCCCATTTTGCTTGGAACTTCACGTAAAAGATTTATTGGTGAAGTTTTAAATCTTCCAGTTGAAGACAGGGTTGAAGGGACAGGTGCAACCGTTTGTGTGGGGATTACTAAAGGTAGTAATATTATTAGGGTACATGATGTAAAGGCCATGGCCCGAATTGCAAAAATGACAGATATGATGACGAGGAGTGATGGATAATGAGTAATAGAATTTTATTGCAAAATATGATGTTCTATGGTTTTCATGGTGTTTATGAATATGAGCGTGAGCAGGGGCAGAAATTTTATGTAGATGCTGAAATCTGTGCAGATTTAAGTTTAGCGGGATCAACTGATAATGTTATGGATACGATTGATTATACAGTAGTATATAGTCATATTAAAGAAATAATGGAGAATCACCGTTTTCAATTATTAGAAGCACTTAGTGCCCATATTGCTGAGGTCGTATTACAAACAACAATAGCTACTGAGGTTACAATAAAAATTAGAAAACCTGCTGTAGCCATACCTGGCCCCTTTGATTATATCCAGGTCGAAACTAATAGGAGAAAATAAACTGATGATTTTAATTGGGCTTGGTTCAAATATTGGTGATCGGCAAAAAAATATAATTACAGCTATTCGTAAGTTAGGTAAACATAAAGAGATTATTATTAAAGAGATATCCTCTTTATATGAAACAAAACCAGTGGGCGTAACAGCACAGGCAGATTTCTTAAATGGGGCGATTAGTATCAGTACTACTTTAGCGCCGCGTAAATTACTTGAGGTATGCTTGAATGTGGAATGCCAAATGGGAAGAATTCGTGATCAACGATGGGGTCCAAGAAATATCGATATTGATATACTTGTATATGATGATCATATAATTATGGATGAGGCACTCTGCATTCCTCATCCGCGATTACATGAAAGACGTTTTGTTCTGATTCCTTTACAAGAAATTGCCGGAGATATACCGGTTTATCAAGGTCAAACACCTAGGGAATTGCTCAAGAAAGTTGATGGGAACAGTGATGTGGTGTTATATAAAAAAATGAATTATAATTTGTTGGAACTCTAAAGAAAGGCGAAGGCGGAAGGCGCTTCAATTGCTAACGCATCGAACAAAGTCCATCACAGCGTCGCTGAAGTAACCTGTGCCAGCTTTTCTGATTCTGTAAAAGAAGGAGGCTAACAGAAGTTGGCTAAGTTATATAAAATATTATTTATTAGTGCCCCTGTAGGGGCAGGTCATATAAGAGCAGCTCAGGCGGTGAGTTCTGCACTGTGCAAAGATAATGTTCATATTGAAACCAAAATGGCAAATGTTTTTGATTTTTTTAACCCTTCAATCGGGAAAGCAATTTTAAATGTATATCTTAAAATATTAGAAATATTCCCCCAAATATATGGTGTGGCCTATAGTTGGGGGAATGAAAGTTATTTAGCATTGACTGGCCGTAGAATAATTAGTAGTTATTTGGCTAGGCGTATGGAAAGATATATTTTGGAATATAACCCGGCAGTGATTGTATGTACTCATGCTACGCCAGCTGGACTTGTCGCTCATTTAATTAAAAAAAATAAGATTAGTACGCCCGTAGTGGCGGTGGTCACTGATTTTGTTGTACATCGTTTATGGATTTATCCTGAAATACAACATTATGTAGTAGCTAATAAAAATATGCGTGACTTTCTGGTCGAAAATGGAATAAAACATAATGGCATAGAAGTAATGGGCATTCCGGTGGATGAAAAATTTTCGTTAGTGCCAGATAAAGAGCAAATATTAAGTGAGTTACAATTAAGTCCTAATGTTAAAACTATTTTAATTATGGGTGGCGGCGCGGGTATGTTGCCCATGGATGATATTCTCTTATGTTGTGAAAATATTGATATAGCGCTTCAAATTATAGTTGTCACAGGTAATAATAAGAGTATATATAACAAACTTATAAATTTGCAGTCCAGGTTACGTAAAACAGTGAGAATTCTAGGGTATATAAATAATGTTAATGAATTAATGGCTATTTCGGATCTTATTATTTCAAAGCCCGGGGGTATGACCTGTGCAGAAACCTTGTGTTTGGGATTACCGATGCTTATTTATCGGCCAATTCCAGGACAAGAAGACGCTAATACTAACTATCTTGTCAAATGTCAGGCGGCCTTACGTGCCGATTCTGTAGAAGAAATACAAGTGATTATAAAGAAATTATTTATTGAAGAACCAGAGCAGTTGATTGTCTTACAGAAGAATGCTTTAGCTATCAGTCAACCAATGTCTGGTCAAAGAATAGCTGAATATATATTAAAGTTTAAGTAAGTGCATATTTTATTGGTATGCAATAAAAATATGTGCTATAATTACCATTGTTTTATATTGTTAATTGTTGGAGAAAATAGGAAATACTAATATATTAATAGCAATGTCGGAGGAAAAAGTGGATAAAATATATCTGGCGGCATTACAGATGGTATCTGGTATTGGTAGCGCACGTCTTAAGTCCCTAATCTCATTTTTTGGTAGCGCTAAGCTAGCTTGGCAAGCTAGTAGGCGTGATTTATTTTTATGTGGATGTTTAGACGAAACAATATATAATAAATTACTCATACATCGGGAAAAGATAGATATATATAAATTAGCAGGGGAATGGGAAAAACAAGGTATTTGTCTTTGCTCGTTAAATGACGAGGAGTATCCAAAGCTCCTCCTAAATACTTATAATGCACCTTATGTGCTTTATTACCGGGGGATATTACCAACAAATCAAAATATGATAGCTATTGTTGGTTCTAGACATGCATCGCCTTATGGTAAAAATGTTGCCGCTATGTTGGCCTCAGAACTTGCTGAAGCTGGGGTTTGGGTAGTTAGTGGTGCGGCCCGGGGCATTGATACAGCAGCACATCAGGGAGCGCTAACTAAAGGGTATACAGTGGCTGTACTTGGCTCAGGAGTGGATGTTAATTATCCACCAGAAAATAGCAAGCTACTTTCTCATATTGCTGAATGCGGTGCTGTTATTTCTGAATATCCTCCAGGCACTATGGCTCATCCAGGGAATTTCCCTGCTCGCAACAGGATTATTAATGGATTGTCCCTTGGTACTGTAGTTGTTGAGGCTGCAGAAAAAAGTGGAGCACTCATTACAGCTGATTTTGCATTAGAAGAAGGCCGTGATGTATTTGCTGTGCCTGGTAGTATTTTTTCAGAGTCGAGTAAAGGTACTCATCGTCTCATAAAGCAAGGTGCTAAACTTATTGATTGTACTGCTGATATATTAGAAGAGTATAATCTTGAATTAGCGAGCGGAAAGGGAATGGTCATAGAACTAAGTACAGAGGAAGAAATTGTTTATGAGGTTCTTACATATGATACCCCAGTCGGGATTGAAGAAATTGTAATGAAAGCTAATTTAAATCCAGCAGCAGTTACATATATATTACTACAACTAGAATTACGTGGGTTAGCGATAGAGCATAATGGAAAATGCTATTTGCGTATCGCTAAGGAGGGGATCAAGTGAGTAAAGCA
The DNA here is from genome assembly GCA_017889585.1 of Bacillota bacterium. Classification (GTDB taxonomy): domain Bacteria; phylum Bacillota; class Negativicutes; order DSM-13327; family DSM-13327; genus CTSoil-075. Next base: position 7,108 of record JAGFZX010000060.1, read on the forward strand.
TTAGTTATAGTTGAATCACCGGCAAAAGCAAAGACTATTGAAAAATTTTTGGGTAAAAATTATACAGTACGGGCATCAATGGGACATTTGCGTGACTTGCCTAAAAGTCAGTTTGGTGTAGATGTAGAAAAGGATTTTACACCTAAATATATCAATATACGGGGTAAGGGAGATATTATAAAGAGTCTTAAAAGTGCTGCTAAAGGAGCTGATAAAGTCTACTTAGCATCTGACCCTGATCGTGAGGGGGAAGCAATTGCTTGGCACTTAGCGCATATCTTGAATATTCCTGAAGAGCAGGCGTGTAGGATTGAATTTAATGAAATAACTAAATCAACCATTCAAAGTGCCGTAAAACATCCCCGGCCGATTAATATGGAGCGAGTGGATGCTCAGCAAGCTCGGCGCTTATTAGATCGAATGGTAGGTTATCAGCTCAGTCCACTACTCTGGCGTAAAGTTCGCAAGGGACTTAGTGCAGGTCGGGTACAGTCTGTTGCTGTAAGGATAATATGTGACAGGGAAAAAGAAATTCAAGCCTTTGTATCAGAGGAATATTGGTCGGTAACGGCAAAAATGCGAGAAAAACCAAAATCAGCATTATTTGATGCTCAAGTTATTTTAATTGATGGTAAAAAGGCCAAGATTGATAATGTGGCCCAAGCTGATAGTATAAAAGGTGAATTAGAACAGGCTGAATATTCGGTAGTTGACGTAAAGCGTCGAGAGCGTCGCCGCAATCCTGCCGCCCCATTTATTACTAGTAGTTTACAGCAAGAGGCATCCCGGAAACTCGGTTTTACTTCTCGCAAAACCATGATGGTAGCTCAGCAATTATACGAAGGTTTAGAACTCGGCAGTTTAGGCCATGTAGGACTTATTACATATATGCGAACTGATTCGGTGCGTCTTGCGGAATCTGCACAACAAGAAATTCGCAAATATGTTGAACTAAAATATGGGGAAATTTATTTGCCAGAGAAAAGCCCAGTATATTTGAATAAAAAGTCTCAAGATGCACATGAGGCCATTCGCCCAAGTAGTTTTGAATTACCTCCAGATAAGTTAACTAAGTATCTCTCCAAGGAACAATTACGATTATATACTTTAATTTGGGAAAGAGTAATTGCCAGCCAAATGACGGCTGCTATTTATGATACTTTAACAGTTGATATTTCTGCTGGTCGTTTTGGACTCAGGGCTACTGGTTCTACTGTGAAATTTGCGGGTTTTATGGCTGTGTATACAGAAAGCAAAGATAATGAAGAAAAAGAGAAGGACATTACCTTGCCTGCTCTAACGGTTGGGCAAACTTTAAAATTGGATAAAATTATTCCGGTGCAACATTTTACTGAACCACCACCTAGGTATACGGAAGCAACGCTAGTAAAGGTTCTAGAAGAAAAGGGTATTGGGCGTCCTAGTACATACGCACCTATTATTGAAACAATTTTGGCTAGGGGTTATGTATTACGAGTCGATAAAAAGTTTCAGCCTACCGAACTTGGTTTTGTCGTGCTGGATTTATTAAAACAATATTTTAAGACTATAGTCGATGTTGAGTTTACTGCTAATATGGAAAACAATCTGGATGAGATTGCTGATGGTAAAGGTTCAAGGGTTGAATTATTACGGGACTTTTATAGTTGGTTTGCTGTTGATTTGGCACACGCAGAAGAAGAGATTGGTCATGTTGAGCTTCCAGTACAAGTATCTGATGTACAGTGTGAAAATTGCGGAAAATATATGGTAGTGAAACATGGACGCTATGGCGACTTTCTAGCTTGCCCAGGTTTTCCTGAGTGCCGTAATACCAAGGCAATTTTGAAAGAAACAGGCGTACAATGCCCGAAGTGTGCTGGCAATATTGTTGAACGCAAAACGAAACGTGGCAAGATCTTTTATGGTTGCCAAAACTATCCTATATGTGATTTTATGACATGGGATATACCATTAAAAGAAAATTGCCAGATTTGTGGCGCTTTTATGTTAAAGCATAATTTGAAAAATGGCCTATTTAATACATTATGCAGCAATGAAACATGTGTGACACGTCCGGTTGTTGCTGAAAAAAAAGTAGCTGATAATACTAAAAAGGCTAAGACAGTAGCCAAACCAAAGGCTAAAATTAAGATTAAACCAAAAACTAAAACTACAACCAAAGCAAAAGAAAAAATTGAAACAGAATAAACCATATAATCGGAGGAATAAACGTGTCTAAAGTAACAATTATCGGAGCGGGGTTAGCTGGTAGCGAGGCCGCGTGGCAAGTAGCTGAGGCGGGTTTTGATGTTGAATTGTATGAGATGAGACCTCATGTGATGCCCCCAGCCCATCACACTGGTCAATTTGCGGAATTAGTGTGCAGTAACTCTCTGCGGGGAGCTGCAGTAGAAAATGCAGTAGGGTTATTAAAAGAAGAAATGCGGCAATTAAATTCATTAATTATGAAAGCCGCAGATGCTACTAAAGTTCCAGCAGGCGGGGCGCTAGCGGTAGACCGTGAGGCTTTTAGCAAATATATAACCGATACATTAAGACAGCATCCACGGGTAACAATTATTAATCAAGAAGTGACAGAAATTCCTGAGGATTCGCCAATTATTATTGCCAGCGGACCATTAACATCGGAAGCCTTGTCAGAAGCAATTAGCCGCATGACTGGCAGCCAATATCTTTATTTTTATGACGCAGCTGCACCTATTTTAGTAGGTGAGTCACTTGATATGAAAAAAGTATATCGGGCCTCTCGCTATGGTAAAGGTGATGATGACTATTTAAATTGTCCTATGAATAAAGAGGAATACACAAATTTTTGGCGTGAATTAACAAGCGCTGAAACAGTGCCTGTCAAAAATTTTGAAAAACCTATTTTTTTTGAAGGTTGTATGCCTGTAGAAGAAATGGCCAGTCGGGGTATTGATACATTACGTTTTGGACCGCTCAAGCCAGTAGGATTGGAAGATCCACTGACGGGTGAGACGCCTTATGCGGTAATACAGTTACGCCAGGATAATTCTGCAGCTACCTTGTATAATATTGTTGGTTTTCAAACGCATTTAAAATGGCCTGAACAAGAACGTGTTTTTCGTTTAATACCAGGCCTCGAGAAGGCTGAGTTTGTTCGATTAGGTGTTATGCATCGTAATACCTTTATAAATTCCCCCAAAATACTGCGTTCAACATTGCAAATGGTTGATAATGATAATGTGTTCTTTGCTGGACAAATAACTGGTGTTGAAGGTTATGTTGAGTCAGCTGCCTCAGGATTGGTGGCAGGAATTAATAGTGCACGCCTCTTAGCGGGTATGAACCTGTTGGTATTTCCCGAAGAAACAGCACATGGTGCCTTGTGTCGATATATTACCAATACTGATATTAAGCATTTTCAGCCGATGAATATAAATTTTGGATTAATGCCACCTCTAGAACAACGAATAAAAGACAAAAAAATAAAGAACGGGTTGATTGCTAAGAGGGCTTTACTAGCATTAGAAATATTTAGAGAAAAATTTGACAATAATCTTGCATAATTCATATTATTATGCTACTATGGATTAAAAGTTTTAATTACATATTTCGACAAAAAAGTATAATTTGCCTTCTGCGTGAGTATGATTAAGAAAAAAAGCGCCTTTTAGCACACAGTAATGAATTATCTGGCAGATGTTGAACGATTTATCGAATTTGCTGAATTTCAGAGTGTGATAGAGGTGTTTTTTGATTTTTTGATTAGGGAATATAGACTGTGTACAGGTATACCTAAGTAGACAGGAGGTGGTGTTTATGTTTCATGCTACAACAATTATTGCTGTAAAACATCAAGGCAAAACAGCGATTGCTGGTGACGGGCAGGTCACTTTTGGCGGCAATACTGTTATGAAACATAATGCTAAAAAAGTTCGTCGTTTATATCATGGGAAGGTTTTAGCCGGCTTTGCCGGATCTGTAGCTGACGCATTTACATTGTTTAGTAAATTTGAAACAAAGTTGGAAGAGTTTAATGGAAATTTAATGCGTGCAGCAGTAGAATTGGCCAAAGAGTGGCGTATGGATAGAGTTTTACGACGGTTGGAGGCATTGCTAATTGTTACTGATGCCGAACATATGTTAATTATATCCGGCAATGGTGAAGTCATTGAACCTGATGATGGTGTTACTGCTATTGGATCAGGAGGTTCTTATGCCTTAGCTGCCGCTCGAGCTTTAGTACAATATTCTAATTTATCGGCTCCTGAAGTTGTTCGAGAAGCACTATTAATTGCATCAACTATTTGTGTGTTTACAAATGATCATATTACAGTTGAGGAGCTTTAATGAAGGAGTGATGATATTGACTGAGATGACCCCTAAACAAATTGTGGTGGAATTAAACAAATATATTGTAGGGCAAAAACAAGCAAAAAAAGCAGTAGCCATAGCACTTCGTAATCGCTGGCGTAGCAAGCAATTATCTGCTGAACTGAAAGACGAAATAATTCCGAAGAATATATTGATGATTGGTCCGACTGGTGTGGGTAAAACAGAAATTGCCCGTCGTATGGCTAAAATAGTAAATGCACCTTTTGTAAAAGTTGAAGCGACCAAATTTACTGAAGTCGGATATGTGGGGCGTGATGTTGAATCTATGATCCGCGATTTGGTGGAGACCGCCATTCGTATGGTCAAACAGGAAAAAATGTTGGAAGTAACAGATAAGGCACATAAGTTTGCTGAAGAGCGCATTTTGGATTTTTTTATACCATCAGCAAAAAAAGAACCTGCACGCAATCCTTTTGAATTATTATTTGGTGGAGCAGGATCGACTGGTGGGGGGGCACCAAATAACATTTCAACTGAAAATATACAAAGTAATGGTAATGACCGTGAATATTGGCAAAAACGTTTGTCAAATGGTGAATTGGAAAATGAATTTATTGAGATAATAGTAGAAGATAATACAAATCCTATGGTTGCAGCTTTTTCTGGAACAGGTATTGAAGAAATGGGGATAAATATTCAAGACATGTTAGGGAGTTTCTTACCTAAAAAGCAGAAGCATCGTAAAGTGACAGTAGCTAATGCTCGGAAGGTATTTATTCAGGAAGAAGCACAAAAGCTTATTGATATGGATGAGGTTATTGCTATAGCTCTTGATTTAGCTGAAAATTCTGGGATTATTTTCCTGGATGAAATTGATAAGATAGTCGGGCGTGGTCAATCGACCGGACCGGATGTATCAAGAGAAGGCGTACAACGTGATATTTTGCCAATTGTTGAAGGTTCTACTGTAGTTACTAAATATGGTTCCCTAAAAACAGATCATATCTTGTTTATGGCAGCAGGAGCTTTTCATACTGCTAAACCATCAGAGCTTATTCCTGAACTCCAGGGACGCTTTCCGATCCGAGTGGAACTTACTAATCTATCTAAAGAAGATTTTAAGCAAATATTAACTGAGCCAGCTAATGCATTAATTAAGCAATATGTTAATCTAATCGGAACTGAAAACATAAAAATTGAGTTTACCGTTGATGCTATTGAAAGATTAGCGGAAATTGCTTTTCAGGTAAATGTGCAGACTGAAAATATTGGTGCTAGACGTTTGCACACAGTTATGGAAAAGTTGCTAGAAGATTTGGCATTTGATGCTCCCGATATAAAAGAGAAAATGATTGTTATTAATAAAGAATATGTCAATGCTAAATTAGCACATATTGTGGTAAATCACGATTTAAGCCATTTTATTTTATAATATAGGTTATATAACCTAATGAAAGGTAGGAGAAATTGTTGTGAGATCCTTGTTAGAACGTACTCGTAAAATTAATAAATTGCTACAAAAATCCGAAAAAGTGGAATATAATGAAATATCCACTTTGCTTAGTACTGTAATAGGCGCTAATATATATATTGTCAGTAAAGATGGTACAGTGTTTGGTTATGCTTTGTTAGATGATTTTGAATGTGATTTGATGCGTGATAAAGTACTGTTACAGGGGAATTTTCCAGAGCGATATGTGGATTGGCTACTTAGAATCAATGAAACTTCACCAAACTTAAGTCTTGAAGGTGGAATGTGCTCATTTAGTGATGGAACTGAATGTCTATTTAATGATAAGTTTACGACTATTGTGCCTATTCATGGTGTAGGTGAGAGAATTGGTACTTTAATTGTTGCTAAGTTCCATTCTGAGTTTAGTGATGATGATCTTATTTTGGCTGAATATGGAGCCACAGTTGTGGGTATGGAAATTCTAAGAGATCGTAGCGGTAAAATCGAGGAAGATGCTCGTAAAAAAGCTACAGTACAAGTAGCCCTTGGCACCCTTTCTTATTCAGAACTTGAAGCTGTTATACACATTTTAAATGAGTTAGATGGTAGTGAAGGATTGTTGGTAGCCAGTAAAATTGCTGACCGTGTAGGGATTACTCGTTCGGTAATTGTCAATGCTTTACGTAAATTTGAAAGTGCTGGAGTTATTGAATCTAAATCTCTTGGCATGAAGGGAACATATATTAAAGTATTAAATGATCGCTTATTTGAAGAATTAAAAAAGCTTAAATAGTAATATAAAGAAAGTAAGAAGCGATGGAGACCAAAGAACTCAAAATGGTTTTTTTGGTCTCTTTTTGTTTTATATAAATGTTTATAAAAATCAATAAAAATATTTACTGAATAATGGTATAATAGGTAGGACTTTTATCCTGTTTTATCGAAAAACGTAATATTAAGGCAGGAATTGTGTTTTTAATAAAGGTGATTTAGAGATTTATGTAGAAATGGTATTATTAAAATGTTAATTTTATGGTGCAATATGTAAGTGTATATAGATTATAATGTATATGTACAGGAGGAATATTTTGGTGTTAGATTCGATTTTATCATCACCACGCGTGACTGTGTTAGAGCAAGCGCTGTCGGCTTCTTCGCTTAGGCAAAAGGTAATTAGTAATAATATTTCTAATGTAAATACACCGGGGTATAAAAAAAGTGAAGTGTTATTTGAGGATATGTTGCAAAGTGTTATGAATGATGATAAAATGCCAATGCTACAAACGAATGCACGACATTTGCCCTTGCAACAGGTAAGTATTCCTACTCCTAGGGTTAATGTTATTGGTGATACTTCAATTCGAACGGATGGTAATAATGTAGATATTGATGTTGAAATGGCAAATTTAGCGAAAAATAGTATTTACTATAATGCTGTAGTCCAACAATTAAGTAGCTATTTTTCAGGAATAAAGTCGGCCATAAAAGAAGGGAGATAATTGATTATGGGAATGTTTGGTGCTATTGATGCAGCAGCATCTGGCTTGACCGCTGAAAGGCTTAGGATGGATGTTATTTCTAATAATATTGCCAATGTTAATACTACTCGTACTGCTGAAGGTGGTGCTTATCGCCGGCAGATGGTTGTATTTGCACCAAGGGAAAATGAAACAACGTTTGCACAAATGTTGTCTGAGAATTTAAATAGTGGTAGTGGAGTTAGAGTGGTTGGTATTCGTAAAGATGATTCACCTACCCGAAAAGTTTATGATCCTGCTCATCCTGATGCGAATAAAGATGGTTATGTAGAAATGCCGAATATTAATACTGTCACTGAAATGGTGGATATGATTACTGCAACCAGGGGTTATGAAGCAAATGTTACAGTTTTAAATGCGGCGAAAAGTATGGCGCTCAAGGCGCTAGAAATAGGAAAATAGAGGGAGTGGTGTATAATGCGTATTGAAGCGCTTAAATTAATGCCAGTCAGCTCTACAGATGTTGCGCAGACATCACCGGTTGAAGGTGGTAGTAAAAACTTTGGTGAGTTTCTGACTGAGGCCCTTGGTGAAGTTAATAAATTACAAAATGATTCAGCTCAGACATCTTTTGATTTAGCAGCAGGTAAACTTCAAGATGTTTCTCAAGTGACAATTGCTGCTGAAAAGGCTACCATTGCCATGCAATTAACGATGCAAGTACGTAATAAGATGATTGATGCATATCAAGAAATTATGCGTATGCAGGTGTAAAATATGATATTTTTGTCAATTTGAAAGGTTGGAGACAATGGCAGATTTGAAAGAACAGTCTCTTCGCTTGTGGCAAAAACTAGGAAAAAAAGAAAGATACATGATTCTTAGTTCGGCCATACTTATATTTGCAGTTGTTTTAGCGTGGAGTTTTTGGTGGGGTGGTCGACCAGACCTTGTACCTCTATTTACGGACTTAGAAGCCAAAGATGCTGGTGAAATTGTAGGAAAATTGAAAGAAATGAAGGTTAGTCATGAAATTAGTACCAATGGTACTGCAATTATGGTCCAGTCGAAAGATGTTTATCGCGTCAGATTAGATTTGGCTAGTCAAGGCTTGCCGCGAGGCAATAAGGGGTTTGAAATATTCGAGCAAAGTAAATTTGGTGCCACAGAATTTCAGAATAAAGTGAATTTGGTGCAAGCACTGCAGGGCGAATTGGCGCGTACTATTGAGCAGATGCCAGAAGTGGAAAAGGCTAGGGTGCACATTGTGCTATCGGAGGATAGTCTATACAAGAAAAATGAAAAGCCTGCGACTGCTTCGATTATGCTTAAATTACGGCCTTCGGCTCAATTATCTCGGGAACAAATCAAAGGTGTTGTAAATTTAGTTGCCCATAGTATTCAAGGTTTAAAACCTGAGAATGTAACAGTAGTCGATCAAATGGCACGTGTTCTTAATGATCAAAATGATGCAACAGGTCTTGCTGGTGCTGCTACATTGACGCAAATTGAGATGACAAAGAAAGTACAAGAAGATTTGCAAAAGAATGTGCAATCCTTACTTGAACAAGTATTAGGTCCAAATAGGGCTGCAGCGCGAGTTAATGTTGAACTTAGTTTTGATCAGCGTACTGTAGATCGGCAAGTTTTTGAGCCGGTGGTTGATGATAAAGGTATCGTAAGAAGTTCCCAAGAACTTAATGAAAATTTTAAAGGTAGTTCACCAACTCCTGGCGGGGTGCCAGGAACTACTTCCAATATACCGGGCTATGTAACAAATAGTAATTCCGGGCAGTCTACTTATGAGAAAAAAGAAGTTACCCGTAATTATGAGATAAATGAAACTAAAGAAAAAGTAGTAGCTACACCCGGTTCTGTAAAAAGGTTGACAGTGGCAGTGTTGGTTGATGCTAGCATTAATAAGGCCCAGCAGGATAGTCTTGCTAAGACGGTAGCGTCGGCAATTGGAATTAATACAGCTCGAGGCGACACTGTATCAGTGGAAAGTATAGCATTTAATACTGAACTTTTTGATAAACAACGTAAAGAAGAACAAGATTATGAAAATCAACAGAAACAAGCACTATGGTTAAAGATTGGTCTAGCGGTATTGGTGGTATTAGCTATTATATATGTAATTCGTATATTGAGTCGACGCCGACAAGCAGAAGATGATATGGAAGCAGATAGGGAAGAGATAGCGGCTACGATTGATCCTCTTCAAGATATGAACACTGGTGATAAAGAATTGACTGCCCAAGAAAAGGCAAGGAATGAACAACGCCAGGACATTGAAAAATTGGCCAAATCAAGACCTGAAGATGTAGCTCAGTTAATTAAAGTTTGGTTATCTGAGGAATAGAGAGGGGGGGCGTTGGTGTATCAATCCAATGAAATGACAAATAAGCAAAAAGCCGCAATTTTATTGATAACTCTTGGTCCGGAGGTTTCGTCACAAATTTTTAAACATTTGCGTGAGGAAGAAATAGATAAACTGACTCTTGAAATTGCTAATCAACGTAAAGTCCCCCAGGAACAGAAAGATAAAATTTTAACTGAATTTCATCAAATGCTTATGGCGAAAGATTATATTTCTTCAGGTGGACTAGATTATGCACGTGAAATTTTGGAAAAAGCATTAGGTACAGAGAAGGCAGTAGCCATTATTAATAGGTTGACATCTAGTTTACAGATCAGGCCTTTTGATTTTGCTCGAAAAACTGATCCCGCTCAATTACTTAATTTTATTCAAAATGAACATCCTCAAACCATCGCTTTAATTATGTCTTATTTACAGCCTGAACAATCGGGAGTAATTCTATGCTCATTGCCACCTGACCGTCAGGTTGATGTAGCTAAGCGGATTGCAACAATGGATCGTACGTCGCCTGATGTACTTAAAGATGTTGAACGTATTTTAGAGCGTAAATTATCATCACTTGTTACTCAAGACTTTACAGCTGCTGGAGGTGTGGACTCTATTGTTGAAGTGTTAAACAGAGTTGACCGCACGACTGAAAGAACAATCATTGAAAACTTAGAGATTCAAGATCCTGAATTAGCTGAAGAAATTAAACGTCGTATGTTTGTCTTTGAAGATATTGTCTTATTGGATGATCGGTCATTGCAATTGGTATTGCGTGAGATTGAAAGTAAAGATTTGGCATTGTCCCTTAAAGCTTCATCAAGTGAAGTTGGTGAGAAAATTTATAAAAATATGTCAAAGCGTGCGGCAGATATGTTGCGTGAAGAAATTGAATATATGGGGCCAGTACGCATTAGAGATGTAGAAGAAGCGCAACAAAAAATAGTTAATGTTATCCGTCGTCTTGAAGAATCTGGTGAAATAGTTGTGGCACGTGGTAAAGGGGACGAGATCATTGTCTAAAATTATAAAATATGTATGTATGCAGAAGGCACCTGTTGTAATTGATAGAAGTTTAAAGGTTGAGGCACTTCCCATAGATACTTCTATAGACACTTCCATAGATACTTCCATAGTCGATGATTTAATTAATTCGGCAAATAATGAAGCTGAAATGATTCTTACTCAAGCTAAGATGACTGCAGAGCATTGTTTAAGTGAAGCCAAGGAGCAAGTTGCATCAATAAAACAACAAGCCAATGATCAAGGCTACCAAAAAGGATATCAAGAAGGGTATCAAGAAGGTGTAATACAAGGTCAGCAGGCTGGTCGGGCTGAGATGCAGCAAATAATTAATCAGGCTATTGCAAAAAATCAGGAATGTTTTGCTGCTACAGAGCAAGCAGCTAAGGCAATGATGCTAGCTGCTGAAAGTCAGATAGTTGATATTGCGCTGGCGGTGGCAAGAAAAATCCTTGCACATGAAATTGCTGAAAATCCTTTGGTAGTGCTACCTTTGGTAAAAGCGGCTTTACAAAAAGTGAGTGATCAAGAAGAAGTTGTTATTAGAGTTAGTCATGAAGATTTTGATGCAGTGCTTATGGCTAAGAAGGACTTGCAAACAATGGTTGGTCGAGAGCATGCCTTAACAATAACTGTTGATCGTACAATTGAAAGTGGTAGTTGTGTAATAGATACTTCCTATGGTACGGTTGATGCCCGAGTTGATACTCAGTTTGAAACAATTAAAAAAGCGTTGCAGGGTGTAGCCTAATGAGTGTTTTTAGTGCAGATAAATATTTAAATGTAATCAGTAGTGTTGAGCCCATGAAAATAGCTGGTAAAATAACGCAAATTGTGGGACTAGTTATTGAATCTCAAGGTCCTAGTGTTAACTTGGGGGATTTATGTTATATTTGCCCACGGAGTGAAGGAATGGTTATTCCGGCTGAAGTTGTAGGTTTCAGGCAAAACCGGGTATTATTGATGCCTATTGGTGAAATGCAAGGTATTGGTCCAGGGTGCGAGGTGTTTTCTGCTCATCAAACATTAAAGGTGAGCGTAGGGAATCATCTATTAGGACGAATATTAGATGGACTCGGTAATCCAATTGATGGGAAGGGGCCCCTTATAGTTAATCAACAGTACCCTTTACATGCTGTTCCACCCCATCCCTTATCACGTCTTCGTATTTCCGAAAAGTTATCTGTAGGTGTACGGGCAATTGATGGATTGATTACATTAGGGCGAGGTCAGCGGATTGGTATCATGGCTGGTAGTGGTGTAGGCAAAAGTACGTTACTTGGTATGATTGCCCGTAATACCGAAGCAGATATTAACGTGATTGCCCTTGTTGGCGAACGGGGACGGGAAGTTCGGGAATTTATTGAACGAGATTTAGGTGAAGAAGGACTAAAACGATCAGTAGTTGTGGTAGCTACTTCTGACCAACCGGCTTTAGTACGTATAAAAGGAGCAATGACAGCTACAGCTATTGCCGAATATTTTAGGGATCAAGGATTAGATATCGTATTGATGATGGATTCAGTAACACGGTTTGCTATGGCTCAGCGGGAAGTTGGTTTGACAATTGGTGAACCTCCAGCGACCCGGGGTTATACGCCATCAGTATTTGCCATGTTACCCAAACTCTTAGAACGTTCCGGTACGGGTGAGAGAGGTTCTATTACTGGTATATACACTGTTTTAGTAGATGGCGATGATATGAATGAACCTATTGCCGATGCTGTACGCAGTATTTTGGATGGTCATATTGTGTTGTCTCGTAGTATTGCGGCGCAAAATCATTATCCGGCAATTGATGTGTTAGCAAGTGTTAGCAGGGTGATGTCTGAGATAGCCCAAAAAGAACATAATGTTGCTGCCCAAACATTACGCTCCATAATGGCCACTTATCGTGAGGCAGAAGATTTAATTAATATCGGTGCCTATTCAACAGGCAATAATGCTCATATTGATCAGGCGGTTGCCAAGATTGATGCTGTGAAAGCTTTCTTACAGCAAGATGTATATGAAAAAATGACAATCGATGAAACGATTGCAAGATTATTGGCGTTGATTTTATGAAACCTTTTCGCTTTCGTCTGGAGACGTTGCTTGAATTTAGGAAGATGCAAAAAGAACAGTCGCAGATTGCCTTTTTGCAGGCTACCAATCAGCTTCGTATTGAAAGAGAACTATTGGCAGAACTTGAAGGCAAGTTGGCAGAAAATATTGAACTATTTAATACTCGCCAACAACAGCCTTTAAAAATTGAAATATTTAACTCTTTTCGATATTATTTCGATAAAATAGGTGAAGATATCAATAAACAAAAACAGCGTGTGATTCAAGTTGATAAAAGTCGTCAGGAGTGTTTAGGTATTCTTGCGGAAGCAGAGAAAAATTATAAGGTTGTCGAAAAGTTTCGTGAAAAGAAGTTGCAGCATTATCAGATCGAAGCAATGAATGAAGAACAGAAGCTTTTAGATGAAATCGGTCTACAAATTTATACACGAGATAAGTAGGGTGAGTATATGCAAGGTATAAATAAAGTGTTAGAGCGTATCAATACAATTCAGCAAAAATTTAAAAGTTCGTCTGGGCCCATTGGTGAGTTTTCTACGATTTTGGCTGGTGCCCAGCAAAGCAGTTCTGTAAATGAAAAGAATTTTGCAACAGATGATATTAGTAAGATCATTCAATTTACTGCTAAAAAGTATGGAGTTGATGAGAAACTGGCTATGGCTGTAGCTAAGGTTGAGTCAAACTTAGCGCCTGATGTAGTTTCTTCAGCTGGAGCAGTAGGGGTTATGCAGTTAATGCCAGAAACTGCTCAGGGACTTGGCGTTAGAAATAGTAAAGATCCGCGGGAAAATATTGATGGTGGTGTGCGCTATTTAAAGCAATTGATAGCTACTTTTGATGGTGATATTACTAAGGCGGTAGCTGCTTATAATGCTGGACCGCAGGCTGTAAAAAAATATAATGGTACTCCTCCTTATCCAGAAACTCAGGCTTATGTGGCGAAAGTAATGGCTCAATATCGATAAGTTGGAAGAGTGCTTTTCCCAGTTCGCAAAGGTAGGTATAGAATTATGGCCGATAAAGTGAAAGCTAATAATAATACAAATAAAAATACAAATACAAATACAAATAAAAATACAAATACAAATACAAATAAAAATGATAAGCAACCTGAAAATACTAAAAGCAAATCAGGTAATATATTGAAAATTATATTAATCTTGTTTATCTTATTAATACTTGCTGCTACTGGTTTTGCTTTGGGAATTTATTTAAAATTTATTGATGTGCAAGAATTGGCAGATAAATGGAATCTCAGTAAGTATCCAGTGATTGGCCAATATTTTTCCCAACCAAAATCTAATTTTGAACCAGTTGATTTGGAACAGCAAAATCCTTTAGTAATATCACCTAATCCGATAGTACCAGTCGTAGTTCCATCTGAAACTATGTTACCTGAAAAAAGAAAAATTGATGATTCTGAATTACAGAAACAGGCTAAAATTAAACAGCAAGAAGAGGCCAAACGTATTTCAAAGCTAGCTAGGTTGTATAGTGCCATGAAACCGGATGAAGCAGTGGCTATTTTGAATAGAATGGATGATGAGACTGTTTTGCTTATTCTAAATAAAATGGAAGATGAGCAAGTTGCTAAAATCATGGCATTATTTGATGCTAGACGTGCCGCGATTATTTCGCAAAGTATGCTTCGAGGCAGAAACACTAACTAGTAGAGTAAGAGCACAGTGAAAGGAGGTGAGAATATGGCTGTAATATTAAATATGATACCTGTAGATCAAAAACAAAATACTCCATTACAAAATGTAAATAACAAGGATAGTACAAAAAATAGCAAGTCAGAAAGTGGTTTTGCCAAGGCTCTAAATAGCGAGACTGACAAAAACGAAACAGATGCTGATTCTAAGCTGAAAAGTAATGATACTACGCAATTAATGGCAGTTATGGCAAGTATGGTGATACCAGTAGTTGTCAATTTAGAAACCGCTGATCAAGTTGTAGGCAATACTGTTGATGTCCTGAAAGGAAATGTAGGTTTTACTCAGATTCAGTTAGCTAATGCAATACCTGCCGTATCAACAGCTCAGTTAACTAATGAACTATCTGCCGTACCAACAGCTGCGTTGTCTGATGCAGTACCTGTAGTACCACAAGTTCAGCTGTCTGATGCAGTACCTGTAGTACCACAAGTTCAGCTGTCTAATGCAGTACCTGTAGTACCACAAGTTCAGCTGTCTAATGCAGTACCTGTAGTACCACAAGTTCAGTACCACAAGTTCAGTTATCTAATGAAGAACCTGTAGTACCACAAGTTCAATTATCTGATGAAGTACCTATAGCACAACAAGTTCAGTTATCTAATGAAGTGCCTGTAGTACCACAAAAGCAGATATCTAATATAGTGTCTGGAGATATTGGATTAACAACATTATTAGTACAAAGGACTGGAGTAAATACACAGATGGGAAATACTCAACCTGGTGAACTCGCAGAGTTGCAGGATCAAACGCAATTGCAAAACAAACCAATTCTTGACCAGATTGAAGTAACAGAGGTTTCCACAAAAAATATTGAGATGCTGACCAATGATTCTCTTTTCTCAAATATCACCCCGTCCTTACGCACTATGGACAATACCAATATTTTAGCTAAAAATAATAACAAACAGGTTGAAGGTAAGAAAATAGTAGTTGGGCAAATCAATGTTGAGGCAACAGAAGTTGCAAATAACTTTGGTCTGGCTGAGAATGTAGATGTTAAAACTGTGGTAGCACCTCAGGTAACGGTAGCCGTTGTTGATAGACTGTCAAGTGAAAACGTGGAAAATGTAGAGATTAGTTTATCCAATCAAACCGTAAAAAATCCTAATATTTTTGCTGGTATGTTAAACCAGCAAGGGGTAATTTTTGAAAATCAGCCTACGTTAGCGGTCGAACAAGGGCCATCACAGCAAGTAGCTGATTCCTATAATATTACTTCTCAAATTGTTGATCAAGCTCGCTTAGTGGCAGGTGCTAAAAACACTGAAATGATCATTCAACTTAAACCTGATCATTTGGGTGAATTGACATTTAAAGTGACTGTTGAAAATGGGATTGTCAATGCTAGTTTCCATTCTAATAATGCCGAAGTTCGTAGTATCATCGAGTCATCTCTATCCCAGCTGAAACAAGATATGTTCAATCAAGGCTTGAAAGTCGATAATGTAGGTGTATATGCTGGTTTGGGGCAATTCTTTTCTAATGGACAGCAGTCAGGGGGGTATCAACAACCTGTCATAAAAGTTCGGAATCAAAAAGCTGAGGAAGATTTCCTTGATGTCGTTGAAGGAATTAATTCAGCTGACAAGGCATTAGATGCAACTGGGGTAGATTATCGTGCATAAAAAAGGAGAGTAACATTATGACTGCTATTAATAATTCGTCAACTGCGGCTACTAATGTATCTACTAATTCTAGTACGAACTCAGCCACTAAACAAAGTAGCTTAGGAAAAGATGATTTTCTAAAAATGCTTGTGACTCAACTGAGGAATCAAGATCCTTTGAAGCCCATGGATGATACGTCATTTATTGCACAAATGGCACAGTTCTCTAGTTTAGAACAGATGCAAAATCTGAATTCAGCGACTCTTGCTACTCAAGCTAATGGGATGATTGGTGATAAAGTAACATGGACGGATGATAAAAATGAAGTATTTGAAGGCGTTGTCAAAGGGGTAAATATTGTTTCTGGAGAATCTAAATTAATTGTTGACATTGATGCTATAAAATATAGCAGTTTTATGCCAACACAAACCACCGATTTGCTTAATAAAAATGTTAGTTGGATTGATGATAATAAAGTAGCACATAGCGGAGTCATTACAAAAGCCGAAATGGTCAATGGCGCCCTTTCCATTGTGGCATCGAGTGTAGACGCCAATGGAAAAGTGGTAAGCAATACTTTTGATTCTAAAAAAGTTACTAGTTTAACTGTGTCTCAAATAGTTGAGGTCAAAGCAGTTAATACGATACAACGCTGATCAGTGTTACAGGAGGTTGGAGCAATATGATTGATAATCGCATTTACCCTCCCCAACAATCCACTGTTCCTGCTAATAAGGCTGTTAATAATTTGATATATAATTCAACCAACCAAGGAAAAAATATTAATACAACCTTTACTCAGGTATTCTCCCAACAACTAAATGGTATACAGTTTTCTCAGCATGCTTTAGGACGTTTGCAAGATCGCAATATTAAGCTTGGTCAGGCAGAATTAGCAAAAATTAATACTGCGATGGACAAGGCTGCTCAGAAAGGTGCTAAGGAGTCCTTGGTATTAATGAATAATAATAATGTGGCTTTAGTGGTTAGTGTGAAAAATAAAACAGTGATTACGGCGATGGATAGTGCTAGTATTAAGGATAATATATTTACAAATATTGATAGCGCGGTAATTTTATAAGGCTGGACCTCTTGAGGGAGCCTTGGACTGCTGACTGATTGATGCAGTTGTAATAAATAAAAAAAGTGAGGTCATGTCATTATGATGCGTTCATTATATGCTGGTATTTCGGGTTTGCGTAACCATCAAACACGTATGGATGTTATTGGCAATAATATTGCTAACGTTAATACTATCGGTTTTAAAGGTAGTCGTGTTAATTTTCAGGACATGCTGAGTCAAACAATGCAAGGGGCATCAGCCGCTACAGGGGATCGGGGTGGTACTAATCCTGTACAAATCGGTATGGGGATGGGGGTAGCTAGTATTGATACTATCTTTACTGATGGTAGTTTTCAAACAACAGGTAAGCAGAATGATTTAGCCATTTCAGGGCAAGGTTTTTTTGTGCTATCTGATGGGATAAATCAAGTATATACACGTGCTGGTGGTTTTGATTTTGATACTGCTGGCAACTTGCTAGTACCTGGTTCAGGCTATAAGGTAATGGGCTATAAAGCAGATAGTAATGGTGTTATTGGCCAGACTTTAGAGAGTATACAAATTCCTGTAGGTACCAGTATGGCTGCTAAAGCATCCAGTAAGGTGACCTATGCAAATAACTTAATGTCAAGTGCTACAGCCATAGGGTCACCAGCTGAAATTGCGGCCGCAGCCGCAAACTTAGCTACAGCTACAGCCGCAGATACAGCTGCAGATGCAGCTAAAGCAGCAGCAATATTAGCTAGCGGGTTAGTTCCGGCAGATACCACTGACCTAGCAAATGTTGCCGCCGCTTATAAATTGCTCTCATCCACAGCTAAAGCTTCAGTTGATGCCAAAGCTGCGTTGGCATACGATTCTACAAATGCAACCTTTATAGCAAATGATGCTGCAGCGACAGCTGCACTCGTTGGTACTGATGCCACTGACATTGCTACCTATGATGCAGTTTATTCCGCAATATCAGCCACAAGCAAAGCTGTAATTGATACTACGGCTGCAGTTACATCCACAGCCGCTACTTTAACAGCAGCGACCGCTGCTGTTACGGCTGCAAATGACAAAAGTTCAGATGCTTTGGCTTCAATAAAAGTGTATGATTCTCAAGGGAATGCATATACAGTGAGTGGAACTTTTGAGAAAACGGGAGATAATACATGGTCCTTTACACCAGCAGCTACTGTAAAGGATAGTGCGGGGGCAATTGTCGCAAATGTTACGTCTTCAGCGCCGATAGTTATTGAGTTTAATGCTGATGGTTCATTTAAACAAAGTACTACATCAGCAACGATAACAATTGACCAAGCAGGTCTCACACCTCCTAGTCCATATGCTGGTGCTGGTGCTTTCTCAATAACCCCTGACTTTTCTACTATGACCCAATATGGTGGTACCACCACAGTCGCAGCGACTGGTCAGGATGGATATGCATCAGGATCACTAGAAAAAACCAGTATTAATACCAGCGGTGTTATTGTTGGTCAATTTAGTAATGGACAAATTTTAAATTTAGCGCAAGTGGCCTTAGCTAATTTTAATAATCCTTCGGGTCTTGGTAAAGCTGGCGAGAGTTTATATATTAAAACAACGAATTCTGGCGAACCACAGGTCGGTGCCGCTGGCTCAGGTGGTCGGGGTAGTTTTAACGCAGGTTCACTGGAAATGTCTAACGTGGATTTAGCACAGCAATTCAGTGATATGATTGTTACTCAACGTGGTTTCCAAGCTAATTCTAAAATTATCACCACAACTGATACAATGTTAGAAGAACTTGTAAACCTCAAACGTTAATACTAAAGGGGGGATAATGCCTCCCTTCTAATTTGCTAATTTAAGGGAGGTTATTTATATGATAAAAGTTGCACGTCTTAAATCCCAGGAAGAATTTATTCTCAATGCTGAATTAATTGAAACAATTGAAGAAACTCCTGATACTGTTATTACGTTAACTAGTGGTCGGAAATTGATTGTTGAAGAATCTATGGATCAAGTGGTACGCAAAATAATGGATTATCGACGCGCTATTTTAGGTAAATTTCGGTAAGGTCTTATAGTGTTAATATGATAAAAATGCGTAGGAAGAGCGATGCAAATAAAAGTTTTGAGAGAGACTCTTATGATTGTCCCAAGATGGAGGTGTAGTAGTGGCTAGTAGTGAAAAAAAGTTTCCGATGATGATTGTTGCAGGGATGATTGTAGTTGGTTTGTTGTTAGCTGGAGGTATTTCTTATTTTATTGCTACTAAAATTGTCTCAGATAAAGCAGTTGATAAGAAAGTTGCTCAGCATGAACAAGGGGTTTTCATGAAACTCGGTGATATGAAGGATGGCTTAATTATCAATATTGGCGGTTTAAACAGTGGTCGCTATTTGAAAATAGGTATGATTTTAGAATTAAAGCCTGATAAAAAGGCAGTACCTGCCAGCGGTAAAATGCCTTCTTCTGATGAAATAAAAGTTCTTGATACTGCAGTATCTGTGCTCAGGTCACAAAAAATTGAAGATTTTGATCCACTTAAGCAGGAACAGTTAAAAGAACTTCTCAAGAATGAGATTAATAAAGCATTTGGTGAAGAAAAGGTTTATGAGGTGTATATTACCAACTTTGTATTACAGTAGATTTAAGTAGCTATATTGTATTATAATAGTGGTTAAAGAGGTGTAGGAAGGGGGGGGAGTATTGGCAGGAGATATATTATCCCAATCTGAAATTGATGATTTGTTATCTGCATTATCTACTGGTATGGTATCTGCTGAAGAAATTAAGGATGAGCAGAAGCAAAAGAAAATTAAGGTTTATGATTTCAAGCGTCCTGATAAATTCTCTAAAGATCAGATTAGGACTTTGTATATGTTGCATGAACATTTTGCCCGCCTGATGAATACCTATCTTTCGGGTAGTCTTAGGACAATTGTGCATATTGATGTTGCTTCTGTTGATCAGTTAACATATGAAGAATTTATTCGTTCATTGCCCAACCCTAGTGTTATTGGTGTTTTTCAAATGAGTCCCCTTAAGGGTAATGCAATATTGGAAATTAACCCTAATATTGTTTTTGCGATTATTGATCGCTTGTTTGGAGGTCCAGGTTTGCCACCAGCCAAAATCCGTACGCTAACTGATATTGAAGATGCGATTATTAGGCGGGTTATTAATAAAACATTAGAATGTTTCCAAGAAGCTTGGAAACAAGTTGTTGCTATTGAACCTAAGCTGGAAGTAATAGAAACAAATCCCCAGTTCACGCAAATTGTACCGCCGAATGATATGGTAGTGATTATAACATTGCACATCAAGATTGGTCAGGCTGAAGGATTGGTTAATCTTTGTATACCATATTTGGTTGTTGAACCAATTATGGCCAAGTTGACAACTACTTATTGGGTGGCATCTTCAGTAGCTAAGCAGGGATTGCCTGAGCATAGTAATGCTATACAACGTAAGGTGGAGAAAACACGTATTCCCCTGCTTGTTGAGTTAGGCCGAGCCACAGTAACTATCCAGGAACTTTTAGGTTTGGCAGTTGATGATGTACTACAGTTAGATAGTAAAATAGATACAGACCTTAATATAATCGTTGGACAAAGTGAAAAATTTCGAGGAAAGCCAGGCCTTTCAGGACAAAGAGTCGCGATACAAGTTACACAATTGGTTTCCGAAGGAGATGATGATAATGAGTGAAGGCTTTCTTTCCCAAGAAGAAATCGACGCCTTATTAAGGGGGGATCCGATTTCTTCTCCAGTAGTGGCTGATTTATCTGATATAGAAAAAGATGCGCTTGGTGAGATTGGAAATATTTCTATGGGGAGCGCGGCAACTACACTGTCGGTGCTGCTTGGTCGGCGGGTATCTATTACTACACCCCGTGTATCTGTTGCTAGTATGGAAAAAATAAAAAATCAGTATCCTCTGCCATATGTGGTGATTGAAGTTGGTTATACTCATGGCATTTTGGGAACCAATGTATTGGCTATTCGTGAACAGGATGCCTTGATTATTTCCGATCTTATGATGGGGGGGGACGGTACCAATCCACCGCCTGAATTAAATGAGTTATATCTTAGCGCTGTGAGTGAGGCCATGAATCAGATGATGGGAGGCGTAGCTACTTCTTTATCAACTCTGTTTAGAAAAAAGATAGATATTTCGCCGCCAAGTATTAATTTGATGGATTTTGCTGCTGCTGTTAATATTACAACTGCTGTTGCGTCAGATGATCATGTTGTTAGTATTGCTTTCCGTATGGAAGTGGAAGATTTGATTGATAGTGAAATTATGCAAATAATCCCGATTAGTGTAGCTAAAGAAATGGTGGACAACCTCATGAATTCTATGCAATCGCCAGAAGAGATCGTTGCTGCTCCTGTTGCCACACCATCAAAATCTGCGGTAGCGCCTCAAGTACAACAACAAGTAGCCGTGACCCCACCAAAACAACAACAAGTTAATGTTCAACCAGTGCAGTTTGCTCCCTTAGTGCAACAGACTTTACCTGTTACAGATACTAATATTAATCTTATTATGGATGTTCCACTGCAGGTAACAGTAGAACTCGGACGGACCCGTAAGTTAATTCGCGATATATTAGAATTGGCACCTGGTTCGGTTATTGAGCTTGATAAGTTGGCTGGCGAACCAGTAGATATTTTGGTTAATAGCAAACTAATTGCCAAAGGTGAAGTTGTAGTTATTGATGATAATTTTGGTGTAAGAATTACTGAGATTATAAGTCCATTAGAGCGTACTTATACTTTACAGTAAACTATATCCATATAAAAAAATGAATATATTATAAAACTAATTAGGGGGAGATATTGTAATGGCTTTTAGAGTATTAGTTGTTGATGACGCAGCGTTTATGCGTATGATGGTTAAGGATATTTTGAGTAAAAATGGATATGAAGTAGTAGGTGAGGCTGAAAACGGTCTCAAAGCAGTGGAGAAATGGCAGGAATTAAAACCAGATCTTACGACAATGGATATTACTATGCCTGAAATGGATGGTATTAGTGCTGTTAAGGAAATTAAAAAAATTGATCCAAGTGCAAAGGTTATTATGTGTAGTGCGATGGGGCAGCAAGCTATGGTTGTTGAAGCTATCCAGGCAGGTGCCCGTGACTTTATTGTTAAACCATTTCAACCTGATAGAGTATTGGAAGCTGTTCGCAAAGCAGTAGGTTAATAATGAGTAAGAAATATTATCTAGGACTGTATATACTATTGTTGGTGGTTTTCTTTGTTGGATTCGATTTAGGGGTCACAGCATATGCTGCTGAACCTAATGGAGAGTATTTGCAATATCAAGAACCAAAACCAGCAGTATATTCATCTGGGTTATCGACTCTTACTTATATTTTTTCACTGCTAGTTACTTTTACGATTGTAATTGGTCTTGCTTATTTTGCTTCTCGCTTTTTGGGGCAAAAAATGGGAAATAAATTAGCAGTAGGAAGTCATAAAATAGTAGCCACATTGCCCTTAGGGGCTAATCGTGCTGTTTATATTGTTGAAATTGCAGGTAAGTTTTTGGCACTTGGGGTTACTGATCATACGATTAATGTTTTGCAAGAAATAACAGATATTGGGGAAATTGAAAAAATGAAAAAAGAACCAATATCTGTACCTGAAGCACAGTTTGATAAGGTCTTTCAAAGGCAACTTGCCTCCTTACAGCAATGGTCCCCCAAATTCCCTAATGTTTTTAATGCTCATCATCAAGATGAACAAGAACATAAAGGCGAGAAGAGGTAAAGCAAGTGTCTAAATATCAAAATATAATAAGAACTGCTATAGTTGTTCTGGTCTTATTCATGATGCCATCATATGTGTGGGCTGCGCCCTTGGTCCCTGTCCCTAATGTTACGATTGGCGTAGAAAATGCCACTAATCCTAAAGACGTTGCACTTAGTTTGCAAATTTTATTAACACTAACAGTGTTAACATTAGCACCATCAATTTTGATTATGATGACATCTTTTACCCGAATTATTGTTGTTTTATCTTTTTTACGTAGCGCTCTTGCTACGCAACAAATGCCACCTAATCAAGTGCTGGTCGGTTTGGCGCTATTCATTACTTTTTTTACGATGTCTCCATATCTTGAAGAGGTTAATAAAGATGGTCTGCAACCTTACTTGGCTGGGACAGTAAATCAGGAGATGGCAATAACTGCCGCTTTAAAGCCAATGCGGGCTTTTATGTTTAAGCAAACAAGGGAAAATGATTTGGCTTTATTTGTTAATTTGTCTGAAGGGCCTCGCCCTAGTTCACAGGATGATGTACCGACGATGACGTTGATACCATCTTTTATTATTAGTGAGCTTAAAACCGCTTTTCAAATAGGATTTTTAATTTATATCCCTTTTATTGTTATTGACATGGTGGTAGCAAGCACCTTAATGTCTATGGGGATGATGATGGTGCCGCCAGCTATGATTTCATTACCATTTAAATTGCTATTATTCATATTAGTGGATGGCTGGCATTTGCTTATTAGCTCGTTGATTGCCAGTTTTCATTAAAGGAGGATTTTATGTCAGGCGATATGGCAATCCAAATTGGTCGTGATGCCTTATACATGGTGCTGCTTATATCAGCGCCAATGCTAGGCCTTGGTTTATTGGTTGGTGTTTTGGTTAGTATATTTCAAGCTACTACACAAATACAAGAACAGACATTAGTATTTATTCCGAAAATAATTGCAATATTTGTTGCTATAGTAGTGTTTGGTCCCTGGATGCTAAGTTTGATGGTTGACTATACTCATGAAATTTTCATCAGTTTGCCTGGCATGATACGCTAAAGTAAGGAGTAACTATTTGTGGATTTTTTTGCACTGATGCAAAGTCAAGTGGGCTTTTTTCTGCTGATATTTGTGCGCATTAGCGGCATATTTATGATGATGCCTATATTTAGCAGTCGTAACATTACGGGACGTGTTAAAGCAGGCTTCGCGTTAATCATTACGTATATATTATTCCCATTAGTATTTAGTAAAACTGCTGTCATACCTGATGATTTTCTTCCTTATCTGTTCATTGTGGCTGGAGAACTTCTCGTGGGCCTTATTTTAGGGTTTGTTAGTTCATTGATGTTTTCGGCCATACAAATGGCAGGACAATTACTAGATATGCAAATTGGTTTTGGTATGATTAATGTGATTGACCCTCTATCTGGTCAGCAGGCACCAATTATCGGTAATTTTAAATTTATATTGGCATTAATAACTTTTCTAGCAACCAATGGTCATCATGTGTTATTATCAGCATTGTTTGCTAGTTTTAAATTAATACCTGTAACAGGTGTGGTAGTGAATGTTGCTGTAACTGAGTTTATGGTTGATATGATTGGTGGTATGTTTGTTTTTGCGTTAAAAATAAGTGTACCTGTCATTGTATCGTTATTGCTCACAGATATGGCTCTTGGTATATTAGCTCGTACTATGCCGCAAATGAATATTTTTGTAGTTGGTGTGCCGGGTAAGATTATTATCGGCATTTTTGTCCTATCTATGGCATTACCTTTTTATATCTTTTTTTTGGAGATGGCGTTTGATGGGATGTACAAAAATATTTTCCGCCTCTTGTCTTTCTTTTAATGAGGTAAGGATTAGACACTTAAATACAATTACTACTTTTGATTTGCAACTTTTCGCTGGGGAAAAAACTGAAGAAGCGACCCCAAAACGCAAAGAAGAAGCTCGAAAAAAGGGACAAGTTGCTAAAAGTATGGAAATTAATTCTGTATTTGTTATTGTTGCAGCTTTTTTCACATTAAAGGTTATTGGGTCTTATATTTTCGATGAATTAGCTGGTTATATGAAGTTTGTTTTTTCCAATTTAATTGTAGATGATTTTACCATCACTACTGTGCAGCATGTATTTATTGGTTTCGCTATCATTTTTTTGAAAACAGCATTACCAGTCATGTGTGTGATCTTAGTGACTGCGTTGTCTATAAATTTTGCACAGGTTGGTTTTAATTTTACAATGGAACCACTCATACCTAATTTTGATAAGATCAATCCATTGTCAGGCTTTGGACGATTATTTTCTAAGCGTTCCTTAGTAGAATTATTTAAATCATTATTAAAAATAGCCATTATTGGTGGTTTTGTTTATCGCTTTATGATGAAACAGACGAAGCAAGTTCCAACTTTAATTAGTGTTGAATTGATTGATTCTTTACATCTAACTGCATCCCTTATTTTAGATTTAGTGTTTAACATTAGTACAGTACTATTTATTATGGCAGTATTTGATTATATGTATCAATGGTGGGAAAATCAAGAAAGTATGAAAATGAGTAAAGAAGACATTAAACAGGAATTTAAGCAAGCTGAAGGTGACCCGCAGATTAAAGGGAAAATTAAAGCACGACAGCGGGCCATGGCTATGCAGCGTATGATGCAGGATGTACCTAAAGCTGATGTTGTTGTGACCAATCCGACCCACTTTGCTGTTGCCTTAAAATATGATCAGAACATGTTAGCACCTGTCGTAGTCGCTAAAGGTCAAAATCTGATCGCACAAAAAATCAAGGAAATTGCCAAAGATCATAAGGTCATTATTGTTGAAAATAAAATGTTGGCACGGGCGTTATATGCTGCTGTTGAAATTAGTCACCCTGTGCCACATGAATTATATCAAGCTGTTGCTGAAGTATTAGCTTATGTTTATAAATTAAAAAAACGTTTGTCGTAAATTAGAAGGAGCGAGAAAATTTGGCTACACAAGCATCGCCTTTTGCCGTTTTATCGAAATTAGCTAAATATAGTGATATTGTAGTAGCCCTTGGAATCATTACGATTATTATCATGATGATTATTCCCTTGCCGCCTTTTTTACTAGATTTGCTATTATCATTAAATATTACTTTTGCTCTTGTTATTATCATGGTCGCTGTTTATAATATAGAACCTTTGGATTTTTCAGTGTTTCCTTCATTATTATTAATTACAACTTTATTTCGCCTAGCGCTTAATGTTTCCTCCACCAGGCTTATTTTGCTTGATGGCTATGCTGGTGAAGTCATTATGGCTTTTGGAAACTTTGTGGTTGGTGGTAATGCTGTTGTTGGTTTTATTATCTTTGTTAT
>JAGFZX010000061.1 GCA_017889585.1 Bacillota bacterium
ATTGCTTTGGCTTCTCCAGGAGTAATAAATATTTTTGTTCGGGAACGCATTTCCGGATCACGGCGAAAAAAATCAATAATTGGCCGCAATCCGTTCTTTTTTACAGCAGCTTCACTTATGACAATGGCATCAAGTTGTTCAAAATATAAACTCTTACTACTTTGACCGAGCATATCCCGTACCATTTCAAACATAGGCTTACCAGTGTTTGAGATAACAAAAGTTTTTTCGGCTTGTACTCCTCCTTTACTTTCGGTTTTAGCAAGTTTCAGGACCTGAAGACTAAGCATGTATTCTTTTGTACCTTGCTTCTGCACAAAGGTCTGAGTTTGGGCTATTTGTTTTTCAGATTCTGATTTTTTTACGATATCCGCATCATCAATCGCGGCGACCAAAATAAAATTGCGGTCTTGCATTTCTTTTGCATCCCAGCACCCTGTTGTAAGCAGACAAGCGCAAATGCCAATTGCTGCTGCGGCAATTCGCCAGACTCTAGCAGTAACATTCCCTTTATTTATTCTGCTTAGCATTGTTGATCACGGCCTTTCTTCCGCCAGACTAAAAATAATAGTAGAGGAATGATCACAAAAGAAAAGAAGAAGGCAATAAACATACTAAAGTTCTGAAACACATGATAGCGCTGCGGGTCATAAATAAAGACACTAACCCAAAAAATCAGCGGCAAAAAGACTGGAATAAAGGTTCGGTGATCCTTATATTTTAGAGATTTCCGGCAACCTTCTGCTATAGCGAAATAACTTAGAACCATAGAGATATACGTTCCTGGTATAAAAAACATAATCATATAGTTTTCCAACCGCTCAATAAAGGTTCCCGGCAGCTCCACGCTCTTCATTCCATAAATTACTGGCTGTTCAACGCTTGCAATGGTTTTAGCCGTGATACTGCCGACTAACACTATGGCACCAAATACATATATCAGTGTAATCACCAGGAATCCCCACCCCACAGTCCGCGTAAAACTAACTTTTCCGCGGTTCGCTAAGGGCAGGAGCACTAGCAATGATTCATACCCGGTATAATAGTTTGTATGATAGGCAACTCCCTGCAATATCCCGATAAAGTTATCTGGCCAAAGGGGCAACAGATTTAGCGGATCAAAGTTGAGCCAAATCAGACTATAAAAAATATAAAGCATAGGCAGTCCAAAAAATAAAATCTGAATTACGCGCAGAATAGTTCTCCAATCCTGCACGGTACCGTAAACTACAGCTACCAATAGAACAATAACTAAAAACTCCTGGGGAGTCCGGTCGAGCAGAAATATAGAAACCAATGTAGTGAGCGCTGCTGCGCAATTGATAATATTGACCAGCAGTACTATTATGAAAACAAGAAAAATGATAGCCCCGAACTTTCTACCAACCAAACTGGGAATATATTCACCAATTGTTTCTTCGGGAAATTGTTGTCCAAGACGAATCATTAGATAGGCTGCTAAATAAAAAAGCACTCCGGCCAGTGCCGAGCTCAGCCATGCCAATTGTTGCGCACAACTTACAAACGGAGATGTTGCGGTGAGCAACCGGGCGGTAAGTAAACCAGAGGTGATAACGATCCCCAATTGCCAAGCTGACATTTTCCCTTTTGCCTCAAGATTCGCCATTAATCCTCACCACCTAGTCGAGTCCTATCTTTAGGGCCAAGCCTTTTGGGACGGGATGTTAAAAATTTGGCGGGCAATCGTACCACCCCATCCTTCCAATCTGCTATAAGGGTGATGTCAAAAAGATCTCCCAGATAAGATTCGTCATATGTGCGCAATGAGCAGAGAAAAACAATCATTACAATAGCAAAAATAGCAACCCCGTACAACCCTAAAACAGAGGAGGCTAGCAAAGCCGGAATTCGAAAAAAGCGCAAGGCCATACCAAAGGTATAGGAAGGCATACTGAATGTAGATAAACCAGTGAGAGCGATTACCACAACTAATAGTGCATTGACTAACGCTGCTTCTACAACTGTCGTACCGATGACCAAGGCTCCTACAACACCTGCGGCCGCAGCCAACTTTTGCGGCAACCGGACAATAGCTTCCTGGAAGATTTCCAAAAGACCTTCCATCAGGAACGCCTCTAATAAGGATGGAAACGGGGTTTTAGCCCTGAGCTCAGCAATGGAAAAAGCCAGCCCGGCAGGCAGCATACCCGGGTGGTACGACACTATACTTACATAAATCGCCGGCAGAAAGACAGCAATAAAAAGCGAAACATAACGGCTAAATCGTGTTAAGCTCGCTACAGCAGGCCGTTCTGTATAATCATCGACAGACTGCATAAAATCCTGAAGCGATACCGGAAGCATCAGCGCTGACGGAGAATTATCAATAATAATGCTTATCCTGCCTTCATATAGACCGGCAACAATTTTATCAGGTCTTTCGGTAGCTAAAGCCTGGGGAAAAGGATTCCAAATTCGGTTGCTCAAAAACTCTTCAATATTGGCTGCAATAATAACCTTATCAATGTCAATCGACAACAATTGATTTCGAATCTCGTCCACCAATCCTGGCTTTACAATGTCATCCACATATAACAGGGCAACTGGGGTTTGTGTTCTGGAACCAATCTCAAATATTTCAACCTTTAAATCAGGGTCCTTTGTCCGGCGCCTTACTAAAGCGAGATTATCGCTAAGTGTTTCATTAAAGGCATCATGGGGCCCTTTTGAGACATCTTCATTTTCGGATTTGCTGATTTGTCTTTTTTCATATTTGGCAGCATCAATGGATAATGCATCTGAAATACCATCAATTAACAAAAGGGAATTCCCTTTTAGAATATTGGTTATTACTTCCGTAGGTTTCTCAACAACTGTAACATTCGCGGCAGTAATTAAAAGATCAGTAATCTCATTCATATCGCCAAATGTTTCATTACTTTCTAATTTGCCAGTTAAACATTCAATTACCGTCTTTTCCAGTTTGCTTGTATCTGTCAGTCCGCTTAAATATACTAACAACGCCTTCGCCTTGCCGGCTCGAAAGGAGCGATACTTAATATCATCACAGCGCGATAAGGCACTACGCACTAGCTGTTCATTCATTTCAATATTGTTCGTGAAGATGAAAGGTTGTCCATCTGGAGCCATCGCTTTACGCAAATCTTTCACTGCAACGCTGATTGCAGCTTCAATCTCTTTACTTTGTTGAACTTGTTTTTGTAATAGTGCCAGCCTATGACATGTTTCACTAATTGACGAATTAGCCTGTACAGCAGATAGTTTATGAAACCTAAATCCCAGCGGTTTATCCATAACCAATCCCCCTTAGAGATCACATGAATAGTTTCTCCTGAAGTGGAAGAAACATGTATGTAATAAAACTCTTAGAGGTTTTACCTGCTGCCGCAGTTGTAATATTGTAATATTTTTAAAGATTGCAGGTACTTTACATATTGACAAGTATAAAAATGTGAAGTATATTAGGAACAAGCAAATGTTTTGGCCTAATTTCATATTTTTAAATGTGATGAGGGAGAACGTTGTATTTGAAGCGTTTCAGAGAACCGGTGGTTGGTGCGAACCGGCAACGATAACAATACAAGAATCACTCCTGAACAGCAAAGCTGAATCGTAAGAAGTAAGCTGCGCCGGTCTCAGCTCCGCGAGGAGTGCAGTCGTTATTCTGCTAGGGTTGTTAGACCTGATGAGAGATGCAGATATTTTTATCTGTAAAAAGGGTGGTACCGCGAGAAGAATTGCCTCTTGCCCCTTTAAGTCTATTGACTTAAAGGGCAAGGGGTTTTTTATTTTATATTTTAAAATTATTAGGAGGATGGTTATGAAGTTTTTAGAAAAGTTGGCTCAGTTTATTTGCAAGTATATGACACTGTGGGTGGTAGTAATTTCGATTATCGCTTTTTTTAATCCAGCACCTTTTAAACCGATTGGTAAGTATATTTCGTACATGTTGGGAGTTATTATGCTGGGAATGGGGCTTACTATGTCTCTTGATGATTTCCGTTTGATTCTGACTCGGCCGAAAGATGTTTTTTATGGTGTTTTTTTCCGTTATCTAATCATGCCTTTCGTTGGTTTTGGCGTAGCCAAGATGCTGGGGTTATCGCCGGCGCTGGCTGCCGGGATGGTACTTTTGGGGGCCTGCCCAAGTGGTACCGGCTCCAATGTTATGACATATATAGCCAAGGGGGATACTGCGCTGTCAGTTACCGTTTCCAGTGTAAATACAATATTAGCGCCGGTACTTACTACTTATATTTTTTCATTTCTGGCTGGTGCTATGATTCCCATTGATATCGGTGCGCTGCTTATGGATATTGTTAAGATTGTTTTAATTCCCGTAAGTGTCGGCGTTGTGCTGCATACGGTAGCACCAAATGCTGTGGAGAAAATCACCAAGGTGGTTCCAGCTGTATCGGTAATTTTCATTATTACGATTATGTCTTCGGTAGTAGCTTTGAATGCGGCCAGAATGGCATCAATGGCACTTGTACTTTGCGTAGCTGTAGCCATTCACAATATCGCTGGTCTGGTTCTTGGATATTATGCCGGTAAATCTGTTGGCATGTCTGAGAAAAAGTCCAGGGCGGTTACCTTTGAAATCGGTATGGAAAACTCAGGCCTCGCCGTAGCGCTGGCATTAGCCCATTTGGATCCCATGGCAGCTCTGCCGGGTGCGGTCATGACAGTCTGGGAATATATGATCGGAAGCTTGCTGGCCAGTTATTGGGGGAATAAACCAAGTGTAGAAGAGCAGGCTAATGAAGCAGAAGTCTTGGCCTAAGAACAAGCTTGTAAGTAAACCAAATAAAGGAGAAAGGGTAATAATAATGATACAAGAGATCAAATTAAAATATGGCAATGAAAAAATGGTGCTAAACATGGAAGCGGAAAAAATTCTTCAGATTATCGAGAGCAACCCGGTTACTTTTGATAAAACCGAAGCAGAGATAATTGAAGATGCTCTCGCCCATCCAATTGGCAGTGCGCGGCTTTGTGAGCTGGTTCATCCGGATGAGCGGGTCTGCATCGTTATCCCGGATATTACCCGAGCCTGGCAGAAAACCAGCCTATACCTGCCCCGGCTTGTTGAAGAATTGCAGCAAGGCGGGGTAAAGGATGAGAATATTATTTTTATTTGCGCCTTGGGAACGCATCGCAGGCAAACGCCAGAAGAACACCAGCTTTTGCTGGGTTCTGAGCTAGCTAAACGTTTTACAGTGATCGATCATGACTGCTATGATAAAAATAATTTGATCTATCTGGGAAAAACAACATATGGTACCCCGATATGGATCAACAAAACAGCCATGGAGTGCGATCATATTGTGCTTGCAGGCGGCATTGTATATCACTTTTTGGCAGGCTGGGCAGGAGGAAGAAAGTATATCCTGCCGGGTATTTCCTCCTATGAAACCGTAATGGCAAATCACAGTTTATCACTAAATCCGGTGCGGGGGGAAGGCCCCCACCCAGATGTGCGTTCCGGTAATATTGATAACAATCTACTTCATTTGGATATGCTGGAGGCTGCTAGTTTTGTCAGGCCTACCTTCCTGTTCAATGTAATAATCGCCGAAAATCGAATTGCTGGTGCCGTGGCAGGAAATTATATCACCGCCCATGATAAAGGGCGGGATATGGTTGACGCTATCGACGGAGTATGCATCAGCGAAAAAGCCGACCTCGTCATCGCTTCCGCGGGCGGCAGTCCTAAAGATGTAAATCTGTATCAATCTATTAAAACACTGATTAATGCAAGGGAGGCGGCTAAACCAGGCGGTACGATCATCATTCTGACTGAGTGTCCTGAGGGGCTAGGCGGCAACGCAGAAGTGCAGGATATGATTTTAAAATATGATACCGTACTGAAACGGGAAGATGAGTTGCGGGCCGACTACAGCATCTCTAAGTATGTTGGATATTATTTCTGTGAGACAGCGGAGAAGTATGATTTGATCCTTGTCTCCTCATTAGATCCTAATCTGCTGCAAAAAGCGAATATCAGAATTGTGAAGACATTGGAAGAGGCGATGGAACTCGTTGCCGATAAAAATGACGAGACAGTGAAGGTCCATATCATGCCGCAGGCAGCGAATACCTTACCGAGAGTAGAACAGGGATTCTAGAATTGTTTAATTTAAATCCTATTGGGCTCCGTGGACAATAAGATGATGAAATCTAAGATGCATTGAAATAGACTGCAAAAAGAACCAACCCCTTTATTGCTTGGGTTGGTTCTTGCTTTGCCTGGCAACGACCATGTTAAATTTTTATTTTAATCCCCTGATAACAATTTCTCTATATTTGCGGCCAATTCCGCCAGCGTACTTATATAATCTGCCTTGGGCTCTAATCCTTTAGAATTAATCACATTATCAGTCACAAGATAGGTTTTGATGCCTATTTTCCCTGCAGCTAAATCTTCTTCTACATCATTACCAATCATCAAACATTCTTCTGGCCGACAAGCAATCTGCTGTAGAATTTCTTGATAGTATTCGACATTCGGCTTACAAAAATGGCTCTTTTCATAACTGGTAATATGATGAAAGGGTATATCCGCCACTCCCGCCCACTCTAAGCGTTGCTTTACAGCAGCCATTGGAAATATTGGATTTGTTGCTACTACAATCCCTTTCCCCTTACCAATAACGGTATTCAATATCTTTCTGACATTTATATCACTTTTAGTCACCCGACGGACCATGCCAAAATCCTGTGCGTAAAACTGATCTACAACAGGAATCAGCACATCTGCAGATATATTTAAATTTCTAGTAAAATGATCCCAGAATACTTGCTCATTGGTTTTATTCTTATCCAGGTTTTTTACCATTTCTTCTGTTGAGAATAACAATTGCTGAATAAGCCGTTTAGGCTCCACCAAATGAGCTAATTTTGCGCCAAGCAATGTAAAATACTCCCGAGCAAATTCATCATGATCAAAATGCAATAATGTGCCATCCATATCAAATAATATATATTTAAACATTTTTTACTCCCTATCTTATTATTAATCTTGGCTTTTTTGCTATGTTAATCATATCATCCCAACAATAAATGTCAACAAGTCCTCATAATTGCCATCTATTCATTTCTTAAAAAATACACCTATAATTAATACTAATTAGTTTTATATTGATAATTAAATATAGCAGATTCAATCATAGTAACTATGATTGATATCCCGAAAAAATGGATAGAATAACAATAACTATTGAAGTGAATCTTAAGATTCCTCGATCAGGAAAATAGTATAGCTGAAGCGCTACTCGAAATAAATATTTTGAGATTTTTTCTGCAAACTAAAGCATATATATTGAAATAGAGGTGAGCTAATATGTATCATATCGGTCGCGTTGTCTGTCCTGTTTGCAATGATGATCATCTTATACTAAAATATGAAGCTACATATGAATATTCATATATCATAGATTCAAATGCCCCTGGGCTAAATAATACTAAAGAGCTTCTTCCGTATATGTATGATAGTCGTGAACAAAAGGATGCCAAGCAATATATAGAATGTAGGGCATGTGGGAATCACTATCCGTGCTATTTTGATAAGTGGACTGAAGGAATTAATACTAAATCGATACAAGAAGCTCTCCATTCAGCATATATTTCAAAACAATACATTAATAAGGTCTAAATAAAATATTTCCTCATGAAAGCATAAGTCCTGCTAATATTGATTTGGCAGAACTTATGCTTTTTCT
Source organism: Bacillota bacterium (assembly GCA_017889585.1). Taxonomy (GTDB): domain Bacteria; phylum Bacillota; class Negativicutes; order DSM-13327; family DSM-13327; genus CTSoil-075. Next base: position 7,704 of record JAGFZX010000061.1, read on the forward strand.
GTTGCTATTAATGTTACGCCCTTACTCGAAGGTCATTCGCTATAATTGGCTACTTTTCACAGAGTCTAACGTGACCTGACTCATTGCTTAGTCTCTTGCCACTGCAAACTAAGATTATTTTTTTTCAGCCATTTTAATGCCAAATCAAACCATACTTGACAATGAGGATTAATATGACTGCTATCTGCGGCGGCAGTTTCATCGCATAATGACGAAGCATGAACCCCACTCTCAAAAACATGAAGTTCAAAGGGCACCTGATGTTTATTTAAGGCTGATGCAAAATTCAAGGAGTTTGCAACTGTAACCTGTTTATCATCCGCCGTATGCCACATAAATGTGGGCGGCGTTTGTGACGTTACACTGTTTACCGTATTGACCTTCTCCATTGTTGCTTTATCTGGCACAGCCGCTCCGAATACTGCCATATTGGAAAGTTCCCGGAACTTAGCAGTAAATAGATTCCCAGGTTCAGCCATTGAGAGCATCAATTCAAAATCCAACAATGGATAGCTTAAAATCATTGCGTTAGGCTTTAGTGTTTCACTAGCAACTTCAAACTTTTCCTGCAGAAAATCGGCTTGCCAATGCACACCCAAGCTTGCTGCCAAATGCCCACCAGCTGAAAATCCACAAATCGTTATTTTATCTGGATCAATCAACCACTGCAATGAGTTTTCTCTTATGGTTATGATTGCTTTCGCCAAATCATATAAAGGTTCAGGATATGCCACTTTTTTATTGGCAACTGCCGGCTTCTTAAAATCAACAACTCCATTGCTAAAATATGTGGAATATCTAAGAATAAAGGCTTGATAACCCGCTGCAGCAAATTTTATTGCAACTGGTTCTGCCTCACAGTCTGAAGTTATAACATAACCGCCTCCAGGGCAAATAATGACTGCCGGGCGTTTTTTATTCTTACTATACTCCTTCGAATCACTATGAAGATAGGCATATAAATTGACATCATTACGCTCATTCCACAATTGGATTTTTTCGATTAACATTGTTTTTCCTCTCCATTCTGTTTAAGAATTACCCATCTAAATTCCCAAGAATACCAAGGCGATGGTAGACTGTGTGAAAAGTAACCTTATTTTATTACTATAAATGATAGTAACTCTAGTCTGTACCAATAAAATACACTCTAAATTATTTAAATGTTTTATAGAAAAGAAAATCAGTACTTTTATGCAAGTACTGGTCGCTTGTATCCATATGTATATTTTATCATATCTGTTGATTTATGTAATTGCTTTTGGCTATTTTTCATACAGAATGAAATGACTATGATTACTAAAAATTAATAAGAATAAAAGAGTATGCCAATTGGGGGCATACCCTTTTCTAATCTAATCACAGTTTTTTCATCATCCTACTCTCTTAAGGATGATTTAAAACTTGAGTATTTTAGAGACACCCTGCCTATTGTAAAACTTTGCTTCTGCATCTTCAATATAAAATACTTCAAAAATTGGATCGTCAACACTGTACAGATTGCTGAGAAACGGTGCAGAATCTAATGCGGCTTGCTTGGATTGTTTGTTAGTATCAAAAACAGCCTTACCGTTTAAACGCAACCACTCGCCCTCTTGAGACGTTGTAGACACTTCAAAATGAGGATTTGCTTTGAGCTGCTTATATACATTTTTTTGATTGCTAGTACAAAAATACAGCTTGTCTTTATAATTCATAACAAATCCAAAGGGACGTACTTTAGGCATATCACCGTCAACAGTAGCAAGATAAAACGTCGGGTTATCTGTCAGAAATTTAAGAACTTCATTCATAATAGGTACTCCTTTTTCATTTTGCTTATAATATTATTATACTACTAAGGAATAATATACAAATCTTTCCATCTTCAAAATAACAAATATACCCCATTGCACCCACTTTTCAATTTCAATAAGAGAATACCTAGAAAACACGTGTCACTAGACGACATTCTAAGAAACAACATAGTATCTCCATTACTGATGGCGATCTACATACTGTATAATGTTGTTGATTGTTTTAAGTCGTTCTGCTTCCTCATTGGACATTTCTAAACCGAATTCTTCTTCGATCACTACTGCTATTTCAATAAGATCTATAGAGTCAGCGCCTAAATCATCAAATAAATTAGCATTAAGTTTTACAGCCCCCTCTTCACATCCCAGTGTTCCTATGATAATTTCTTTTACTCTTTCGAATGTATTCAATGCCAATACTCCTTATATTTAAGCTTGATCATTTTTACATCATATCCATTAATGTCAATTCTATACCTATAAACATGTTTTAAACAGAAAAAAGTCGCCCGTCTAAAGGACGACGCGGATATAGATTATACGGTTGATTAGTATGATGTATAATCTTTCCATTGTCGAGTGACAAAATCATAATTAACTATCATAATCATCATCGTCGTCATAATCGCCTACTCCATAACCCAAACCTACGCCAATATGAAAGCCGGGTAAAAAGCCTCCTACTCCATGACCGAAACCTACTAATCCATGGCCGAACCCTCCTAGGACGTGGCCGAAGCTATAACTAAAGCTAAAACGGAAACCAAAACCGAAACTAGGGCGGAAGCCAGGACCATTGAATGGACGCCAACCACCATAGTTACGATACATTATATTTACACCTCCTACGATCATTTACTATATATTATGTAATTTAATAATAAAGGTGCTAATAGGTTGCTTACATTTTAAATAGACAAAGAAAAAGGCAACTGCTTAATTAAATGCAGACGACTTTGTACATTGTTAATTCATATTTCATACCTTTTTTAAACATCTTATACCAAATCATGATCCCTTATCTCTAATATATTAACATTATCATGAAAATCAATGGCGCAAGTAACATATTTATCTTTATAGTTCTTAATATCTTCATGGGGTAAAACTACAGTTGTTTTAATGTCATCCTTAAACTCTATATGTACTATTGTTTTATTTCCTTCATTTTCAACATTGGTCACTTTTCCTGTATTGATCATTTAAATAAAACACCTCCATTTTGATAATAGTATTCCCATTAAAACACTTTCAATTTGAGATAAAAACTTATCCTAATCACTTTAATTCAACTTTAACAATCGGCATTTTTCACAAAAACGGGAATTGAACAGTTAACCAATCCAATACCAGTTTATAAATAAAGAGGTGCATAGTAATAAAGAGAAAGCGCTTACAGCTATAGAACAATAAAATACTTTTTCAGGAAGTTGGGCAAAAAACAAATATAACGGGAATAGCGGCAGCATGAAACGTGACATACTGTATAGCGGTAACTCATTAGCTGTGAACGCTAACGGGATTATAAACCATAACCATCCTAAAATAAGATAGGATTTGTGAATTCTGAATTTAGGTAAAAATGTTAAGCATAATAAGCTAACCAAGCTAATGATTACAATGAATGAGTCTAAAGCAACTCCAGGCTGATTAGCAGGATTATTAGCAAAAGTTAGAGGCATGTTATTCCATATGTTTTGCCATGGTAACCCTAAATGTCTCCCCCATCCTTGTTGGGAACTGATAAAAGCTATTGGGTCTCCCAATAAATATAAATTATAGCTCATAAAAAGCAATAAGGCGGCAGGTGGCAAAAATAGAGAGAATATTGATTTGTTCGTTTTACATAATCGAGAATAATTTTTTATAAATTCATACAGCAAATATAAAAAAAGGAATATCCCCAAATTTCTAGTTAAGGTTGCTAGAGCACCAGCCATTCCTGCATACCACCATTTACCGACTCTTGCACAATAAACGCAAAGGAGAGAGGAGGCTATAAAAATTGGCTCAGTGTAGATACTATTCAAGAAAAAGGAAGTGGGCATAACAGCATAGGATAAGAGAGCATATCTAACTTTTTTTTCGGAAAAATCTAACTGAAAAGTAAGATACATGATCCAAAAACTTAAAAAGGCAAATAGATTACAGATTATTAAGCCCGCAACAGCAAAGTTAATACCAAAGAGGGATAGCATTTTCATGAAGACTATAATAGAGGGGAAAAAAACAATTGACTTGGCGTTGTAACCATATCCGACAATATAGGTATACCAGTGAGCATCCCATTTGATAAACTTTTCAATGTAGGGCGGAAGGGGATAAAGAGACTGATCAATAAAGCCTGCTGGATCACGACATGGCAATTTATCAGCCAAAAGATAAGACATATAAATGATAACTATATGAATGAAGAAACAAATCCATACAGTTTTTGAAGGACGTTTCATTAGTGGATACCCCTTTACTTAATACCAAGACATCTTACTCGGCAGTTCCTGTGTTACGACTGGCTTCACATCCTCTCTATTGGTTTCATTATAGGCAACAGGCCATGTCCACCTGCTATTTGCAAAGAAATTCCAACTCGTTGAAACTGAAATACCTAGCAATTGGCCTGCATATATATTCCATCCTAAAAAAAGGAAAATTTGAGCGAATAAGGTTGTAATAGCAATGCCAAGTCCGCAAATTAGAGAAAATTGTGGGAACTGTATAATGCGTCGCCATAAGACCTGACTTTTATATTCCCTCCATGTCACATAATTATTCCATAAAAAGTTATGGATCATTGCAATACAGGAGGAATTAATTGAGGATGATAGTTCCCCCATATCAAACAACTTCAAAAAAATGTGTAAACAGAATAAATTTATAAGAACCCCTAAGGTACCTATGACACAAAAAGAATAGAATTTACGATCTTCCGGGCTATTATTGACTAATCGAGCGATGTGTCTAAGATAGTTATACTGTTCTTTTATACTCATCTTTGATTCCCCTGCTTCCCTTGCAACAAAGGAATAGGGAATCTCATGTACAGTTCGATATTTTCCCTTAACAAGAATTTCTATAAGAATCTTCCAACCAATCGGGTCTAGGTGAGCATTGTGTATCACACTGCGTTTAAGGGCAAAATATCCACTCGTGGAGTCCGAAATAGGGCGTAACCTCTTAATGGAGATACGTCCTATTCCCCGAGCAATTCCAGATATTAATTTACGAAATAGATTAAGTCCGCCATCTGATCCTCCTGGAACAAAACGGCTAGGAATTACAATATCTGCCTGAAATAGTCTTTTAAGGATTAACGGAATCAATTCAGGGGGATGCTGAAGATCTGCATCCATAACAATGATTTGATTACCCTGGGAATGACAAAAGCCCTCCACTACCGCAGAGGCCAACCCTCTTTCATTTTTACGGTGAAGATACTTTACACAACTGAATTCATGACATAGCTGTTCCAATACTATAGGGGTATCATCAGAGCTATCATCAACAAATACTATTTCATATAGGCAGTCTTCCCTATTTAGGATGTTCATTATTCTCGTAGTGATTAATCTAACATTATTTTTTTCATTAAAAGTTGGAATTACGATACTAATATCCATATGAATTATCGTCATCCTTCCCTATTGTCAGATATTTTCCCTCATTAGTTTTGTACGATAGTAATGTCATTATTACAGGCAAAAAATGGGTTTAGGAATGACATAATTCCAAATAAAGTACCCACCTACAAGTTGCAGGTGGGTACAAAGAGTTGACATTTAGTCTTATCCATATCTTCTTCATTAAATTCCATTTATTTTCCCTTTGATACAAATAAGTTATCTTTTATAATAAATCGCCAAGGATAATTTCGCGCTTCTTTCGCATAATTAATATTAATACGAGGAGTGCTGGCTATGCATTTGGGAGAAATAAATTCACCGCTTAACAAATACAAATTTGCACCGCATAAATCTATCCCGTTTTGTGCCTTCGAAATTCCCATTGCCGCGCATAATTTTCCTGGTCCGCTACATAAATTTAAAATTTTATCTGTTCCACGCCGCCTCTTCATTAGATCAAGCCCCTCAATTGGCTCTATTGCTCTAATCAATACTGCTTCCGGATAGTTTTCTTTGTTTGTTACAACATTCATACAGTAATAAATTCCATAAATCAAATAAACATATGCATGTCCGCCTTGGCCAAACATAACTTTCGTTCTACTAGTACATTTATCATTATAAGCATGGCAAGCAGCATCCTTGGAACCAACGTATGCTTCAACTTCGACAATCTTACCAATCGTTCTGCCATCAGGTGTATCATTAACAATGTATTTTCCTAAAAGTTCTCTAGCTATATCAAGAGTTTCTCTCTCGTAGAAAGATCGCTCCAGCTTTTTCAATAAAACACCTTCTTCTCTTAAGGTTTTATTCGCCAAATCATAATTGATTATTAATCTTTATTTGAAAACTTATTATCTAAAATACAATTATTTATTATTTTTTTGTTTTGCTCACGCTTACATTCTTGTTCTTTCATACCTATTTTCTCCATTATTATCATTGCCATATCAATAATTAAAATTAAAGGAAAAATCAACCTCAACTTTTTTTTATAATTTCTTCTACTTTAGAACATAAATTGAGCAAATTAAGATAATCTGTCTGAGATTCAATACCATAACTTCTTACATCAATAGCCGTTTTGCTCAATAAAAAATAAGTCCTGCCGATGGTTGTTCGGTAGAACTTATGTTTTTCATGCTACTATTTAGACGGTATCATTACTCAAAGGCTAGTGACTCTTTTCCAATCGTTTGAGTGTAGCAATAAGGGTTTTTCAATACTTATGGGGAGGGTTAGCTTGTCCTTAAACAGGCTAATAATAGCAGTGAAGTATTCTATTTAAGCCTTTCTCCTAACAAAGATCCTATAAGGGCTACCGCCATTTTGGCGGTTTGGTTCTTATTATCCAACACTGTATTGACTTCTGCGAATTCTGCGCTGGTAACGATGTTAGCTGCAGAAATTAATTCCATGGCGAGATGACTTTCACGATAAGTAAGTCCGCCCACAACAGGTGTTCCCACCCCCGGCGCATGTAATGGATCCATTACATCCATATCAAAGCTCACATGAACACCATCAGTCCCATCTGATACAATCCCAATAGCTTCTTCCATCACCTTTGCCATCCCTATGATATCAATCTCATGCATAGTATATACAGCAATACCCAATTTTTTCAGTAAAACCTTCTCACCTGGATCCAAATCCCGGATTCCGATCATGACAACTTTTGCTGGTTCCAGCTGAGCTTCCCTTCCTCCGATATTCATCAATCGTTCGTGACCATTGCCCAAGCTCACCGCTACCGACATTCCATGAATATTGCCAGAAGGTGAAGTTTCAACGGTATTGATATCACCATGGGCATCAAACCAGATAACACCCAACTTCTTTTGGTGTTGTAATACACCAGCTATGGTTCCAATCGCAATGCTGTGATCCCCTCCGAGAACCAGGGGGAAATTCCCTTTGCCCATCTCTTCATTAACCTTTTGGCAAAGCTCGTTATTAACTTTTTCAATTTCATCCAGGTATTTTAGACTCTCCCCGTTTACTTGGCAGACATCTGGTCTATTCACCATAATGTCACCTGTATCATCGATCTCATAGCCGATGACCTGAAGTCGTTCCCTCAGCCCTGCATGGCGTATGGCACCTGGTCCCATATCCACTCCTCTGCGGTCTGCACCCAAATCCAATGGAACTCCGATGATTGAAATGCGATTATTAATAATAGGATTCATGCAAATCCCCTTTCTACTATTATTGACGTACTGGCTTTTATTGTATTGTACCACGTCATTCACTAATTAAGTCAACTTATTGGAAATACTTTTAAATGAGTCGTAAACAATTATGTTCCAATCCCAATATCCAGCTGATATGATAAATCCCCTTTCAATAAAAAAATAAGGCTCATTGGATCGCCACGTTTAGCCTAAAATGAGTCGCAATGTTCACATCTATTGAATAAGATATCATATCTCAATTATCTATTAACATACTAATTTGGAAGGAGGATTTAAAATGTTTTTTGGTGATAATAATAGAGCTATATGGTTTCTGATTTTGATTATCAGCCTCTGGATTCTCTTATTTCCTGATTTTGATGATACCAGTTGTTCCTAATAATTAATTATCATTGCACCCCATTAAAAAAAACATCACAGGGCTGTCTCAATAATTTATATTGAGACAGCCCCGTTTTCTTTATTTACAGCTATTATAATCTATTGCTGTACAATTACACCCTACATAGCAATAGATTTAGTCCAAAAACTACTTAAGCATTGCCAGCATGGTACCAGCCGCAACAGCAGTACCAATAACACCAGCTACATTTGGCCCCATAGCATGCATCAAGAGATAATTTCCTGGGTTGGCTTGCTGACCAACTATTTGGCTTACACGGGCAGCCATCGGCACTGCGGACACACCAGCCGAGCCAATTAGTGGGTTGATCTTACCACCACTAAAGTAGTTCATGATCTTACCAAAAATTACACCACCAGCAGTACCGAAAGCAAATGCAACCAAGCCAAGAGCAATGATCATCAGAGTCTGAACATTGAGGAAATTTTCTGCTTTCATGGTAAGACCAGTACCTGTTGCCAAGAAAATAGTGACAATATTAATTAGAGCATTTTCTGAGGTATCGGCAAGACGAGCGGTAACCCCAGATTCGCGGAATAAATTCCCGAGCATTAACATTCCCATCAAAGATGCAATGGGAGGTAATAATAAACTAATAACAATGGTCGAAATGACAGGAAAAGCCAATCTTTCAAATTTTGAGACAGGACGCAGTTGGTCCATCACGATTTCCCGTTCTTTTTTGGTAGTCAATAATTTCATAATCGGCGGTTGGATAAGAGGTACTAAGGACATGTATGAATAGGCAGCTACTGCTATGGCGCCTAAGAGATGGGGAGCTAATTTCATGGTCAGATATATGGCTGTGGGACCATCGGCACCACCAATAATACCGATAGAAGCCGCTTCTTGCACTGTAAACCCCAGCGCCATAGCCCCCCACAAGGCAACAAAAACACCGATCTGAGCTGCAGCACCCAGTAATAAAGTAGAAGGACGAGCAATCAATGGACCAAAATCAGTCATGGCACCTACTCCTAAAAAGATCAGAGGGGGGAAGATTTCATAGGAAATACCAAAACCAATCAGTTGCATCAAACCAGGATCTGTTTCAAAACCTGTTTTGGGGAAATTCGCTAAAATACAACCAAAAGCAATGGGAGACAACAGAAGTGGCTCAAACCCTTTAGCGAAGGCTAAGTAAAGCAAGACAATACCAACAGCAATCATAGTCGCGTGACCAATAGTAAAAGCAGTAAACCCGCTATCTGTCCATACTGCCTGCAGGGAGACAACAAATGCGTCCGTCATTTTTTCCTCCTATATTCCTTCATGCTCACATGTTTTATTATATTAGCTGATAACGATTATTACATCACCTGTTGACATTACTTGACCAACAGTTGCACGTACATCAGATACTGTGCCATCCTGAGCAGCCATAATCTCATTTTGCATCTTCATGGCTTCCAGAATACAGATTATATCGCCACGTTTTATAGAATCTCCTACCTTAACATTTACTTCCAATATTTTACCGGGTATAGGAGCAATTACGCTTTGAGCACCGGCAGGAGTTGCTATAAAAGCGGCCTTGGGCGCTAAATTCGTTGCTGGAACTACAGGGGAAGGTGGGACTAGCGTAGGGGCTGGTGTTGGAGCTGAAGCAGTTTTTTTGACCCCAGAAGTTGTTGTGCTTATTTCTTCCACATCAAGTTCATATACTTGACCTTTAAAGGTAATTTGAAATCTTTTCATTTCTAATCCTCCCTAATCTTTTAGAATTAAAACATTCCGTTCCTCATATGTACGCCTTCCATACGAGCGGTTTGAGACCAGTTAGTAACACCTACTGGCCGGATTGCAACAATTTTTGCACCACTATAACCATAGGCAGCAATCGCTGCAGTAAAGAGAATAATCATTTCATCATAATCTTCTTCCTGGCTTGTGGTATCAGCGACTGGGATGGCCGTATTTAATGACTCTGGAGATTCAGATTGGTCGATCTTTTTTTTGTGCGTAGGATCGATAACTTGAATCAACCTAACGACTAGACTTAGTCCATACAAAACAGCAAATACTACGGTCATATTGATTAAGGCAATCAATATTGGATTTGTTGTAACAGAACCCATTGCCCTCACCTCTTTTCTATTTCTTATTAGTTCTTTTGTTACCCTAGCTCACACTTATACAGGGAAGTTACCATGGCGTTTAGCAGGGCGTCCTTGTCGTTTGGAAGCCAGCATACTAAAGGTATTAATTAGTATTGGGCGAGTTTCTTGAGGTTCGATCACCATATCAACAAAGCCTCGTTTTGCTGCTTGATAGGGAGTGGCAAAGTTTTTAACATATTCATCCGTTTTAGCTTTAATATCTGACTCATTTTTGAAAATAATATTAGCAGCACCAGCAGGCCCCATAACAGCAATTTCAGCAGTCGGCCAGGCAATAACCTGATTGGCCCCTAAATCTCGGGAACACATTGCTAGATAAGCACCGCCATAGGCTTTACGAAGAACAAGAGTTACTTTCGGTACGGTTGCTTCAGAATATGCATAGAGCATCTTGGCGCCATGGCGAATGATCCCCCCATATTCTTGATTAGTGCCAGGTAAGAAACCAGGAACGTCAACAAGATTCAGGAGCGGAATGTTAAAGGCATCACAGAAACGAATAAAACGGGAGGATTTATCAGAAGCATTAATATCGAGGCATCCAGCCATGACTTTGGGCTGGTTGGCAATAATACCGATAGTTTTGCCATCAAGGCGGGCAAAGGTGGTGATGATATTAGGCGCATAATAAGGTTGAACCTCGTAAAAATCTCCATTATCAACGATCTTAGCAATTACATTTTTCATATCATAAGATTGATTAGAATGATCAGGGATAATACTATTCAAGTCTGCGTCCATCCGCATAACATCATCACCATTGTTAACAACTGGCGTAGACTCTAAATTATTACTTGGTAGGAAACTAATCAGCCGACGAATTTGTTCCAAACAGTCATCATCATTTTCGGCTGCAAAGTGAGCAACTCCTGAGGTACCATTATGAGTCATGGCCCCCCCCAGTTGTTCAGTACTGACTTCTTCACCAGTGACGGTTTTAATGACTTGCGGACCAGTAATAAACATTTGGCTCGTATTTTTAACCATATAAACAAAGTCAGTTAATGCCGGAGAGTAAACTGCGCCACCAGCACAAGGCCCCATGATTGCAGATATTTGAGGAATGACACCCGATGCCAAGGTATTTTTATAGAATATTTTCCCATAACCCGCTAGTGCATCGACTCCTTCCTGAATACGTGCACCACCTGAATCGTTAAGTCCAATAATCGGTGCACCCATTTCCATTGCCATGTCCTGCACCTTGCAAATTTTCGCGGCATGCATTTCCCCTAGGGAACCACCGATGACAGTAAAATCTTGGGCAAAGACATACACAAGGCGGCCTTCAATAGTACCATAGCCTGTAATGATGCCTTCCGCTGGTGCTTCAGTTTTTTCCATGCCAAAATTGGTACAACGATGAGTGACAAAAAGATCCAATTCCATAAAGCTCTTGGCATCCAGTAATTTTTCGATACGCTCACGGGCTGTCAATTTACCTAAAGAATGCTGTTTTTCAATTTTCTTTGTTCCACCACCAGCCATGATTTTTTCCGTCAACTGTTGCATATCCTTAATTTTATCAAGTGTTGTCGACAAAAATTCCACCCCCAACTCTCATTTTTCATTATTAATTAATCTGAAAATAAAAAATATACTGATAATTTGTTAGGTTTTCTAACTTTAAATAATCTTTTGTCATTAAAGTAGTTACAGTAACTAAAATAATCAAATATTAATTACTCTAGTTACTATATATGTGCAATCCTGATAAATATCCCTCCTTACACTACTAAGGTATAATGACCCTAGGCACATCAAATTGGTATAAAATTTCATTTTTACCTTTATTTATAATTTCCTTCTATGATTCTTTATTCACTGCTAAAATACCTTCCCTCACTCACTATAATATTGAAAAAACATGACTCATGTTTTAAACCAACACGAAGTAGGTGCCAGCAATTTCATAAAAGGTTATCTTTTTTCAAAAAATTGCCAAAATAAGGAGGATATTTATAAAGTCCTTCGAATTAATGATAATAATAATGTACGATCATTGGCCATAAATTGAATAAAAGAGGAGAATGTTAATGTTATCACAACAAGCCTTAATTGCCTTGATTATATTCATCATCACATACGCAATCATTGTCTCAGAGAAAATTCATCGAACTAAAATTGCCCTTGTCGGCGCTATATTTGTACTGTTCTTTAAAATTATGCCTCAGGAAGAAGCAATTACTAAGATTGATTTTAATACGATTGGTCTTTTGATTGGCATGATGATCATCGTTGCCATTACCAGTAAAACTGGTCTATTTCAATATCTGGCTGTAAAAGCTGCCAAGATGGTCGGTGGCGACCCCTTAAAAATTTTGGTAGTTTTTTTCGCCCTTACTGCGATCTGTTCTGCTCTCCTTGATAATGTAACTACGGTATTACTCTTTACCAGCGTTACCTTTGCCATTAGTGATATGCTTCAGATCAATCCCATTCCCTTTCTGATTGCTGAAATCTTAGCAGCTAATATTGGGGGAACTGGTACTTTGATTGGTGACCCACCCAACATTATGATTGGTGGTGCTACTGGCCTCGGCTTTAACGATTTTATTCTTAATCTGATGTTTCCTGTCGTTTGCATCAGTATCGCAACTTGCTGGGTCCTTTATTTATTGTACCGAAAAGAGCTGGAGATTTCCCCTGAACAAAAAAAACTGGTCATGACTATGGAAGAATCCTCTTTTCTTGTCAACATACCATTAATGAAAAAGTGCATTGCCATTCTGAGCCTGACAATTTTCGGATTCGTACTACACCAGGCCCTGCACTTTGAATCAGCTACCGTGGCCATGGCGGGAGCAGCGCTGCTCTTATTGGTAGGAGGATTAGACCCAGAAGAAGTATTTAAAGAAATAGAGTGGAATACCATTTTCTTTTTCGTGGGACTCTTTGTATTAGTCGGCGGACTTGAGGTTACCGGCATCATTCATCAAGTAGCAGAGTGGGCTATGAGTGTTACTCAGGGAAATACCATCATGATGCATGTTCTTATTCTCTGGCTATCTGCCATCGGCTCGGCCTTTGTGGATAATATTCCTTTTGTCGCCACCATGATTCCCTTGATAAAATCCATGGGGGAAATCGGCAAAATGGATGTTACTTCCTTATGGTGGACATTATCTCTGGGAGCATGTCTTGGAGGAAATGGTACTATTATCGGCGCTTCCGCCAATGTGGTTGTTTCCAGTCTAGCCGCCGCTCATGGTCGACCCATATCCTTTATTGGTTACATGAAAATCGCATTTCCCCTCATGTTATTATCGATTGTGATTTCAAATATTTACATTTATTTTGCATATTTATTATAAGAAAAGACTTGGCTTGTGCCAAGTCTTCAGACGCAGGCAGAAGCCTTAGTCGTTCTTACTTGGAATCGAGAAAGTGATATACTTTCTGACTCCGTAAATAAACGCTATAACGTCCTTTTCTGTCATTGCGAATGTAGTGAAGCAAGCTCTGACCAAGTAGGGGATTGCTTCCTCGTACCTCGTCGCAATGACAGCCAAATTAATGACAAAGCCGACCAAGCTTCTTCAGCTCGGTCGGCTTTGTCATTAACTCTTCTTAACCTTTAATTTATGCAGCGATTTTTTTCTGTGTATTTCCCTTTTTGCTCTGGATAAAATAAATACCGATTAGTAGCACAATGCCAATAACGCTAGTCAGTAAGCCTGGCTCAATCAGCATTAATCCTGCAGCAAAGGAAATAATCCGCACAAACCAATGTACATCAGCATACCAGTAGCCAATCATAGCTACACCCAATCCAAACATACCAGTAACTGCAGAAATAGCAGACATCACGACTTCTGCTGGCGTAGCATTAACCATTAAGAGGACAGGCGCATAAACAAATATATAGGGAACAATAAAAGCGGCTATTGCTAATTTTGAAGCCACTACACCGGTTTTCATGGGATTGCCACCAGATATACCTGATGCAGCATAAGCTGCCAAGGCAACGGGCGGCGTAATATCAGCAATAATACCAAAGTAGAATACAAACATGTGGGCGGCTATAACCGGGACGTGCAATTGTATTAAGGCTGGTGCGGCAATGGTTGCCGTAATAACATAATTTGCGGT
>JAGFZX010000101.1 GCA_017889585.1 Bacillota bacterium
TACCTTGCCACCATTAAGCAAATAGGAAGCATTGATCTCAATACCTCCCCCAAAGGAGCCGGAACTTTGCGCCGTAATCGTTCCGGTATTAACAACAGTATCACCTGATAGCATAATCTTACCGTTACGTTCACCGATTGTCTGCGCCCTCACTACACCGCTATTGTTGACAACCGTACCCGCCAAATCTGATGCCGCTCTCGCAGTCATGACCACCATACCGCCATCAGCCTGAATCATTTTTTTGTTTTCCACCTGAGCATTCAGCGATGCCTGGGTGACAGCCAGGCTAATGAGACCATCACCTTTCATATCAAGGGTGGCCTGCTCGCCTGCAGCTAATACTACACTGCCTTTATTAGCGACAATTACACCTTCGTTGATGGCTTTTTCACCTAAGAGAGCAACAAAACCTCCGTCGGCAGCTGTGATGTTACCTTGGTTAATCACACTGCCTGTCGTGCTGCCTTTGGCAAATTTATAGCTGCCTGCCATAAAGTCATTATCGGCTATATTGAGAGTCGATGCCAGCAATGAACCCGTATCCACTCTGGCTGTAGGTGAAAATAAAATCCCATTTGTATTTACGAGAAACACTTTTCCATTGGCACTTAACTGCCCATAGATTTGTGAGGCATTGTTACCAATAACACGATTAAGAGCCATAGAGCTTACACCTGGCTGCAAAAATTGAACTTTTTCATTTTGGGCAATGCTGAACGACTGCCAATTGAGTGCCATTTTATCCGTGGTTTGTGTGATAGTCATATTGCTACCATTTTGGGCAATACTGCCTTGTCCAGCAACGACTTTACCATCAGCAGGCATGGCATGAACTGCTGGGTTGCTTGTCATGATCGTTAATGCTAAACCTGCTGCTACTGCCGCTGGACGCAGAATTTTGGGTATGATGGAGGGGCGGGACTTGGTTATGATTTTTTTATTACGTTGATGCTGTTTCTTTTTATGTACCCTTGCCAGTGCTGCAGCTTTAATAAAGCTTGGCTTACCCCTTGACCAAGCACGTCGCCATTTTCGTGATATTTTCATGTTGAATTTCCCCTATTCTTTTATTTTAAAAATATCTTACGCCTTGTAGCCACAAACGACCTTTTCCGAAGGTACTATCAGATTGAGGATCTTCACTACCTGCTCTCCACGCGTAATTAGCTTTTATCGCATAGCTGCCTGGCATAATATAGCTTATACCCAGTCCTGCACCTCTAAGCGAGCGGCTATTTTGACCAGGCGTGATTTGATTTTTTTCTAACCTACTAGTGCCTGCATCATAAAAGGTCGCTAACTGCCACATTGCACCATTGCTATTAGCTGGCAAAGTATAACGTAATTCTGCCGTCCCTAACCATGCTTCATCACCAGATGCTTCGCCAGACGGATAGGCACGCACACCATTGGCTCCGCCTAGTGAAAATTTTTCTGAGGAATCAAGGTTGGTATTAGCAAATTGCCCACTAAATGACAAAAATAGCGATAAACGTTCCCGTAAATATTGCTGCCGCATTACATTAAACGTGGTTTTTTCCCAGTTGCCAGTTGTAAGCGTCGTACCTGCATCGGTTCTACCACCAATATTTCCTGTATACCATATCAGACTATAGCTGTTCATTCCTCCCCCTAGCATATTGTCGGTACTATCACCAATAACTCCTATACTAGTGGCATGACTCCATTTTTCTGTAGTAGTACTTTGACTGCCTATTTTATCTTCCAACCATTTGTGGTCATAGCCCAGCTGTACTGAATAGTTGCTATCTCTAGAACGTCTTAGGGCATAGGTCCAGTCAGCATGTTTGGTATAGGCTGTACCGTAGACGTCTAAAGATGCCATGTCTTTGCCAAGTTCATAATTTGCTTTAGCGTAATTAACATTCAGCGTACTGCCTTCACCTAGGGGAATATGATAGCCAATATTGCCTGTTTGTTGGCCTGCGCCTGCCGTATTAAAGCTTGCCGTAATGCTATCCCCTCTTTTCAAGGGATTATTAAGGATAAGGTTCAGCGTAGTTTGATTATAGCCTGTCAAACGACTGCCCCAGTTGTTCTCACTAATATTACCCTGCCAAACTTCACCTTTCGGCTTTGCTTCTACGACGATATCAGTGGTGCCTGGTAAATTCCCTGGTATCAGCGTAGTTCTGGCCGATATACCAGGTAAGTCGCTGGCAAGCAGGGCAGCACGTTCCATAATATCGGTATGGATATAGGCACCGGATTTAATAGCCTTTAGCTGTTCCATGATAATAGCGTCTGGTACAGCGCTCTGGTTCCTTAAGATAATATCACCACATCGTCCGACAAGGACGGCAATCTCTACAGTATCCTCATTAATTTCCTGTACTGGCAAATAAGCCTGAGCAACAAAATAACCTCGATCACGAAAATACTTGGTGAGGATACTAGCAGCCTCTTGCAAACTCTGCATGGTCATTTCCTGATTGGTGTAGGACACAAGTAGCTTTGTCAGTTCATCATTGTCAAGAACATCTTGTCCACTAATACGATAACTCTTAACAAACATCTTAAAACCTTGATCATTTATCATGGGCTGTTTGATCTCTTTAGCCACTATCACATTAGCAATTTGGCGTTCAGGAAGTTTGCGTTCTGTTTGCTGAGAATCGCGCAGCACACTACCTGCGTCTATAGGTGCTGCTAATGCCGTGCAAGTTGGCAGTAGCATATATGCGGCTAGTAATGCGGTGGCTGGTTTGAGTCGTTGTTTTTTCATTTTTACCTCCAGTTATTTTTTAATCTTATAATAGGCAGCTACGTGCCAATGGAATACTAATTGACAACGGCTATCCAATCCTCTCCATTACATAATCCACAAGATCTGTTTTTATGATAGGGATGATTAAGAGTCATCCATTACTAAACAATTATTAAATAATTCCTTTTCTGCATACATTCGACTTTTTCCATCATCTTCCTTCTACAATGTATATATATCGACATTTTTTCTAAATAAATATAGGCCTAGGTGCGAAGATTTCACAAAATGAAAGATGCTCCTATCTTTCACAATAATATTAAGCTGAGATTCCTATTTTTTATTAAAAAACTCAAACTCAAAAATGAAAAATTGAATTTCAACCTGTTCTTTCCTAATCATATGTATTGTTATTTAACTAACCTAATTTTTACGATTTGCTTGAGTACAAGAATTGGCTTATTAATATGATAGAGATTAATTTAATCTTCTCAAAACTCACTCTAGCAGCTTAATGTTTTTTGAGCTTTGAATTATAATCTTTATGACATCTAAATCTCAGTAGTTTAGGAGAATTCTTCCGCTAGTCCCTATAACTTATAGATGATAAACTATAAAAAATCATAAAAAACAAATAACCCCTGCCAAATCTCTATAAAAATTTGGCAAGAGTTATTTAGCTATTATAAATGATACGGTTCTGCGTAATAGGTCTAACGGTGCAAACTTTGAGTGGGACAAGTAACCTGTCCATGCTTTTCTTAACTAATCTAATTTTTTCAGATTAATTATACTTTGGTCACAGGCGAATGATCAGACGATAGTGCATCCACTGGCATTGATTTATCCCAAGCCATAATAAACAAAGGGATGCAAAAAAACAGGCTTCCTATCCCGTTAATCCAGAAATTTTTACCCAATCTTTCCGCGAGAGTGCCATAAATATATACAGTAACTACTATGTTGACATATGGAACAAACATAGCAGCAAGCCACCACGGAGATATTTTAGCACATTTACATATCAGTACCCAGTTGTATACAGGAATAAAGTATTGCAGCATTGATCCGACATGAAATTTTTTTCCAATCTTTGCTGCTACATAACAAACAACAAGGTAAATAACTATCATAAAAATAATATCCATGATCTTCTCCTCCTTATTTTTATTAGTTGTGTCTGTCGACTAAAAACAGAAAGTCAGTAACAACTCTTACTTCTCCCACATTCTTAAACCATTGATTATTTGCGCGTTGTTGTATGATTTTCCTCATAAAACACCTCCTTCCAACAAAAAAAACTAATGCCCATACAATATAATAGAGTGCATTAGCCTTAAGTGATACTATCCAATCATATATTTTTTTCTATATAATTTTTCAAATTCTTTTAGCATAAATGACTCTCTCTATCTCTGATACATCTAACTTCCCCCCATAGGTTTTAAATATTTTTCTCGATAAAAACAAATGGACAGGTGTAGTGTTTTTAAACAATGCACCTGTCCATTTGTTTTCATATTTAACATATAATTCATTATTTTTTAACAAACATCCTACAAATCCAGAAAAATCATAGGTGAGAGCCTATTTCACAAAACCTTTTGAAAAGGAGTCCCAATAACTGAAACTCACCACCCCTTTGTCTAGTTACTAAAGTAATTTTTCGCCGTTAAAGATGATACACTTCTGCGTATCATCTTTAACGGCGAAATCTAGCCAATAAACTTAAGATAGACAGCTTCATCTCTGTTCGGTGAAGCCGTCTATTGCATTTGCGCGGTAAAACACTCAACAATTCTTCTAACTTTTCGGGTGTTAGTTCTGCGTGACGTTGTTCCTTCCACTGCCTGCCTATTCCTAAACCCTGAACTTCCTGACAGCATTCTGTAATTCTTCGGCCATATTTGCTAATGCCTGGCTGGATGCTGCTATTTCTTCCATTGAGGCTGACTGTTCTTCGGTAGCAGCCGAGACAGTTTGCGTTTGACCAACAGCTTCCTTGCCAATTCGGTCTATATCCCGCACTGATACAACAATTTGCTGACTTCCAGATAGCATCTGCTGAATAGCCACCGATATTTCCCTGATTTGAGGCGAAACTCCAGCGATAAGTGCCACAATTTCTTTGAACGCCTGCCCAGCAGTGTTTACTACTTCCGACCCAACCTTAACCTCATGACTACCATCATTCATGACAACGACGGCGCTTTCAGTTTACGTCTGAATCTCCGAAATCAGGCTGGCGATTTGTTTGGCTCCTTCCTGCGACTGTTCAGCTAATTTTCGTACTTCTTCAGCAACCATAGCAAAGCCCCTCCCCAGTTCGCCTGCTCGCGCCGCCTCAATAGTCGCATTCAGTGCCAACAAATTGTTCGGACCTGCAATCCCCGAAATAGTGTCGACAATTTGTCCAATTTCTTTTGAGCGCTCACCGAGTTTTGTAACCACTTGCGCCGAGCTGAAAACAGCTTTCTCGATGTTTTTCATCTGATTCATGGCAGCATCTACCGACTTATTACCCTGATTGGCGGCGCTAGCCGTCTTACCTGCCATACCTGACACAACATTTTCATTAGCAGCCACTTGCTGAATTCCTGCTGACATTTGCTCAACAATCAAAGCGATCGAGTCAACAGCGAAGGCTTGCTTTGTTGCTCCTGCTGCCACTTCGGTAATGGTCAAGGCTACCTCTGTAGCAGCTACCTGCTTGATTAGCACCCTTTGACCAGCCGAGGCACTGTTCAAGCTTTGAAGCAATTCTCCAATCTCGTCTTTGGATTTGATTTCAATCTGTTGGTTGAATACTCTCTGAGCCATCGCTTCAGCGTACCCTACACCTTGCCTAATTGAGGCAAGTATTGGACGAGTAATAAGAACAGCACTCACCCCACCGATTATTAGCCCGATAACCAAGATTATCAAAATAGTAACAACCATTTTCTTCTCTTGTTCATCAATCTTTTGAACATCATTATTTATATATTTGATCTGATTCGCAAGAAATGTATTGATTTCTGCTTGTAAACGTACATTATCAGGCGCAGCGTCTGTGAGCAAATAGGCTGTAGCGGCTGACCTTGCGTTTCATATAATTGAACAATCTTTGCAGTGTGGGGATTAAATTTGGCGACAGCTTCATTTACAGGTTTTAGCATGTCTTTGACCGGAGCTTTTTCGTTAAGATACTTTAAAGCAGTAGCCGAGTTCTCCCTGCTTCAGAAATGTCTTGTTTAAATTTCGGATTTCCTGTTGCAAGATAACCGCGTATTGCGGCGGATTTCCTACTTGCACTGAGTACGAGCTCTTGTGTTTGGTCTCTAAAAGGCATACGATAATGCGTTAACTGATTTGTTGCTTTTTCAATTTCCTTATATCGGAAAAAGAATATCCCTACAATAATTACCATAAGTGCCAGCATTAATCCGAAACCACCATAAATTTTAGTACTAATCTTCATTTATAAATCTCCTCTGCGTGTTCTAATTTGATGAAATACCCAAGAAGTACGAGACTTCTACACTCTCATTATGTTGATTAATCTTATTCTATCTAAACCATGAAAACTCTTTCGACAAAATATCTGAATTTATGATATATTTTTTAATTGAATATTAGAGTTTGTAGAACAATAAGTGATCAAAACTCAACTCAATTTTGTCAAACATCTTCTTTAGTTTGATCAATAAGTTTTGTCTGAAGAGCAAGGGGACAGGAAGCGTTTTTCTTATGAAACACGGTTCCTGTCCCTCTTGTTTTTTGAATTACTTTATTTAAAGGCCACGTTTTATGAGGCTTTTTTTGTATGTCAATAACTATTGTTTCAGTAGCATTTATAGACCCCTTTTTTATACAGTGGTATAATGATTCTATTTAGATTAACTTAAAAAGCATATTAATAAGTAATAATTATATATTATAAAAATAATGACAGGGGTAAAGTAATATTATGGAAAAATTAAAGTTTATTGAAATGATAAAGAATAATCCTAATGCTATAGCATATATAAATAATCCTACAGATGAGATGAAGTTATTGGCTATTAAAAAAAATGGACTTGCGTTAAAATATATAGATAATCCAACTAGAGAGATGCAAGAATCAGCTATAGACAATAATGCTCAAGCGATTGAATTTATAAATAACCCTACAGAAGATATGATGATAACAGCTATAAATGATGGATGGGTTAACTTAAAGTATATTAAAAATTCAACCGACAAGTTAATTAAATTAGCTATAAATCAAGCTGGATGGGCTATTAAATATGTTAATAATCCAAGTGAGGAATTGCAATTATTAGCTGTAAGAAAAAATTACGATT
>JAGFZX010000102.1 GCA_017889585.1 Bacillota bacterium
CAATTGCTCTTTAAAATCAGGGTGCGTGATCTTAATCATTTCTTTTACACGGGCGGGAATGCTCTTGTTAAAGAGGTCGGCTATCCCATATTCGGTTACGATATATTGGACACTCGCCCTGGGCGTTGTTATCACGGCACCAGGCGGTAACTGCACGTGAATCCGTGACTCAGTGCCGTTAACTTTTTCCACAGTCGAAGGCATGACAATAAAAGATTTACCTCCCTTGGAGCGCGTGGCGCCAGCAACGAAGTCCAACTGACCGCCAGTAGAGCTGAATTGGTTGAACCCCAGAGACTCAGAACACACTTGGCCGGTCAAGTCAACCATCAGCGCTCCATTCAACGAAATAAAATTATCGTTTTTGGCGATATTCTCGTAATTGTTCACCCAGTGAACAGGCGCCGCATGGATTAGCGGATTGTGGTCGAGAAAATCATAAAGTTCCTGGGACCCCAGCGCAAAACAAATCACCATTTTTCCCGGCAGGAAATTCTTCTTGCTGCAATTAATTACGCCTTTTTTTGCGAGATAGACAAGGCAATTTGAGATCATTTCGGTATGAAGGCCAAGATCTTTTTTGCCTTCCAGTCCGTAACCGACAGCATTGGCAATTCCGCCAATGCCTATTTGAATAGTAGCTCCATCGGGAATTTGATCGATAATATATGAAGCGATTTTTTTGTCCACTTTCGTTGGGGGGGCCTCTAGCAATTCAGGCAACAAATGATCTTTCTCGACAATATAATCAACTTCGCTGATATGAACTAAATTATCTTGACCATAAATGTAAGGAGCCTTTCTATTGACCTGAGCGATAACGGTCTGAGCAAAATCAATGTTGAGACGGTCAGCGAAAATCCCGCCCACGCTTAAGCACATGTAACCTTGCTCATTAGGGGGCGAGACCTCCAGCAGGGCTACATTAGGTTTGATGACATCGTTTATTAATTTGTCGATCAAGGATAGGTGGAACGAGGTAATGGAAACATTCCCCTGAGACATGAATTTTCGTTCCCACTGGCCTGGAAAGTAAGAGTGATAGTTGATTTGCCCCCGATATTCCTTTTTGAGAAATTCAAATGGGTGCATGAGTAAACTGGACCAGACATCAACGTCCTTTAATTCCTGATGCCGATTGCAGAGTGCCATGACAAGATCTTTCGGATTACTTGCATTAGGCGATAACCAAACAGAATTCCCCGGCTTAATAGCCTGAACCGCCTCCCCACAGGTGACGGTTTTTTTTCTATATAGCTCTTTCCAAGACATCATATCCTCCTAATAATTTTTATTCAATAAAGAAACCAGCAGTGCCAAGCCCGGCACAATAGCTTTTTCTTGCTGATATGGGGATAGCCGTGGCGTTACTGGTTTCCTCGCCTCAATAAGAATAGGCGAGAACTAATTACAGTATCAATCTAAAAAATTGTTAGTAAATCAAAGTTTATCTGCTATACTGATATATGGGAGAATATTCAAAATACATAAAAATCAGTGGTACTCTTTCCGAACAGAATCAATAATGGCAAGGGAGGGATCTAACTTGAGTGAGTGCAATCATACTATTCAGAACGATCAACTCAAATCTTATATCCAAGAGAATGAACTTTTGAATTTGCTTATGGAAAACCCCTACGAAGGCTTTGTTTATGTTGACGAAAGGGGTATTATTCAGTATGTCAATGATTCCTTTGCCTATTATACAAAACTGCCTAAAGACCGCTTGATTGGCCATAACGTCACTGAATTTAGATTTGATTTGGAACTTGAAAGAGTGATGAAAACACAAAAATATGAACTGCTTTCCTTTTTGCATACCTGCAACAGACAATTTATCGTCTCTAAGAAGCCGGTATTTCGCAACGGAAGCTTCGTCGGAATCTGCGCCAGAGTGATAGATGTCGAGGAACACTTCTATGGATTGCTTACACAATTGGAAGCCGTTCAAATCCTATTCGGTATTAATCAGACATTATTGGAGCTCAATTCTTATAAAGACGAATTTAACAAAACACATAGTATCGAGCTGGGGATTGACAATATCATCGGTACCAGTCCGGCTATCGAAGAATTGAAAAAGAAAGTATTAGTCGTAAGTAATTCACCATCCTCGGTGCTGCTAACCGGAGAAAGCGGAACAGGAAAAGAACTTTTCGCTAAGGCGATTCATTTTCAGGGTGCCCGATCCTCTTATCCGTTTATTAAAGTCAATTGCGCCGCAATTCCGGAGAATCTTTTGGAAGCGGAACTGTTTGGTTATGTTAACGGCGCGTTTACCGGGGCCCGCAAAGGGGGGAAGATGGGAAAATTCGAATTGGCAGATAAAGGAACCATTTTTTTGGACGAGATCGGGGATATGCCTATGCCAATGCAAGCTAAATTGCTTCGGGTGCTGCAGGAAAGAGAAGTGGAACGTATAGGCGGAGAAAGAAGTATTCCTGTAAATATAAGAATCGTCTCGGCTTCGAACAAAGATTTGCATTCATTAGTCAGGGAAGGTGCTTTTAGAGAAGATCTTTACTACCGACTTAATGTTATTAACTTTCACATCCCACCTCTGAGGGAAAGAATGAACGATATTCCACATATTGTGGATTATGCCATAAACCGTTTTAATGAAAAATTGGGCCGTAATGTTACTGGCATCTCCCCAAGTTCCATGGAGTTGCTCCTAAACTATGACTGGCCGGGTAACATAAGAGAATTGATTAACGTGATCGAAGCATCGATGAATTTTTGTAGAAGTACGGTGATAACACAACAAGATTTACCTTATTTTTTTGAGTGCAACGAAATAAAGAAGTCTGTGGTTGATACTAATGACAATCTTCATGCAAAAATAGAAAACATTGAAAAAATGCAATTGCTAACAGCTTTAAAAAAGAGCAACGGGAAACGGAAACATGCTGCTGTACTGTTGGGAGTATCGAAAACTACGCTCTTCCGTTTAATGAAAAAGCATAATTTGTTATAAGTCTGTGCGGGGGACAATCAAACTGTACTGGCTGTTTCCTTAAGAGACTGTTCTGTTATCATTTCCTGGAGCTTGTACTTTAGTATTTTCCCGCTACCGCTGAGGGGGAAGCTGTCGACGAAAGTAACGTATTCCGGAATTTTGCAGCTGGCGATTTGGCCTTTGCAAAACTGTTGGACTTCTTTTGGTGTCAGCATGCGGCCTTCCTTCAATTGAAGGAAGGCCATTACTTCTTCACCGTATCTGGCGCTAGGGACGCCGATCACTTGTGCATCTTTTATTGCAGGATGGGTAACGAGGAAATTCTCGACCTCTTTTGGATACACGTTCTCGCCGCCGCGTATAATCATATCTTTTATCCGGCAATTAATCTTCAAGTAGCCATTTTCATCTAATGCACCAAGGTCCCCCGTGTACAGCCATCCGTCCTCGTCAATAGCGACAGCGGTCTCCTCAGGCATTTTATAGTAGCCTCTCATAATATTGAACCCGCGGGCCCGAATCTCACCCTGCACCCCGGGAGGAACTTCCTGATCCGTATCAGGATCGAAAATTTTCACTTCCACTCCTGGCAGTGCTCTTCCAGCTGTGAAAATCCTCATTTCCAGTGGATCGTTTGTTCTGGTGGTGGTGATTCCTGGCGAGGCTTCGGTTTGCCCGTAGGCAACCAAAATCTCGTCGACCTTCATAACCTCTACAATCTTTTCCATTACCTCCGGCGAGCATGAGGCCCCTGCCACTAACCCGGTACGAAGGGATGAGGTGTCAAAATGCCTCTTCCTCAGCAAGTCCAGTTCCATAATAAACATGGTGGGAGTCCCGTGCAGCGCGGTACACCGCTCTTGTTCAATCACCTGCAATGTTTGTTCTGGATTAAATATTTTTGAGGGAATTACCATCGTCGCCCCGGTCGCCACGCAACACATCGTTCCTGCCACGCAGCCGAAACAATGAAAAAAGGGCACTGGTATACAAAGACGGTCTGCTGAACTGAGCTTCATACATTCCGAAGTCCTAATGGCATTGGTGATCAAGTTGTGGTGCGTCAGCATGACGCCTTTAGGTACCCCGGTGGAACCGGAAGTGTAGATCATATGGATTACGTCATTCGGGTCCAGCTCTGCCATGCGGGTAGCGAGTTCTTCCTCTGAACTCGCTTTCCCTATGTTGATGATATCATCCCAGGTGTACATGCCAGAGTGCTTTTTATTTCCAATCACAATGACATTCTTCAAGCATGGCAGTGCCGCCGCTGTCAGTTCACCCGGATTGCAATTGTTTAACTCTGGGCAGAGATCATAGAGCATACGTATATATTCATCGTTTTTTATACCTTCAACCATAATTAAAGTTGTTGCATCAGATTGCCTAAGCTGATTTTCCAGCTCATACATTTTGAAATGGGTGTTTACCGTTACAAGCACGGCCCCAATTTTAGAACTGCCATACTGGGTAATAACCCATTCGGGGACGTTGGTGGCCAAGATCGCAATATTTTCACCCCTTTCCACACCTAGCCCCAGCAATCCTTTGGCAAAGCTGTCGCAAGCTTCCCTCAGTGTCTTGTAGGAAAACCGCAATTCACGATCGGGGTAAATAAGAGCTTTTTTATTAGGAAAGTTTGCCGCCGTGCAGTCAAGCAGTCCACCCAAAGTAATTCTACCATACTCATCCATTTATTTTTCCCCCCTTAAGACTATTTAAAGACTTAGTTTCAGCTAAGATGATTTGATGGTTATATTCTAACGCAAGATCTATGCCAACGCAGGGAAGAAGTAAAAAGGCTTCTCTTTCCTTCTGTAGTCCACGATCGCCGAGTCAGTCGCAACCGTAAACGGTTTTTTTGGGTTTATTATTGCAATGCACGGGTTCATAAGTGCACCCTAGCCGAACATTGTGGATCTACATGATGGCTCTCAAAAATCTCACGAGTGGCTCAGATCTGATGAGGGGATACATTTAGCAACGAATATTCAAAGCATGTTGAATGTAATTACTCCGTTAAAAGATCGGGGTGTGAAGGAAGAAGAGTTTGCGGTGCTACGATTAACCGATATGCCAGTGGTGCTGGTGGAGTGTGGCTTTTTATCTTCAGAGGAAGATCGAGGAATTTAATGGATGAAGAGAAGCAGGCGGCTATTGCTTTTGGAATTGCTGCTGGAATTAATCCGAAAGTTTTTCTGAAATGTCGGAAGTAATTAGTGGGGCAATCATTACAAGATGAAAATTATTATGCGCTTTACTCATGAATAAAGAGTACTAGGGATTGACTTAAGTAATACAATATGGGGAGTGTTTTTATGAAAACTTTAGGCTGTTTTAAGTATTCAAGGCTTTTGATTATCTTTTTAGCCATAACATTTCTGCTTTGCATCATAACGCTAAATACTGCCTCTTGCGCGGAGGTTGAGATGAAAGGTGGTTATCACATGATGGTAGGAGACTTTAAGATAATTACGCTGTCGGATGGCATCAATCAGCGACCAGTTGAGCAGCATTTGCAGCTGTTGCAAGGTAACAAGGAGAAAATGAAAGACGTATTAGAACGTTTTTATCCAAGTGGGCAAATCGAAGGCACAGTAAATGCTTTTCTGATTGATACGGGATCCAAGCTGGTGTTGATTGATACGGGCAATGGAAAAATGGTTAGTCCGACCATAGGGAAGGTAATTGATAATTTGCGTGCTGCCGGTTACCAACCTGAGCAAGTCGATGAAATTTACCTGACTCATATGCATGGCGACCATGTTGGGGGGCTGGTATCGGGAAAGGAGCGCGTTTTTGTGAATGCAACCGTTTATGCCAATAAGCATGAAGCTAATTATTGGCTGGACGATAGCAACCAAAATGCTGCTCCGGAAGCTACAAAGCGAACCTTCCAAGCGGCAAAAGATACAATCACCCCATATATAACAGCAGGCAAGTTTAAGACTTTTGAAGGAAACATCCAAGTGACCCCGGGAATCAGAGCACAGGGTTTATTCGGCCATACACCCGGCCATACTGCCTATGTCATTGAAAGTAAAGGCGATACTTTAGTCCTGTGGGGTGACATTATTCATGTTGCTGCAGTACAGTTCGAAGATCCTTTGATAACAATCGCTTACGATAGCGACAAAGAGGAAGCCGCGAAAGTACGTCAGCAAATTTTGGCGGAAGTCGTGAAAAATAATTGGCTTATTGGCGGCGCACATATTGTATTTCCCGGCATCGGACATGTTCAAGCTAATGATGGCGAATATAATTTCGTACCGCTGAAATTCCCAGCATCAAAGTAAAATTTTCATTGAAAAATAGGCGGAATTAGCAAGGTCATGGATCAGTGCATCGTGCCCTTATCTCTAATGATAAAATTTCAACGACTGATAATTGGAAGACCACATATCAAGACATTTTATCAGATTCTTTTTTGGAAAGCATGACATATGAACATTCAAAAGAAAAATGGTTGTCATATATCCATACAGATAAGCAAGGAGCTTTTGTTGCAGTAGACGAAAATGATATGATAATTGGTTTTGCAGCATACAAGCCATATGATGATTTGAAGAAATGTCTGCTACTTGATTCATTGCACATTTTACAATCAATGCAAGGTGGTGGAATCGGGAAAAAATTGATTTTTACAATTGGTAAATACGCTTATAATAACGGATATAAAAAAATGTCCATCTGCATTGTAAAAGGAAATGATAGGGCAGAAGGAATATATACTCATTTAGGTGCGAAGCATTACAAAGATTTTATTGACGATTTTGAAGGGACACCATCTAATTCATCGGTTTTGCTGTGGGGATGATTTGAATATGTTTGTTTTCAAATAACAAATTCAAATTTATCAGGATTATAATGTTTTGCACATTATTCTTATATTGTGTAGTAATCCAAGAAGTATCTAAAGTAAGGTACTTCGATTCTATAATAAATGTTGGGGTGACCGGTTCTATGACTGGTCTACTTCAACATTTATTATAGAACCCTAAAATCTTTATAAGAGGAGTTTAGCAAAGGTAACGTCTATCCTTTCTTGCAAAACCTTTGGTTATTGCTTACTCAGCATGACGCCTGCCTTATTCAT
>JAGFZX010000103.1 GCA_017889585.1 Bacillota bacterium
GACTCCTGTTCACTACAGAAATCATCTTCTTAATATTGCATAGTCTTTTTTAAATTGTCCTTGACTACGGGTACAGATTACAAGCCAAGTCTTTTCTTATATGCAGGAATTTACTACTCTGGTATGGAAATAGTAAAAAATATTTTTGTGGTTATAGTCAATGATTATACTGCAAGATGTTTTCTTTATCATGAGAGAGAGTTGGAGTGGGTAGAATAGTATGGATCTTTATTTAGAAAAACAGCGGGGGTGAGATGCGTGGATTTTGTTGATTTTGCATTGCGGCTGGGGATGGCATTAGTATTTGGCACGGTTGTTGGTTTTGAGCGTCAACGGCGACAACGTATGGCAGGCATTCGGACCAATGCCTTAGTATGTATAGGTGCATCTCTATTTGTTATGTTGGGATTATTGACTCCCAATGAAGTAAGTCCTACGCGAATTGCCGCTCAAGTTGTTACTGGTATTGGTTTTCTAGGTGCGGGGGTAATTATGCGGGATGGTCTTAATGTCCGTGGCATGAATACTGCGGCAACCATGTGGTGTGTAGCTGCAGTGGGCACACTAACAGGTTTAGGTTTTTTATTGCAAGCAGGGCTGGGTGTCGTGGCGATTTTAAGTGCTAATGTTTTACTAAGACCTGTGGCCCGTATTATTAATTCTAAGCCCATGCTAATGGAGGATACTGAGGTGCGATATTTTTTCCGTACTGTATGCCGAGCTGAGGGGGAAGTGAATGTACGAGCATTGATATTACATGTAGTGCATGAAGAGTCTTTAATGCTAAGAGCTATTCATAGTGAGGATATAGAAAACTCGGAAATGGTGGAAGTCATTGCTCAATTTATTGCTAATAAACGTACTGATAAATCCATGGAGCAGATTGTTAGTAGACTCAGTATGGAATCTTCCGTTAGTGCAGTTAGTTGGAGGATTATGGATAATGTGGATAATGATGCGGATTAAGGGGAAAATATCATCTCCTGGCTTATGAGGAGGATAAATTGAACGTACTCAATATATTTGAAATTATTGGCACAATAGCCTTTGCAGCAGCAGGCGCTTTGGCGGGGATACAAAAAAAACTGGATGTTTTTGGTGTGTTTATGTTAGCGCTAACCACTGCAGTGGGGGGCGGTATTATCCGGGATGTTTTTATAGGAATTACACCGCCGACAGCCTTTGTATTTCCTATGTTTACAATTATAAGTTTGATTACAGCAATTATTGCATGCTTTAGTTATCAATGGCTGAATAAATTGAATAATGTTATCTTGATTTGTGATGCGATTGGATTGGGGGCCTTTACGGCAGCAGGTGCAAATATGGCTTTTATCTATGAATACAATCGATTATTTCTGACTGTTATGATGGCTGTATTGACTGGCGTGGGTGGAGGCGTTATTAGAGATATCTTTGTGAGAGATATTCCTTTTATATTTCACAAAGAGGTATATGCGGTAGCCTCGATCATCGGTGCTGTAGGCTTTTTTTATACTAAGCCACTGCTTCCGGGAAATGGATCCATGTATTTATGTTTTTTTGTTACCCTTCTAATTCGTATAGTTTGCATGAAATATAATATTAATCTGCCAGTGCTTGGTGCAAAAACCAAGGATAAAAAGTAATATTTAGTATGGGAGAATAGGTAATGGATAATAAGAAAATTAAGCAATTACAGACTGGTGATCTTATTCAAAGTTTTTTTCTAGTTAAAGTTGCTGACAGTAAAACAGGAAGTAATAATAAAAATTATCTTGATTTGACATTGGTTGATCAGACTGGTGAAATAAATGCCAAGATTTGGGGTTGTAGCGATGAGGATGAACAGCAGTATCTCCCCAATACCTTAGTTAAGGTGCGAGGCGTGATTAATGAGTGGCAGAATAGATTACAGCTGAAGATTGACAAGATTAGAGTGGCGACAGCTGAAGATGATCTGGATATTGGGGACTTTGTACCAGTTGCGCCTTATAGTCCGGAATTCATGTATGCTGAGATTGAAAGTTATATTGATAAAATTAAGAACCAGGATATGCGCAAGATTGTTAAAAGTATTATTACTGTCAATAAAGAAAAACTATTGTTGTATCCAGCAGCTAAGCAAAATCATCATGCTGTACGTTCAGGTCTCATGTATCACATCATGACCATGCTCAAGATGGGGGAAAAAGCCAGTGAAATATATTTGGGATTAAATAAAGATTTGCTATTTTCAGGTATTATTCTGCATGATATTGCTAAAACGGCCGAAATGAACGCCAGTGAACTAGGCATTGTGTCAGAATATACTATCGAGGGAGAGCTATTAGGACATATTATTCAGGGCATTAAAATGATAGATCAGACAGCGTCGATGTTGGGGGCTGACCCTGAAGTGTCCTTACTTTTACAGCACATGATTCTGTCTCATCACTATGAACCAGATTTTGGCAGTCCCAAAAGGCCGATGATACCTGAGGCTGAAATACTGCATTATCTGGATCTGATTGATGCTAGAATGTATGATATGCAACGGGTACTAGGGAATGTGGAAGACGGAAAGCTCTCCGAGAAAGTTTGGTTACTTCATAATAGAAAATTATACAAAACTGTTGTGAAGAATGAGGGCAATGAATTGTAACAAAATAAAACCCAATATTAACACAAAGATACAAAGCCGCTACGCGGATACAAAGACCACAAAGGGGATAAAAAATTCCTTTGTGGTCTTTGTGCTTCTTTGTGATCTTTGTGTTTAACGTGGGTTTACTATACGCGTTCTCTGCGCCTCTGCGGTAAAAGACGCACTTGCTTTTCTTATAATTTTAATTGTGTTTTAATTCTTTCGATTGCTTCCATAGTAGCTTCTTTGTTGCCAAAGGCTGTTAATCTAAAGTAACCTTGCCCTGATGGACCAAAGCCTGTACCAGGTGTACCGACGATGTGTGCTTCATTCAGCAGTTTATCAAAAAAGGCCCATGAGTCCAGACCTTTAGGTGTTTTAAGCCAAATATAAGGAGCATTTTCTCCGCCAAAGGTTTCGATGCCAATGCTTTCAAGGCCTTCTTTGATGATTTTCGCGTTGTCCATATAATAGCTGACAACAGTCTTAATTTGTGCTTGGCCTTCGGGAGTATAGAGGGCTTCAGCACCCTTTTGGATGATATATGGAGTACCGTTAAATTTGGTAGTTTGTCTACGATTCCATAGTTTATTCAACTGATAGGCTTCGCCTTTAGCCGTAAGGGCCATTACTGTTTTAGGTACAACGGTAAAGGCACAGCGAGTGCCAGTAAAACCAGCAGTCTTGGAGAAGGATCTAAATTCGATGGCCACTTCTTTGGCGCCTTCAATTTCATAGATACTGTGAGGAAGATCCGGGTCTTGAATATAAGCCTCATACGCAGCATCAAATAAAATAATTGAGCTGTTAGTTTTGGCATAATCAACCCATTTTTTTAATTCAGCTTTGGATAGTGTAGTGCCTGTGGGATTATTAGGAACACATAAGTAGATAAGGTCTACTTTTTCCGTAGGCAATGCAGGTATGAAATTATTCTCAGCATTGCATGGTAAGTAAGTGACATTCTCAAACATACCATTAGCAAAGTCGCCAGTTCTGCCTGCCATTACATTAGTATCAAGGTATACAGGGTATACTG
Source organism: Bacillota bacterium (assembly GCA_017889585.1). GTDB lineage: Bacteria > Bacillota > Negativicutes > DSM-13327 > DSM-13327 > CTSoil-075. Next base: position 3,645 of record JAGFZX010000103.1, read on the forward strand.
GATCGGTAATGGCTACTCGGTTGTTTATGCCGAAAATTTCCTGAATGTTGCCTACATCACTTTTAGAACCATCGCTGACGAAGACTTCATCCACTTCAAGCTGAATACCACGGGGGGCATAGTCAGTAGCAATGATTTTTTCGATCAAAAAATTATAACCTTGTTCTGGTCCATAACCTCTAAAGGTCTCAGCATGGGCCATTTCATCAACTGCTCTGTGCAAGCCATCAATAACGGCAGGCGTTAATGGTTTAGTAACGTCACCGATACCTAGTCTAATAATATTTGCTTCTGGAAATTCAGCTTTAAAAGCAGTTACCCTTTTAGCTATTTCAGCAAACAAATAGCTTCCTGGCAGTTTTAAATAGTTCTCATTGATTAATGCCATGTTATAAACTCCCTTCAAAATACAATATAGTATGAACTACATAATTGTCTTGTTATTGGTGCTTTTCCAGCCCAATAACAAAATCTAGTTTGTTCCATATAGAATAATTTAATTATACAATATAGGCTAACTTTCCTGCATTTTGGATGAAAATATCAGTAAAAAATAGTATATGTGGAAAATAAAAAAGTATACATTGCACATCCTGCAAGAATTCTAATAAGAATTTTTGTAGGGTTGTTAGGAAAACATGGACAGGGGTGCTGTTCCTGGCTCTATTGAGCAAAATGGTGTACCTATTTATGGGTTTCATACTGTACCCGTAGGTTCTGCAGTAATTGAAGAAAAATAAAGGAAAAGCATATATTGTGTAGAATAATCGGAATAAACCAACTAATGTGGAATGGATAAATTCAGCAGTCTACCGTAAGTCTACCGTACTGAACTGGACGCTATTTCCAAGAACTGTTTTGAGGACTCATGTATACCAATGTAGCGGTAGGTGAGTAGTTGCAGATAATACGAAAACAAGGAGTAGCTTAAATGTATAATAACAGAAAAATAAGCAATAGACGATCATACCGCAAGGTTTTGAGCGAAGAGGTAGTACTGAGGCAAATATGCGGGCATGCTGGTAGACAGTTCGATCCTGAAATTGCCCTAGCTTTTGTTGAGAAAGTATTAGGAAAATCATGGTAGGTGAAAAAAATACGGAAGTAAACGAAATCATAAGGGTGATGAACCAGATACATGGTATAGATATCTCCATGTACGACGAGTCCTTTCTTCTAAAATCCCTGAGGAAAAGATGGATTGCAACCGGAGTCAAAACAGCTGCCGCATATCCCAGGTACTTAGAAGAAAACAGCACAGAGGCCGCTGGATTTTACAATTCTCTGAACATCAACTATAGCGAATTTTTTAGAAATCCCCTCACTTTCGCCCTACTGGAACAGTGGATACTTCCTAAGCTTATCAGCCAAAAAGCAGTTGGGGGTGAAATAAGGGTCTGGTCGGCGGGATGCTCCAGCGGACAGGAGGCCTATTCTATCGCTATGCTGCTGGACAAACTTACTACTAGTGGGGCAAAGCCGATTCGCGTTCGAATATTTGCCACTGATACTTCCCAGTCGGCACTGGCCTTAGCGAGGGATGGTGTATATGATAAGAATACGGTTCAAAACGTCAGGTTGAAAGAGCTTCACAACTATTTTACAGCGAAGGGCGATACCTATACCATTGCCTCTCGGCTGAGAGAACGGGTCAATTTCTCTACCTATGACCTGCTGGATCAATCTTCTGCCAATCCGCCAGAAAGTATTTATGGGGATTTCGATATTGTTTTCTGCAGCAACCTACTGTTTTACTACAAACCCGACATCCGGCATTCCATTCTGCAAAAAGTGCAGCATTCCATGTCTGGGATGGGGTATCTAGTAACAGGTGAGGCAGAAAGAGCATTCGTAGAAAAAATAGACAGGCTACAACTGGTTGCCCCACCAGCGGCAATTTTCCAAATTAAAAAGATGTGAGGTATTCGATGAAACTAAGTAATTTAACAATCTCCAAGCAACTCAATATTGGTCTGGGTATCATTTTTTTGCTTGTAGTGCTGCTAGGAGCAATTACTTTGGTCAATTTGGACAGAATATGGCAAAATACCAAGAGGTTGTACGATCATCCTTTCGTCGTTCAAAAAGAAATAGGCACAATTCAGATTGATGTCCTTAATATTCGGCTGGAGATGAAAGAACTGGTAGCGGAAGAGAATGAACAGAAGATACAGGAGCGACTCATAACAATCAATGCCTACGAGGCTGACGCCTACCGGCAGTTCGACGTCCTTTATGATACCTACCTGGGGCCGCGGAGAGATATCGACAATGCCTACAATGCTGTTGTTCAATATAAATCCATCCGTGACGAGACCATCCGACTATTGAGGGTGGGAAGAATCCAAGAAGCGGCAGAGCGCACGAAATTTGGCGGTGCCGATGGAGTCCAAGAGAAAATGGTAATGAACGACCTTGAGAAAATCAACAATTTTGCAGGGAATAAGGCCGAGGAGTTATATATGAATTCCGAGCGGCAGAAAAATCAAAATGTATTGGAACTGGTAATCATTCTTGGAACAATACTAGTTTTAGCAGGAGGCATCAGCATCTTAATGAGAAGCGGGATACTGGCCCCATTGAAAGAATTGACTGCTGCCACTGAGGCTTTTCAGCAAGGGAGGCTGGAGACTCGTAGCAGGTATGTATCTGATAACGAATTCGGGATGCTCTCAAGTGCTTTCAACTCTATGGCCAAAACGGTGCAACGAGAATTTCAAAATAACGAAAATATCGCCAAGGTATCTGAGGCCATGATTCTGCAATGCGATTTACACCTGTTCTGCCAGGAGTTATTGAAGGAACTTCTGCAGCATACCGGTTCTCAGATCGGTGCCGTATATCTTCTGAACGGACAGGAAACCGATTATGAACATTTTGAATCCATTGGACTCAGTAGTGGCTTCAAGGCATCGTTTTCTGCTTCTAAGCAGGAAGGGGAGTTCGGTTTGGCTCTTCTAACGCGGCAGATTCAGCAAGTAACAGATATACCTTCTGATACGCAGTTCACCTTCTCCACCATGAGTGGGCATTTCAAACCCAAAGAAATATTGACCATCCCTGTACTTAATGGCTCAGACATTGTAGCTGTAATCTCGCTAGCGAGTCTTCATAATTATCCTACTGCGGCGATTAGATTGGTGAACGACCTATGGAGAGAGTTGACTGCCCAGTTGAATGGTGTATTGGCGTTTAATCGGGCCCAAGAATTTTCACTTATGCTTCAGTATACCAACAGAGAACTGGAAGCGCAGACAAAAGAATTGACCTTGCAGGCAGATGAGCTTGCGGAGCAGAATATCGAATTGGAGATGCAAAAGAAGCTGCTGGACGAGGCCAGTAAGCTCAAGAGCTCTTTTTTATCCAATA
>JAGFZX010000062.1 GCA_017889585.1 Bacillota bacterium
GTATGTGGTAATGAGTTTATCATTGTTACACCTGGCATAAGGCCTAATGGTGCAGCGATTGATGATCAAAGTCGCATTGCTACGCCAGCAAGAGCTTTAAAAAATGGTGCGCATCATTTGGTGATCGGTAGACCTATTACTGCTGCGGTAAACCCAAGACAGGCTGTGAAAGACATTTTACGAGAAATGAGGGAACGAGCATGAAGGAAGAAGAAGTAAAGCAGTTATTTATCGATACGGGTGCCATCCTGGAAGGTCATTTCCTATTGACTTCTGGTTTGCATAGCCCACAATATGTAGAAAAATTTCAAGTACTGCAATATCCAGAGCATACAGCTAAATTATGCAAGGCGTTGGCAGAAAGATTTGTTCAAGATCAGGTCGAATTAGTAATCGGTCCTGTTACTGGTGGAATTTTATTAGCTCATGAAGTAGGGAAGAACTTAGGAACTCGTGCGATTTTTACCGAGCGGGAAAATGGAAAAATGACTTTGCGGCGAGGATTTGTCATTCAGCCTGGTGAACGAGTATTAATTGTAGAAGATATTATTACAACAGGTGGTTCAGTACAAGAAGTTCTTGATGTTGTTAGAGAACATGGCGGGATTCCTGTAGGAGTAGGTATATTAGTGGATCGCAGCGGGGGTAAAGCGGATTTTGGTGTACCTCATCAAGCTTTGTTGCACCTGGATGTAAAAACCTATCAATCGGAAGACTGTCCTTCATGTGCTCAAAATCTGCCAATAACAAAACGTGGCAGCCGAAAATTATAAATAATTAGTACATTATAATCATAGAATCATAAAAAGAAATTAACATAATTCGTTAAAACACTCTTGTATTTAAGATAAAGTTGTGTTATTATAATTAAGTCGGTGAATGACACGACAATGTGGCCCAGTAGTTTAGCGGTTAGAATGCCGCCCTGTCACGGCGGAGGTCGTCGGTTCAAATCCGATCTGGGTCGCCATTATTATGCGGGAATAGCTCAGCGGTAGAGCATCGCCTTGCCAAGGCGAGGGTCGCGAGTTCGAATCTCGTTTCCCGCTCCATAGGGGTATAGCTCAATTGGTAGAGTAGCGGTCTCCAAAACCGTTGGTTGAGGGTTCAAGTCCTTCTGCCCCTGCCAGAAATTTGCAAACGACACGATATTTATCGTGTCGTTTTTAAGTTTATTCAAATTTTTCGTTACAAGTGAAAAGCAGCTCACTAAATTTGTGGTTGCTTTTTTTCTTCTGTGGAAGAGTTATTTTTGCTATTTGTTACTTCATCTCTTAGAATCAGCCAAATGGATTGGAATAATTGATTATATTGCAGTGAAGTACGTATTTCTGATATCTTTCGAGGTCGGGGGAGGTCATTGGTAAAATGTAATTATTTACTATTATTTTTGGAGGGATTTATATGGGAGCGACTTCTGGTATTCTGAATTTTCAGAATACAACTTTAGTAGAACCTTTTGAACAGTTAAAGTCTTATTGTTTAAGTGAGACATCAAAGTTAACACAACACGTCGATGATGCGGGATTAAAATCTGATTGGAATGATGTAGAGGCTTGTGTAGCACACCTCGTAATTGCGAGTACTTTTTACGGTTCCAAATATGTAAGAAATGATAAAGATTATCAAGCAGTCGTGGGGTTTATTTGCGCAACATTTATGGAAATGGCTAAAACAACATCAGGTAATACATTGGGCGAAAATGAGTTGATCGAACTGTTCAATTTATATGACACTAGGCAGAAGGAGTACCGTGAAACTATATTGACGGATTTACGTACTTATAATGGTGCTGACTTCCCAGAATTATCAAATCGCCTTTCGAGTGTTCTATTGCAATCAGCCGTAAACGTGTCTAAGGTAGCTCCTATAATTAACAATCATTTAAAAGCTTTTGTTCCAATGGTAAACTCAGCGACAAGCTGATAGTTTATCGCATGCCACAAATTTTCGAAATTGTCAATAATTTATATATGGAAGTACTACTGCCACTGAAATATTTGAGACGATACGTGCATACTGTATCGTCTTCTTTGCGTGTCTTTCCATATTCGCAGTAGTTTTTGTTGCAAATTTAATCTCATTTCTGACAAATGGCTTAGTGAACAAGTCAAACAGTTATCGACGCAAAGGACGACTAAATATGCGATTTATGTAAAAACATTGGGGCAGGAAGGGCAGAAGATAGTTCTATGGCCCTTTATGATCAAATTGGACGGCAATATATACTCTTTATTTTTCTGATATTAACATATACCAGAGGAGATAGGTACATTATCCTGAAATAAAAAAATGGCGCAGGTCCCTGTTTTTCCCCAGCAATGTGTGGCAGTATCACGCCATATACGGATAGTATTGATGGCAAGCCAGGAAGTCGGCGGCAAAACTCTAGTTTGAAAAATGATTTCTTATCAATTAGTGAAAGATATTCGTTAGTACATTAATTCTATTGAACCGAACGGTGCATACAATGGTGTGAGATGTTGCTTGCTGGATAAAATAATAGTGATTTGGAAGGATAAGGATAGCTTTAAGGCGGTCTGGGAACCTAATTAGTTTAAATAGATATGCTGACTAATGTACTAAAAAATTTGTTGAAATACCGAAAAACAGCTGAAATAGATAAAAACCCACAGTTGATTGCTGTGGGTTTTTATCTATTATATAATCGTATTTTCGGAAGTCTTATTACTTAAAACTTCATCACGCAAAATCGACCAGATGGTTTGGAATAATTCGTTATAATATAATGAAGTACGAATAGTGGCGATGTCACGGGGGCGGGGGAGGTCTATGTCAATGATGGCTTTGATCATACCAGGATGAGCGGTCATAACCATAATTCGATCACCTAAGCATAAGGCTTCATCGATACTGTGTGTAATAAAAACAGTGGTCTTTTGTGTGCCTTCCCATATTCGGAGGAGTTCTTGCTGCAGAATCAATCTATTTTGTTCATCAAGTGCACCAAATGGTTCATCCATCAGTAGTACTTCAGGATCATTGGCAAAAGCGCGAGCCACACTGACGCGTTGTTTCATTCCACCAGACAGTTGTGAGGGATAGGCATGAGTGAAATTCCTAAGTCCGATCATGTTGATATAAAGTTCGGCAATTTCATTTCTAACTTTTTTAGGTATTCCTCGCATGCGAAGTCCATAGCTAACGTTGTCAATTACTGTCATCCAGGGGAATACTGATTGCTCCTGGAAAACCATTGAATTGATGGGGCGATCATTCTGAGATGATTTGATTGTTGTAACACCGCTTGAAGCTGTTTCCAGTCCAGCTAAAATGCGCAGTAGAGTGGTTTTTCCACAACCGCTAGGACCGACAATGCAGAAAAATTCTCCGTCGCCAATGGACAATGAAATATCTTTTAGGGCAGTTATTTGACTGGAGTTAGTATAAAAAACTTTATTGATGTTGTTGATAGAGATTCGTTCAGTGTCATACATCCTTATCCTCATCCCCCTTGTTATACTTGTTGTTTCCAGGGGAGAACCCAGCCTTCAATCCGGTCAAGGAACAGTGAGAATATATAGCCGAGAAATGATAGCGTAATGAGGGCTACAAACATTTGTTCAATATCAAACATGTCATAAGCGCGCCATATCATCCAACCTATTCCGGCTTTGGCAGCTGATAGTTCAGCTGCCACAATGAGAATTAATGCCATTCCCATGCCTAATTTTAAACCAGCAAAAATCATTGGTAGAGCACCAGGAAAGGCTACTGTTAAATAAAAATTTTTTCGATCGGCACCGAAGTTTTTGGCAACATCCAGATAAATTTTATCAATATTAAGCACCCCGGCCATAGTGTTGATCACTACCAAATAAAATACACCTATGGCAATTGTGAAAATCTTTGATGTTTCACCCAGACCAAAGATTAATAAGATTAATGGCATTAGCGCTAGTTTAGGAATAGGATATGTAGCTGCAATCATTGGTTCAATCGCGGATCGGACAACTGGTGATAAACCCATACTTATACCAAGTAATATACCGGGAATAGATCCTCCTAAGAATCCCCATAATACTCGCTGTACACTTACTGAGGTATTAAATAATAGCTCGCCGGATAACAGCAATGGAATGAAAGATTGTAGAATTAAACTAGGGCTTGATAAGAGTCGAACATCAATGAAATGAATGCGAGCTAAAATTTCCCATAATAAGAGTAGTGTTACAGGAGATAATACAGAAAGTACCCGAATGAATAAAGCAGAATTTAGTTGTCTGGCCATGTGCTCAACTCCAAAAGGTATTTTCGATTACTTATATTGTCCCAAAGTTTTAATGGCAAAGTCTACATATTGATTATCCACAGCATCGGCAAATTGTATGTTGGATTTTAATAGGTTGTTTTCCTTATACCATGCTAAATCCATTATTATTCCTTTAGTACGAACATAACCATTGGGATTTAAGCCGGTAGGAAACATCTTTTCATATAATGAGACATCTTTTATGACTGAGTATTTGCAGAGAATATCAATGATCTCGGTTTTATTTTTATTTTTAAAGAAAGCATCATTATAGTCGCGTAAAGACTGTATGTATGCAGTCATAAATCTGTTGGCTATATCTGAATTTTTGGTCATACTGGTGCCGAAGACTAATAATGCTGTTTGGGCATCAGGATCATAATCAGTAGGATCTTTCCAAGGGTCAGCTAGGTCTTTGCTGATACCGAGGGTGATAAAGGGTTCTATTACCATGGCTGCATCAATACTTCTATTGCCCAGAGATACTAACATATCAGGAAAAGCACGGATAACTTGTAAGTCGATATCTTTCATCGTTAATCCGGCTTTTTGCAGTACTCTTGCTAAAGCGATTTCGTCAAGTGAAGCAGTGCCAACAATAGCTATTTTTTTACCGCGTAAATCTTTATAGTCCTTAATGGTATCAACTAAGTCTTTGCGGATGACCAGACGGTAATAACCTTGACCGGGGACGTTGATTCCCTTGTCGGCAACGATTTTTACAGGAATATCACGGGACATAGCATTGAACAAGCCTGCAGAAGTGACGGTAGCTCCGACATCGAGTTGGCCAGCTGCTAGTTGATTAATCATTTCTTGACCGGAGTTAAATTGTACTGGCTCAATTGTGATGCCTAAATCTTTGTAATAGCCTTTTGCTATACCGATTAGTATACCTGCGTCAGAAATGACTTGTTTCATACCTACCTTAATGACTTTTTCTTGAGGTAATGGAGATAACCCTGATGCCCATGCTGGGCCTGTTGCTGGTTGTTGAGAGCTAACGGGATTTTGACTACAGGCAGTAATCAGTAATGTAATGAGCAATAGGGCTACTATTCCTATTTTGTTGACGTATTTCATGTTTTCTCCTCCTAACATTTTTGATAAGTTAACACATGATATTCATTTCTGTGATTGTTGGTGACAAATAGAGGGTTTTGTGAGGAAAATAAAGAATAGTTATATATTAGAATGAGAGGTTATTTTATATGGAAAAAATAATAGCACAGATACAAGCATGGGAATTACTAGCTAAATTGCCCACTGAATTTACAGGATTTACATTAAGTCTAGAGTTACAAGAAAGGGGCACGCAGTATTGTATATTCACATATCAAAATATAGAATGGCATAAAAGCTTTTCCGTATTATATGATAAAGCCACTAAGGAGTTTTTGGCTCGGACTGTTGTAGGTTTGACTGAGTACTTTGATGTAAATTTCATTGTTGGTGATATAGGACTTTTAGAAAAATTATTAATTAAAAGATTGAAAGATACACTAGTAAGTTTGGCAATTTTTAATCCTGATCATTTGGGCAGTATCATTATTGATAAGCAAATACTTGAATGGCCATATGGGGAAAAACTTCCTCAGGAATTAGTAGGGTTTGAATTATTTATAAAGCCATGTGAACCTGTAAAAATAATAAATGGTTCATATATTATTATTGATTATAGTGATTTTTTCAATGAGAGTAGTTTGGTTATTTATTATAATATATTTAGAGATGAATTTTTTGGAGAAGCGCGTATTAGGCGTACACCGCACATGTCAGCAGTGTTTGATGCTACTACTTTAGATAAATTACAAGAGAACATTACTGTTCATCTTAAAGTGGTTTTACAAAGTATGAGAAACCAGTTGGGATGAACAGGATTTATGGAAAGATAGTTAGGAGGAACTGAGATAAAGTGGCAAGGATATTAGTGTGTGATGATTCTGCTTTTATGCGAATGATGTTAAAGAAAGTACTTATTGATAATGGGCATGAAATTGTAGGTGAAGCAGGAGACGGCATGGAAGCAGTGCAATTGTATCGTCAGCATAAGCCAGACCTAGCAACAATGGATATTACTATGCCTAAAATGGATGGAATACAGGCAGTAGTGCATATTCATGAAGAAAATCCTTTAGCAAGAATTATTATGGTTACGGCTCTTGGTCAAAGAGCTATTATTATTGATGCTCTTAAAGCTGGTGCATCTGATTTTATTGTAAAACCATTTGATGCCGAGCAGGTTATAACAACAATAAAGAAAGTACTGGCGAGCTAAAGCAAGACAGATTGCTTATAGGGCGATATGTTGGCTTTGTTTGATTTGTTAGCGGTCGAACATCCTTGTAATGACAAGCCGAGTTTTCTTTACGAAATTACTTGACAATAAAAATCAATATGCTATAATGATATTTGTGACTAGGGCTTGCAACTGGAAATATATGAATTTAAAAAGAAATTCAAAAAACTAGTTGACAAATTTAATGAAATGCAATATAATAGATTATGTTGCTGAGAAATACGGCCCAGTAGTTTAGCGGTTAGAATGCCGCCCTGTCACGGCGGAGGTCGTCGGTTCAAATCCGATCTGGGTCGCCATTACAAAAACACTTGCCTCGGTAGCTCAGTCGGTAGAGCAGAGGACTGAAAATCCTCGTGTCGGCAGTTCGATTCTGCCCTGAGGCACCATTCATTATGCGGGAATAGCTCAGCGGTAGAGCATCGCCTTGCCAAGGCGAGGGTCGGGAGTTCGAATCTCCTTTCCCGCTCCAATTTTAAAGGCGGCATAGCCAAGTGGTAAGGCAGAGGTCTGCAAAACCTCTATTCCCCAGTTCAAATCTGGGTGCCGCCTCCAATTAGTTAAAGTTTCATATATGCGAGGGTGGCGGAATCGGCAGACGCACCGGACTTAAAATCCGGAGGGTGGTAACGCCCGTGGGGGTTCAAGTCCCCCCCTTCGCACCAATTTTAAAATGAAGTAATTTAATATACATGATTGCATATAAGTTACATATTTTTAAAAGCTTCTGGTTTTATATCAGGAGCTTTTACCTTTACCTTGAATTTGACATTTAACTGTGACATGAATATACTTATATTTAAGAATATTCTAGCAGTAGGGGGTAACTATGAAAAATACAGTATTTCTCAATGCAGCAAAACTCGACTTTGATGACAAATTGGATTTCGCGCCATTATCTAAGATAACTACTGTCACAAAATACGACGATAGTAGTTATGAGGATATTTTAGGACGGGTTAAGGAGCAAAATATTGTCATCACTAAGGAATTACCTCTGGGCAGGGATTTGATTTCTCAATTTCCTCCTTCTGTTAAACTTATATGTGAAGCTGGTACAGGATATAACAATATCGATATTGTTGCTGCAAGGGAAAAGAATATTTCTGTTTGCAATGTTCCTAGTTATAGCACTGAAGCGGTCGCCCAATTGGTGATTACTTTCATATTGAATTTAAGCTCCTCATTGATTCAGCAACAGATCATGCTTCAACAGAAAAATTTTGATAATTTCACAAAATGCTTGCAGGTGCCACATTTTGAATTACAAAATAAAACCCTTGGTGTCATTGGTGGTACTGGTGCAATTGGGCAGAATGTGATAAAGATTGCTCTGACCTTGGGAATGAATATTGTTGTATATAATCGTACTCCGAAGTCCTGGGGAGATTCAAATGTGCAATTTGTTTCCCTTGAAGATTTGCTTCGGCAGAGTGATTTTATCACCATACACTGCCCTCTTACTGCCGATACAAAACATCTTATTAATATGAACAGGTTGAAGATGATGAAACCTTCGACTTTTATCATAAACACTGCAAGGGGAGCGATTATCAAGGAAACTGATTTGATTCAAGCTCTACAAGAAGGCGTTATTGCCGGTGCGGCCCTTGATGTTCAGGATCCAGAACCACCGGATCTGGATAATCCTTTATTTTCTATGAGCAACGTTATTTTAACTCCTCATATTGGATGGAGGCGTTTCGAGTCACGGCAAAGGCTTATTGATCTTATGGCTGTTAATATTGAAGCCTTTATTCAAGATAAACCAATTAATGTTATTAATTAGTTGGGTAAGTAAAAAGCACTCATTTTCATGAGTGTTTTTTACTTTTTACGGGATTAGAAAGTATAACATTTTCGCGATTCCAAGTAAGAACAACTAGGGCATCTGAAGACTTAGCATAAGCCGAATTTTTACTTATCCTTTGGAAGGCGTTGTTGTATTTATGATGTTGAATATTTGTGTAAGTTGATCACCGATCATTGTTGAAAATGTATCCAACAATGATAATGCTTCAGTACCATCTGGACGAGTTGTGGAATTATCAACTATATAAGTATTGGTTGATGCGGAAAAGGCTTTAAAATCAAGCGAAAAATCAATGGGATGGATAGTGAATAGCATTACATAATTAACATGTGCAGAATTGGTGTACGTAGATAATAGGTCTACAGTTGCTGATGCAGTATTTGTAATTCCACAACGAGTAAGATCACGTATGACTGCATTCCCCGATTGGACTTCACTGCCTAAAAATAAAGCATTAATTTTAAAACGTATAACTTCATTTAGGGCTTTGGTTAAAAACTCAGTACCTGGAATATAGTGTCCAGATGTATCAATGTACAGAGCTACTGCAATCATCGCATTTTCATCAGATGGCCCTGCCAGACATGTTGTTACGTTTAGTAGAAGTATGACTAATAATAGTAAGGCTATTTTTTTCGACATAATAATACCTCGCTTAAATTTATTTAGTAATCGATTTCGTTTAAAACCGTATATCTGAGCCCCAGTTATAGAGCTTTTTACTAGTTGATCGTAAGTAAAAATGTTATAATGATCTGTAACGGTGAAATGATGCATACTAAAGTGATGGCTTAAAGGAGATTTTTACAATAAATGATAAAAAACGTATATGACCAAGTACGGAATTTTTATGATGAAAGTATAATATGGGACCCTGCTATTAAACAGGAATGGGTTGAGGGTTTTTTACGGCAAAAGGCTTGGCAAGGGACTAGTGATGCTAAACTTAAAGACTTATGGCGTCAAATACAAATTTTTACAATTTACTTGAATTATGCTGATAATGATGATTTGAATGAAATAACTTTGCTTGAATATAGTTTGGCAATTGAATGGTTAGAAGAACATATAGCAGATTTTAAAGCAAATTTAAAATCTGTCCGACATATTTTTAACGTTCTTATTGATTTTTATTATTATTTATTTAATAAAAAAATAATTGATAATGTAGATGAAATTAAACATGCAGCACAAAAAATTACAGGAGGAAAGAAATTAAATCTTATTAAATCGGATTCAATGCTTGATGAGTTGAGATTGTTTGAGGAAGATTTTGATGGTGAGTTAAGTAGGGATTTTGGCAGTATTGTTGCTGATGCTACTGAAGGACTCATGTTGAAATTAGGAAAGTATTTTCATGCAAAAGATTTTACTGAAGATTTTGAGCGTGCTTTGTACTTTTATATAGGTCCATTTGAAAGGATGCCAGAAGACGTTGGAGATGAATTTTGGTTGGGTTTTTGGGATTACTTCTTGTTTGATTATCATTTACTAGATAGTGATCAAAAACCCTTGCAATATTTTAATACTGCCTGTGGTGACAAGCTAAGCTCTGATGAATATCGGATATTACAAGAGTTATTGAATTCAAAATTTACTGTGTTTTATGTTAGTAGAATACTAAATCAGAATTCAGTAGAGTGTGTTAATTTATTTACAGGTGAGATATTTGGTTTACCGTTACTTGATTTTGATTATAAATCTTTGAAGAAATTGTTATTTTTTGGACATGTTTTTCCCACAGGTTTGGTAATGATTAATTATTTAACCAGTATTGAAATGAGCATTAATCTTCGGCGCCGAATAAAGGATGAAGTTATTCGGCAAAAAGAAATTTTTCAAATTCAAATGCCTAATTCTACTTTGGAAGATTTTTTTAATCGTCATGCCTTAGTGTTGCGGCATACAGTACGTATTCTGGTTACACTGAGTACAGTTAATGTTACATCTATAGCCCAGTTAGAGCGTAGTTATCCGTGTATTGAGACCAAACGATTACCAAATCAAGCTGTAATTAATTTGTTGCATAAGTTGGTATTGGCCCATGGATTTTCATTGCATGATCAAAATCTGCTAGAAAAAATATGGTATGATTTTTCTCAACTTCATAATATCAATGTACGTAAACCTGCCACATGGGCAACAGCGGTATTTCATGCATATGCAGAGATTAATAGTATTGACAATGTTACAGCGAAAGATCTTGCTGACCACTTAGAGGTTTCTGCAGCTAGTCTGCATAAGAACCGAAAGCTATTGGATAATATATTGCAGCTACAAGCCTTTGATGCACGATATTTAAGTGAAGAAGGATTTGTAAATTTATTGTTTGAACAATGAAAATTTACAAATCAATAAAATAGAGAAAAGTATTTTTCAAATGGATTTTAATATGTCAGGAGTGATAATCTTGAATTGTAGAGTTTGCGGTGCTGGGGTGGAAGCGGATGAGCAGCAATGTTCTAAATGCAGAGAAATGGAAAACAAAGTTCAAGTTTTGACTCTGGAAGAAAGGCAATATTTTAACGGTATTACTCTTGAACAAGATCAACCGGAAGAGGGCAGGCATTATGAATATCAAGATAGTAATGTTAAGCAACAGATGTATAGCAGACAGTTTAATATAAGCAGCACTGGTTTCCTTACAAAATTATTGCTTGGAGTTATTTTGGCGGGACTCGTATTTATTGCATTGCCTATTGCTATTTTCTTCATAAGTATTGTTAGTATAATTTTGTATTTGGTGCGCAGATAGATCTTACTTTTATAGTAATTTTTCTTTGAGTTTGAGATATTTGGCAGTGAAATAAGTTCCATTTTGGGCTTCCCGATGGTCAAAACCATAAGCACGTCTGCTGATCGCCAGCACAGGGGGAGCTTGGATTCTTTTAGCAACTGCCATGCCTGTATAAAGGCCCCACCATTTTTCTAGATCAGCAATGAAGTCAGCGGGTGTAGGAAATAATTGTTCTACTAATCCTGGTTGACAGCCGATTTTTTCTTCTAAGATATGTTGCTCATACCATAAGAGAATGTCTTCAGGCGTAGCCCGATTCCAATGTTCCATAAATGCTTTAAATAGGTAATCATGGTAGGGATAAATAATAGGATCACCTTTGCCTTGGTCAACAGCTTGTTCAAAAGACAGTTCGGCACTGGGGACGATGTCGATTGTTTCTTGGGGGATGACTTCGCGTTGATAAATATCTGTGTTCATAAAGTGTGCCAATTCATAGACCTGATGTTTCCAAAGATCGGCTAAGGCTGCTAAAAAGCCGCTTTGATCGCCATAGAGAGTGGAGTAGCCTACGGTCGTTTCGCTTTTATTGGCATTGCAAGTAAAGCCAGCACCGAAGGTAGCGGCAATGCCAGCTAAAATGCGGGCTGAACGATCGCGGGCTTGAATATTCTCTGTTACAAAGGAAGTAACTTTTAGTTCTTGCTTTTCTCCAGTTGTAAGGTTTATTACTGGAGTTTGGTTGATTTGTTGAATAGTATGGTCAACTACTTCCTGAATGGGCATAATAGTATAGAGACAACCGAGGTTACTTGCTAGTTTAGCAGATAAGTCTTTCGTTGTTTGGGAATTATACTTGCTTGGCATATTTACCAGCAACACATTGTCAGGACCCAAAATTTGGACATATAGGGCAGCGCTTACAGCTGAATCAATGCCTCCAGAGGCACCAATGACTACTTTCTTCATGCCAATAGAGCGTAAAAAGCGTTCAGTTCCATAGTATAGAGCTCTGTAAATACTGCTTATATCAGTGTCAGTTGCCATGGTAATTGGTGAATGAGCTACGTCTGACTTGGTATATGCCAAGTTTTTTTCTATATCGCTAGTTAAATCTAGTTCAATACATTTTAATATTGGCGAAAAAGGTAGGCAATAATCTACAATGTCACCTTTGTGGTTGTAAATCGTACTAAGACCATCAAAGGTATAAATCGTTTTTCCGTTATTTTGGATACCTGTATTATTTACATAAATTAGAGGTCGATTTACTATTTTAGCTTGATTCGAAAAAACACGATTCCGTTTATTATTTTTGCCAATGGTGTATGGTGAACTTGAGATATTGATAAACAGGTCTACTGGACCATTTTTGTGGATGGCAGTGATTGGTTTAATTGCGTATTCATCACTCCAACCATCTTCACAGAGTATGCAACCAAGTTTGAGTTGTTTGTGACCTAATTGCAATTGTACTGGCTGTAATAATTGATTAACATTTTCGCCCAGTTCAGTTGCTAGTTTACGTAGACTGTAAAAATGGCGTGAATCATCAAATTCCCGATAATTGGGTTGTAGTGTTTTAATACGGAAAGGGTAGGGAAAGTTATCATCGCCCATAAGTTTACCTTGATATGCGACAAAGCAGGCGTTGTATTTTCGTACTCTGCCATCATCATTAACTTTATTCCAATCTATTGCAATATTTCCAAACACGATACAAATATTAGTTGAGGCCAAGATAATACGGTGTCCATATTCTACGCAATCTCTTAGGAATGCTGGTTGTTCCCAAGTATCACCGAGAAAATAGCCAGGTATGGACATTTCAGGAAAAATAATCATTTCTGCCTGTTGTTGACGCGCCTGCTCTATCATAATTAACATGGTTTTAGTGTTTACATCTGGTCTGCCAGGGATTATTTCCATTTGTGCTAGAGCTACTTTAAGCAAAAGTAAGTCACCTCTTTTTGTCGATTGGTTAATATTATTGTTATTAATTCTATGTTATAAGTAGATATCCTGCCTAAATGATGGTAAATAAGTATTGGTTAAGAATCTTGGCGTTTATTGACAAATGAAAGTAAGCATAATATACTCTGTAGAATATATTATGTTTGTTGTATAATGTTAATAATGTTGCTATATGTAGCGACTTTGTTAATTTGATTAAATGAGGGATTTTTTTGAAGAAAACTAATGTTGCTCGCATTTTGGATGGCCTTAAAATTAACTATGAGTTACGTGAATATAAAGTGGATGAAAGCGATCTGAGTGCAGAAAGTGTAGCACAAAAGATTGAGGTTCCATTAGCACAGGTATTTAAAACATTAGTAGTGTGTGGTGATAAAACTGGAGTACTATTGGCATGTATACCAGGTGGCCTTGAGCTTGATTTAAAAGCATTGGCTAGTATTAGTGGCAATAAGAAAGTAGACATGGTTCCATTAAAAGATGTGCAGAAACTAACAGGATATATTCGGGGTGGTGTTTCGCCCTTGGGTACAAAGAAACAATATGATATCTATATTGATGAGAGTGCGATTGAATGGACGTATATCTCGATTAGTGCTGGACTAAGGGGGTGTCAGATTCTGATTGCTCCTAATGATCTAGTTGGTGCAGTAAATGGTAAAATATCCAACATATCTCGCGATGTGGCATTAGAATCTTAAAATAGTTGATTTTTTATGGAGGCATCTATGAAGTTTGATATTCATGAAAGTGTAAAACAGGGGGATACTCGTTGTCGACTGGGGTATATTCTTATTCGTAATGTTAAGATACAAGGTACGCCCCCGTCTTTAGCTCAAAAGTTTTTTCAATTACAGACCTCAATAGCTGCAGTTTATAATATAGATGCATTGGCCAATGTACCCCGGATAGCTGGTGTGGGGAGTTTGTATAATCACAAGGGTTTTGATGCCTCACGATATAATTTGGCTTCTGAAGAATTGGTTCGTCGAGTAATAGATAATAAAGATTCCTATTATGTTAATAGTGCAGTGACGGTGATTAATTATTGTTCGATCAATTTTCTGTTGCCAATTGGTTTATATGATCTTGATCAAATAAATGGTGATATTATGTATAACATTCCGTTAG
This sequence comes from Bacillota bacterium, assembly GCA_017889585.1. Taxonomy (GTDB): domain Bacteria; phylum Bacillota; class Negativicutes; order DSM-13327; family DSM-13327; genus CTSoil-075. Next base: position 14,228 of record JAGFZX010000062.1, read on the forward strand.
AAGATAATTATATGGATATCAGGGGCGATGTTATGGCTACTGATTGTAAACCGTTTTTAAGTGATAGTAATGGTGTTTTTGGTAATTCTAATGCAGAGGCTAGGCGTACAGCGGTAACTTTATCTACGAATAATCTTTTGGCTGTAGTGTATGCAGATGAAAAAGTAGCTGCAGAGGAACTTATGCGCATACTTAATTTTACTAGTGAAATGATCATTCGTTATAATGGCGGTACAGTAGAAAAGCAAGAGATTATTGAATAAGGAATATAGAGTTTTGAGGAAAAGGAGTTTTTTTATGTATATTAGTACTCGCGGGAAAGATAATAATTTTGGCGCAGCTGAAGCTATTGTAGCCGGAATAGCTGCTGATGGTGGGTTATTTGTACCAACTATTGTACCTAAGGTCACTACAGAGTGGTTAGCTAATTTAACAAATCTCGACTATGGAAAGCGTGCTTTTAATATTCTAAGTTTGTTTTTGCCTGACTATAGCGATGCTGAATTAGGTTTGTGTATCGAGGCTGCTTATACAGCTGCTAAATTTGATGATCCTAAGATTGCACCTCTGGTATCAATTGGTGATGATAAGTTTGTACTTGAATTGTGGCATGGTCCGACAAGTGCTTTTAAAGATATGGCTTTACAAATACTTCCCCAATTGTTATCCAAGGCCCTTAAAAAAACCAATGAAAAAGCGGAAATCGTAATTTTGACAGCAACATCTGGTGATACGGGGAAAGCCGCCTTGGAAGGGTTTGCAGATGTTGATCAGATAAAAATTATAGTTTTTTATCCAGACAAAGGTGTGAGTCCAATCCAGCGTATGCAGATGGTTACACAAGCTGGTTCGAATGTTTCAGTTGTGGCAGTCCGAGGTAATTTTGATGACGCACAAACTGGGGTAAAAAATATTTTTAATAATATAGAATTTAATACTGATTTGGCAGTTCAAGGCTTTCAGTTGTCATCAGCTAATTCGATTAACTGGGGGCGATTAGCACCACAGATTGTATACTATTTTAGCGCGTATGCTGATATGGTGCGTGATGGTCATTTGCAGCTGGGACAACCAGTAAATTTTGTTGTGCCAACTGGGAATTTTGGTAATATCCTTGCAGGTTATTATGCGAAAATAATGGGGCTGCCGATTGGGAAATTAATTTGTGCATCTAATAGTAATAATGTGCTGACTGAGTTTTTGCAAACTGGTGTGTATAATCGTAAACGCCCTTTTCATAAAACAGTATCTCCATCCATGGATATATTAATTTCCAGTAATCTGGAAAGGTTGTTATATTACATTACAGAGGGTGATACTTTGCAAGTTAAGAGCTTCATGGCAGAACTTAATGACAGTGGGCAATATAATGTAGGAGAAGATTATTTAACAGCTATTCAACAAATCTTTTGGGCAGATTATGTTGACGATAATGAGACCTTGCAGACGATTAAAACTATTTATGATGAGTGTAATTATCTAACAGACCCTCATACAGCTGTCGCTTGGCAGGTAGGAGATCGATATCGTCAGCAGACGGGTGATCATACTACTCAGATTATTGTATCTACTGCTAGTCCTTTTAAGTTTAATGAAAGTGTGTTAACCGCTATTGGAGATTCAAATAATCTCGAAGGGAAAAATGAATTTGAAATCTTACAACAGTTGTCTGAATTAAGCGGTTGTCCGGTGCCTTCAGCACTAGCAGCATTAGAAAATGAGCCTATTCGCCATGAAATGGTATGTGATAAAGAGGATATGTCTGTAATTATAAAGCAGATATTAAAGAACAGTAAATAGACTAAATAGTTTTAGGGACTTGGCATAAGCCAAGTCTTTTTATTATAATAATACTAGCTGAAAAACAATATATTGCTCTAGCCAATGGTAGTGTATGCTGATAAGTAATGTTATATAAAGGGCAATTTGGTTACAGTATCCATTGGAGATAAGTTTAGTCATGTGTACTATGAACTAGATTCAATTTTTAATGTGCATCTGCCAATAGAATATCCCGCAATACCGCAAGATATTCTTAAACCGTGTAATACTTGACAATATATAGAAGCTTATGATCGTAAGGCGAGGGTGCTAACTGCATTATTTAATAATATTGCTAACTTTAGTAATATTATTCCCAAAGTTATTCTAGAAGGTGAACCTAGAGTTTAAGAACAATAATTTTTAAGACAACAATGGCCTGAATCTATTGATTCAGGCCATTGTTGTCTATTCTGCTAATAGTTTTTCCATTTCGTCAAGCATGCCGGCAAATTTTGCTAATGTTATCTCAATTGGCTTGGCTGAAGACATGTCAACACCGGCCTGTTTTAAGATATTAAGGGAGTAGTCAGATCCGCCGCTCTTCAAAAATTCGATATACTTTTGTTGAGCAGGCTGGCCGTCATGCAATATTTTTTCAGCTAGGGTAGTCGCTGCTGAGTAACCGGTAACATATTGATATACATAAAATCCCATGTAAAAGTGTGGAATACGTGCCCATTCCACGTCGATTTCCTGGTCTATGACGATATCTGGGCCATAGTATTTTGCGTTAAGTTCATGCCATAGCTTATCAAGCATATCAGCAGTAAGGGACTCGTTCTGTTCCGCAGCTTCATAGAGGAGTTTCTCAAATTCAGCAAACATAGTTTGGCGATATATAGTACCTCGCACTTGTTCTAGATATTGATTAATGAGGTAAAGTTTAATTTTTCTATCTGTAGTCGTTTTAAGCATATGTTCCAAGAGTAATATTTCATTGGTGGTAGAAGCTACTTCAGCACAAAAAGTGGTATATGCTGAAGTGGGATAGGGTTGATATTTCTGACTATAATAACTATGAATGGCATGACCCATCTCGTGTGCTAAGGTGGAGACAGCATCATAGCGATTATTATAATTTAATAATACAAAAGGATGTGTGCCGTAGTTACCCCAGGAATAAGCACCTGTTTGTTTACCTTTGTTTTCATAAACATCAATCCAACCAGACGTTAGACCTTTATCTAAAATATCCGCATATTGTGGGCCTAGAGGATGAAGACTTGTACGGACTAATTTTAAACCTTCTTCATAGGGGAGTGTCAGTTTTACATCACTAACAAGTGGTGTGTACAAATCGTACATATGGATTTCATTTAAGTTAAGGAATTTTTTCTTCATAGTTACATAACGATGTAATGGTGCAAGATTGTTGTGGACAGTAGTGATTAGATTATCATATACTGCTGTTGGTACATTATCACCTTTTAAGGCTGCTTCTAATGCGGAATTATACTTACGTGTTTTAGCATAAAAGACATCCGATTTCACATTACCGCTTAAAGTTGAGGCAAAAGTATTACGATATTTGTTGTATGTTTCAAATAGATTAGTAAAAGCTTGCTGACGTACATCACGATTACTTGAACGGATAAATAAGCTGTATCGTCCTTCACTTAATTGTACAGATTGCCCATTTTCATCAATTGTTTTTGGGAATTCGATATCGGCGTGGGCCAGCATGTTGAATGTGTTTTCAGATGCTTGTGTCACTTCTGCTACTCGAGATAAAATAGCTTCTTCGGCTGGTGAAAGGATATGATGCTTTTGTCTAGTAAGGTTGTCAAAATAAAAGCTATAGTCGGCTAATCCTTGCTCTTGCTGACGGAAGTTGGTTAGCTTTGTATCAGGTATAGCTAAAATCTCTGGTTCGATAAACGCAGTCGTTGCACCTGCTTCCGCTAGCAATGATTCAACCTTGCCGGTCATGGCTTGATATTTGGCATCAGCTGTATTTTCGTCGCGGTGCATGCGGGCAAAGGCATATAGTTTACCACTAGTAATACCAATTTCATCTCGTGCTTTAAGACATGCAAGTAAATCTTGAGATGAATTTGCCAATTTGCCTGTGAATTGCTCGATTGACCTAAGACTGACTTTTAGTTTATCAAAATCTTGCTGCCAGAGTTCGTCGTTAGCATAAATATCATTGAGATGCCATTTGTGTTCGCTAGGTATTTCACTGCGGTCAGGCACATGTGACGTATTTTGAGCTGCAGTTTCTCCTGGGGGACTACATAGCATAGTGCTAAGAACAAGAGGTATGATTTGCGGTATTTTAAACATGGGCACACTCCTTTGAATAATCTTAGATATGTTTACACTGAATAAATTTACAGACGGGGATGTTATTACTAACATCCCGTCATTAAACTTGATTCTTTATGTGCTCTATATCATTGTATATATTGGCAAAAAATACGAGGATTCCTGTGTAGTATATGAAAAAAAAGATTTTTTATGCTTTAAAATAGTTTGCAATACCTTGAAAGATACTTTCGGCTATCTTGGTTCGACCATCTGTACTAGAAAGTAGTACTTCTTCCTCAGGATTGGAAATGAAGGCTACTTCCACTAAAATAGCGGTCATTTTTGTATAACGAATAACATAAAAACTGGCAAAACGTGAAGAACGATCTTTAGTGCCTAGTTCGGCTACTAAGTTTTTTTGAACCAAGGCAGCTAATTTCATGGAGGCAGCATCTCCATAATGAAAGCAAGTTGTACCGCTAGTTGTATTGCTGGTAAATGAATCATTGTGTATACTGATGAAGATATCGGCATTCGCATCGGCGGCAATTTCTACACGGGCTTTTAGTTCTTCACTGGCCGAGGAATCGGGAGCAGACACATTTTGATCTGTGTCCCTAGTCATTACAACTGTCGCGCCGTTACTTTCTAAGATGTCTCTAAGTAGTAAAGATATTGCTAAGGTATTATCTTTTTCCAGTGTCCCAGATGGACCTATGGAGCCAGGATCACTGCCACCATGACCGGCGTCAATGCAGATGATCTTACCTAGTAGACGGTTGCTTTCAGGTTCAGGGATCATAAGTGTGGGACGGTCTAAGGAGGTTGGAGGAACATAATTTTTGGAATAAATATAAACTAATTCATTGGCGGTATCGTAGTTGATTCGCCAATGAAGAGTTTGTGACATGGCTTTTAGGGTCATTAATAAATCTCTACTAACCCGGACATTAACAGGTACTTTTTGTCCATCTATAACTATCCGCATTATTGCACCTTCCTTTAGAGGTTACTTTAATTTATAATATTCACTAAACTGTCATGCGGTGAATTTGGCGTAAAGTAATGTAAAGGTAAGGATAGTTAAACCACAACTTGGGAAACATTATATGTGAATTTATATGGGGTGATTTTATAATGAAAGTAGTTTTAACAACATTGAATGCCAAATTTATCCATTCATCCGTTGCGTTGAAATATCTGGAGATTGCTTGTCGGCCTATATGCTCTGAGATTGTTAGTAAGGAATATACTATTAATAATGAACTGCTTACTATTTTAGGTGATATTTATAAGGAGCAGCCAGCTATTGTAGGACTGGCTTGCTATATATGGAATGTGGATATGACTTTTAAATTAGCTGGGCTCTTAAAAAAAGTACTGCCGAAGGTGGTTATTGTTTTAGGTGGACCAGAGGTAACCTACGATCCAACAGAGATTATGAGACAGCATAGCTCAGTAGATTATGTTATACAAGGAGAAGGGGAAGAAACCTTACAAGCGTTGCTTCTAGCACTCAAATCTAATTCATCTGTTAATGGCATTGCTGGCCTAACTTTTCGGCAAAATGAGATAATTGTTGCAGGAAAGCCGCAAATTGTAGTTGATTTAAACACTATCCCTTTTCCTTATTGTGATGAAGATATAGACAAACTGAAAGATAAAATTATTTATTATGAAAGTACTAGGGGATGTCCTTTTTCCTGTAGTTATTGTCTATCAAGTGCTAATTGCGGTGTACGATTTTTTAGTCTGGATAGAGTATATAGGGATCTGCAATTTTTTATAGCACATAATGTTAGACAAGTTAAATTTGTTGATCGCACCTTTAATGCCCGTAAAGAACATTATTTGCCTATATTACGTTTTTTAGCTAAAAGTGATTGCCGTACTAACTTTCATTTTGAAATTTCTGCAGATATTTTAGATGATGAGGTGTTAGAATTTTTAAAAGAGATACCAGTTGGTAGATTTCAATTTGAAATAGGTATTCAATCTACATATGAACAAACCCTTGATAAAATTTCCCGACATAATAACTGGTCAAAGATTATGGATTATGTTACAAAAATTATTTCCTATCAGAATATTCATGTGCATCTTGATTTGATTGTTGGACTACCCCAGGAGAGTTATGAGCGTTTTGGGCAGTCCTTTAATGATGTTTATCATCTTCAACCACATATGTTGCAGATTGGCTTTTTAAAAATGCTAAAAGGTGCTGCTATTAGAGATGATGCGTATAAATATAATTATATTTTCCTTGATTATGCACCATATGAAGTATTATCAAATGATTGTTTGACTTATGGCGATATTCGTAAGCTTAAGATCCTGGAAGAAATATTCAACCAGGTATATAATACTGGTCGATTTCGGTGTACATTACAATTTTTAATTACATTACATGGTGGTGATGCTTTTAATTTCTATCATGATTTGGCTACATATTGGGAAGAACGAGAGCTGCATCTAGTGGCTCACAGTAGTAAATCATTATATAAATATTTAGTGGATTTCTGTCAGGTTCATCATGCACAAGAGGTGGATTTAATCCAGGAATTTTTGAAGTTTGATGCTCTTACGAGTGAAAAAGGAACGGTACGCCCGGAAGTTTTATCATGGAACAAAGAAATATGGTCCAAGGAAAAGGGAGCATTCTGGAGTAATCAAGAAAAAGTACGTAATTATTTGCCTGATTATACTTTTACGACCTGGCGGGATATTAATAAAAAGTATCATATAGAAGTATTTTCGATAGACATACCCCAGTATTTACAGTCAGGGACAATTGTAAGTGTGGATACTCCTGTGTTGTTCTCTTATGTTCAAGATACTACCAAGTATCAATCTCTCAGTAGTCATTATTTAGGGCTAGGAAGAGAGGAATATTAATATGCGTTATAATATTTATTCAGAACATTTGAAACAGCGTTATGGTGGGAAGGTGTATAAATTACCTGTCAGTTTACCAGTTACTTGTCCTAATCGTGATGGTACTTACGGGAGAGGGGGGTGCGTCTTCTGTGGTGAAATTGGTGCCGGATATGAAAATCTGCCAGCGTCTATGACTGTAAAGATGCAAATTGCTGCAAATCGAGTACATATTGCTGAAAAATATAAGGCGAAAAAGTTTATTCCTTATTTTCAAAACTTTAGTAATACTTATTTGCCAGTCGATAAGCTTAGACAGTATGTACATGAAGCTTGTCAGGAGGATGTGGTTAGTATTGCACTAGCTACTCGTCCTGATTGTATAAATGATAAGTATTTAGAGATGTTAGCTGAAGTTGGTGAATCTAAAGGGGTAGATATAAGTATCGAACTTGGATTACAAACAGTCAATTATCATTCTTTGGAAAAAGTAAAGCGCGGACATACATTAGCTGAGTTTCTTGATGCGGTATTGCGCATAAAAAGATACAATATTGAAGTCTGTGCCCATATTATATTGAATTTACCCTGGGATGATGAACTTGATGTAGTAGAAAGCGCCAAAATATTATCAGCTATGGGCGTTCATCAAGTAAAACTCCATGCACTTTATATTGTTAAAGATACAGAGATGGCTGATTGGTATCAAAGTGGTCAGGTTTCACTTATTAGCAAAGAAGAATATGTGGAAAGAGTAGTCACTTTCCTTGAATATCTTCATCCTGATATTGTAGTACAGCGCTTAATTGGCCGTGCGCCAGAGGAGAACACGCTATTCACGAATTGGCAGACTGGTTGGTGGAAAATTCGCGATGATATTGAACGAATACTATTGGAGAGGGATACATGGCAAGGGAAAAAGTGCAGTTTCTTGAATGGTAGTGCTGTGCAAAAATTTCTTTAAAGCAGGAAAGAATGCTTAAAGGGCGATTTGATTTCTTTGTTCGATGCGTTGTTTTGAGCATCCGTAGTTATTCTGAAATTTAATTAATTATTTACTTTACAACAGACATTTTTATTGATATGATAACTTTTGTGATTTTTATATAGAGGTGTAAGGTGAAAATGGAAAAAATTGAATTATTGTCTCGCATTCGCAAATTATCATCTATAGTACATGATTGTGATTTGGCTGAATACAAATTAGCTGCTGAAAGTATTGCTGAAATGCATCGGATATTAGATGAATTGAGTGAAAAATATATTACAGCATATTGTTAGTCTTGATTTGATGATAAGACTCCCGCTTGGATAAGCGGGAGTTCTACTTTAAAAAAATATTGACATAACTTATCATACTGTGCTAATATAAACAAGTTGCCAATAACGACAACGAAAAATGAAAGAAAATGTTGACATGATGTAAGAAGCGTGTTAAAATAATATTCGCCTCTAGCAAGAGGCAATGATGCCGTTTTGGTATGATAAGGTGTTCTTTGAAAACTAAACAATGTAAGTAAAGAAAAAATAAGCCAGATGTGCGGTACTCGTTTGAGTACAAAACAGTTGGTCGGCGAAAGCTATACC
>JAGFZX010000104.1 GCA_017889585.1 Bacillota bacterium
CCAATACCAGTTAACCAACCTAGCTTGCTAGATACGGATTTGGATTTAATTGGGGATGCTATGGGAGCAAATATCGCTGCAGTGCATGCGATTTCTAAAGCCTTTATGAATCATAATTTTTAACTATTATATTTTGTAGAGAGCATCTCATAATCTATTATTATAAAAAATATTAAGAGGAGAGCAACATGAGTGACATCTTAAAGGCCCTCTTACAACGTAGGAGCATCAGGAACTTCAAATAACAGCAGATTAAGGATAGTGAATTGTAAGTCATCCTTCAAGCAGGACAATTTACCCCTAGCGCTCGGAATGAGCAGTCCTGCCATTTTACCGTAGTACAAAACAAAAATCTGCAAAGCAAAATCAAAGAAGTCATCAGAACAAATTTCTTAGGTTCAGGTAATCAGGTTCTTGAAGAAAGAGCCAAACCTGTACCTCTGTCCCAGTATTAACGAAAGGTCAAACCAATGCTTGGATTTGATAGTTTTGGAACTGCTGAAAAAACGATTTGTGGAATCGAAATTATGCATATGCTTAGGAAGGGGCAGGTTGAAGCAATTCAATCTGTCCTTTGTGAGGTTCAATTTATAAACAAAATTATGGGTATCGCAGCTTGATATTCTAGTGAAATATCAAGCTTTTTAACTTTGTGGAAATTTTGCACCAGAGCCAAAAATTTTAGATAGGCCACATTTACGATCGATGTCCATCATCAAAACTCGAAAACCATAATATTGTAGTTCGTACGCTAAGTTAGCGGATTTATATATTCCCTTCGTGCTCTTAGTATTCTTTACAGCTTTGTCGTTAAAATTTTTTTATTTCATTTTAGTATTGTCATAAAGATAACAAGGGGTTTATAATGATGACAAGACAGGTGTATATACAAAGATGAGTTTATATACGAGGAGAGAATAAAATGTTGCCACAAACAGAGGTTTCGCAGCTTAAAGAAGAGATTATGAGACTTAAGAAAGAGCGGAATGCAGTAATTATGGCCCACTATTATCAATCACCTGATGTACATGAGGTCGCCGATTTTGTAGGTGATTCACTAGAATTAGCCCGTAAGGCAGCTACGACCAATGCAGATGTGATCGTGTTATGTGGTGTGCATTTTATGGCAGAAAGTGCAGCTATTTTATGTCCGGATAAAACAGTATTGCTGGCAGAAGCGCAGGCAGGATGTCCCATGGCTGATATGGTAACCGGTGAAATGGTTCGTGAGAGAAAAAAACAGAAACCAGATATGGTAGTAGTTTCTTATGTTAATACTACAGCGGAAGTAAAAGCAGAAAGTGATATTTGCTGTACCTCTGCAAATGCAGTAAAAATAGTACAATCGATTCCTGAAGGAAAAGAAATCTTATTTTTACCTGATAGAAATTTAGGTAGTTATGTAATGAAAAAAACTGGACGCGACATGATGGTATGGGATGGTTTTTGCTGTGTGCATAACCGTATCAAGCCTGAGGAGATTACCAAGGCAAAACAAGCTCATCCCAGTGCTATTGTACTCATTCATCCGGAATGTAGGCCAGAGGTGGTCAGCATGGCCGACTGTGTGGCGAGTACAGCAGGAATTATTGCATTTGCTCGTCAAAGTGAAGCAAAAGAGTTTATTGTAGTAACGGAAGTAGGGATTTTGTATCAATTGCGTAAGGCGTGTCCCGATAAGGAATTTTATTTGCCAAGTGAAACGTTACTATGTGCAAATATGAAAAAGATTACAGCTGAAAAAGTAAAAAATGTTTTGGAAACTATGGAGCCTAAAATAGTTATTCAGACTGATATTTATGAGAAAGCATTGCAGAGTTTAAAAAAAATGCTGGCAGTTGGCTAGTTGGAGGGAGAAAAATTTGTTTGGGCAGTATTTAAAGAATTTTGATTCTCGAGAATTGAAGAGGGTAGAAACAGAATACTTGGTAGTTGGCGGAGGAATTGCTGGTTTATTTACAGCATGGTCGGCGTATCAGCAGGGAGCAAAAGTGACTATCATTACCAAACAAAGTATTATAGATAGTAATACAGATAAGGCGCAAGGCGGCATTGCTGCAGCTATTGGAAAACATGATTCCCCTGAAATACACATGCAGGATACACTAGTAGCCGGTGCAGGATTGTGTAATGAAAGTGCAGTAAAAATGCTTGTAACTGAAGGGGTAGATCGAATTGAAGAATTGATCAAAATAGGAGTGAATTTTGATCAAGGCGTGGATGGAATTGCCTTAGCTTGGGAAGGTTGTCACAGTAGGGCTCGTGTACTACATGCAAACGGTGATTCGACGGGTGCAGAAGTCATTCGTGGCTTACGGGAAAAAATAGCCAAGACACCTGAGATAACAATTATGGAATACCAGGTGTTAGTGGATTTGTTGGTGGAAGATAACACTTGCTATGGGGCATTGGTTTTTGATAGTCAGTCACAGACATTTCATATATTTCAAAGCAAGGTAGTTGTTTTGGCTACAGGGGGTATTGGTCAATTGTATAAGCATACTACCAATCCAGAAGTAGCTACAGCTGATGGTATTGCAGCAGCCTGGCGAGCAGGTGCCGAAATAATGGATATGGAGTTTGTACAATTTCATCCTACTGCATTGGCATTAACGGGAATGCCTAGTTTTCTAATTTCAGAAGCAGTACGGGGTGAAGGTGCTATACTACGAAATATACATCACGAACGATTTATGCCTAACTATCATGAAATGGCAGAACTGGCTCCTAGAGATGTGGTGAGTAAAGCTATTTTTAACGAGATGACAAATACTGCTAGTCATCATGTGCTGCTAGATATTACCCATTTAGACTCGCAAAGAATAAAAGATCGGTTTCCCATGATTGTAGCTACATGTCTTCGTTATGGACTGGATATTACACGCCAGCTCATTCCCGTTGCCCCTGCTGCCCATTATATGATGGGTGGCATCAAGATTAATATGTGGGGAGAAACTAGTATCGAGGGTTTATTTTGCTGTGGAGAATCTAGTTGTATTGGTGTACATGGTGCTAATCGTTTGGCGAGTAATTCCCTATTGGAAGGCTTAGTTATTAGTGAGAGAGTTGCTAGGCGATATGCTTCTCTGAAGGAAATTAGAAAACAGAAACAAAGGATTTTTAGCAATCATCAATTAAAAATAGCAACTTCTTATGATTATGAAGAACTGCGCAGTAGCGTTAAAAACATCATGGAGAAAAAAGTAGGACTATTGCGCACTGCTGAGGGATTATCAGAAGCACTGGATTGGTTTGAGCAATGGGAGCGTTTATTTGATTATGAAGTTAATAATGTGATGGAAATCGAAGTGCGTAATATGTTGACGGTGGGGAAATTGGTTGCTGAAGCAGCTATTCTACGAACAGAAAGTCGTGGCGGACATTTTCGGCAAGATTATCCTTACACCGTAGCAGGTTGGTGCAAACATATTTTGCTAAAAAGTAGCTAGCAAGAAATCATTCAATATAAAAGGTGGTTTTTATAGTGGATTGGAAGCTGATTAAAGAATTTGTGAAGCAGTGTGTATATGAAGATATAGGTAGTGGTGATATTACTACTAATAGTATTGTACCTGCAGGAGCTAGTGCCAAAGGAATTATTCATATTAAACAATCGGGTGTAGTAGCAGGACTAGCAGTAGCTGAAGGAGTATTTCATTTATTATCTCCGGATATATCCTTTACTCCTAAAGTACAAGATGGTGACAACGTAGAATATGGTACCGTACTTGCTGAGGTAGAAGGGGATGCAAAAGCTATCTTAACAGGTGAACGAGCGGCACTCAATTTTCTGCAGCGTATGAGTGGTATTGCCACCCAAACGGCTTTTTTTGTAGAAAAAGTTAAAGAATATCCAGTGCGGGTAGTAGATACGCGTAAGACGACACCAGGTCTAAGAATATTAGAAAAATATGCAGTAGTTGCCGGCGGTGGGTATAATCATAGATTTGGTTTATATGATGCTGTTATGATTAAAGACAATCACATTAAAGTAGCTGGAGGTATTACCCAAGCTATTCTTGCTGCCAAAAAAACAGTTTCTCATATGGTGAAAATCGAGGTTGAAGTGGAAGATTTGGCAGGAGTAACAGAAGCGTTACAAGCAAAAGCAGATGTTATCATGTTAGATAATATGGATATCGATACGATGAAACAGGCTGTGGCTATGATCGGACATTCAGCATTGGTGGAAGCATCTGGCGGAATTAATAAAGAGAACATTGTTGATATTGCTAAAACAGGTGTAGATATTATCTCTATAGGTGCTTTGACCCATTCGGTGAAGGCAGTGGATATTAGTTTAGATATTGGACAAATAAAAGTCCATTATAAATAGGGCGGATTTGCAAGGCCGCGGCTCGCCTCCACCAAATCAATAATTCTATCCTCTTGGTAAAAAAGGTAATTGTTTGCAAGGAATTTCTTATATCAATACAGCATGAGTAAAGCGGCGGTTCTAAAGGCTACATGTAAATTGCTACCTCCCAATTAAAGACCAGAATTCTCGCCAAGTAAAGCTGGTCTGAGAGTTCTGGTTTTTAATTTAGGAGGATTGGAAAGAATTTTTCTCACCATCTTCCCCATTTGACTTGATTAGCAGGAATTGGAAGGTCAGAAGTATAATACACAAGAAAGAACAATGTTTTGAAACTTCTTTCGCATCACATATTCTTAGATGAAAGGAGGGATATGTACGTTAAGTCAAAACTAAAAAATAAGAACCCGGTCGCCGCGAAGGAACTAGTTTACGTGCTCAGGTAATGGAACCGTTAGAAAATTGCCTAAGTAACGGAATTAAGCAAAGTTATAAAATAAGGAGATTATGAAATGATAAAAAATTTTGATTTTATGTTACCAACCAAAATAAGATATGGTATAGGTATGATAAAAGTATTAGGAGAAGAACTGAAGCTATTGATGGCAAAAAAAATAATGATAATAACAGATAAAGGTCTTGTTCAGGCAGGAATGATAGCTAAAATTACTGATCTCATAAAGGCAGAGGGGTTATCTGTTATCATATATGATGAAATTGAAGCAAATCCTAAAGACTATAATGTGGAATTAGCAGCTGAAACAGCTAGAAAAGAATCCATAGATACGATAGTAGCTTTTGGTGGTGGCAGTCCAATCGATGCAGCAAAAGCAGTTAGTGCTTTAATAAAACAAGGCGGGAAAGTCAGAGACTATCAAGAAAAAGGAAAAATAAAAGATGATTGCATCCCTCTCATTACGATACCGACAACAGCTGGGACAGGTAGTGAAGTTACGTTTTCTTCTGTTATAACAGATACAACAGAAAAATTCAAATTTACAATAAAAAGCCCAGCAATTGCAGCAAAAGTAGCGATCATAGACCCCGAACTTACTCTATCGGTTCCACCGATGATCACTGCAGCTACGGGAATTGATGCCTTAACTCATGGGATAGAAGGATATACAGCCAATTGTACTGAACCAATAGCTGAAGCGATAGGCTTATATGCTATTGAATATATCGCAAAAAATATTGTTGAAGCAGTGAAAAATGGACAAAATATGGAAGCAAGAGATAAAATGATGATGGGCAGTTTATTGGCGGGATTATCATTTAGTCATGCTGATGTAGCCTCAGTACATTGTATGGCAGAAGCATTAGGAAGTATGTATGATGCACCACATGGGATGTGCAATGCAATATTATTACCTTTTGTCATGGAATATAACTTGCCATCTGCAGAATTAAAATATGCGCGAATAGCAAGGACTATGGGAATAGATGAAAAAGATGATCATGAAGCAGCAGTGAAAGGGATAGAGTATATAAAAAGGTTATCAAAAGAAATAGGATTGCCTGGAATAAAATCATTGAAGATCAATAGGGAAGATTTCATACTTTTGGCTGAAATGTCAGTACAAAATGGATCGAATGCAAGTAATCCAAGAACAATAACGCAAGATGATTATATAATGTTATTTAATAAGGCCTATGATGATCTAGTTTCCTAAACCGTTTCACTGAAGTACCATTGAATTAGGGGGAGGGATTCTTTCCTCATAGTAGCTTATTATCTATTAATATCATGAAATAGTAAGCTATTCTGTGGAAAATATACTATTTACATTAATGGAAAGAATTAATCGGCACCGACAATGGACTGCAGGAATTTGGCAACATGGCGATGAATTCTCAGCTAATATTACTATTTTGTCTAAACTTATAGATTATAAAATATGGGAGGTGAGCTAATGAGTGGGCAACCGTTAATTGGGCTGTCGATTGACCAGCTCCCCACTCCGGCATTGGTATTAGATATTGAGATTTTTACACATAATCTTGAACAGGTGAGCAACTATTTGGCACAAGTCAAAACCAATATTAGGCCTCATGCGAAGTCACATAAAACGCCAGCTATCGCCCATCTGCAAATGAAAGCTGGGGCTGTTGGATTATGTTGCGCGACGATGGGGGAAGCAGAGGTTATGTTCTATGCTGGAATAGACAACATTCTCATTGCGACTTGGTAGGGGATTTTTTATTTATGCGTCATCATTATAATATCTTCCCCCTGGAATAACGTGGTATAATAATTGTAATAAAATTCAAGTAGGTATCCTTATGAGTATGGAATCAACAAAGGTATTTATTGAAAGAATGAAGGCTGATGAAGATTTTACTAAAAAAAACAATGCGGAGGAGGCAGGGCAGTCAACGGGCGAGTTGACGGATGAGGAACTGGAAAAAGTGGCCGGAGGAGCAGTTGATAGGGAGGGCCTCGGTGATATGATTAAAAAATAGGCGCTGGGATGTGTATATCAAATAAGTCATCACGTCGTAACAGTTTCTTCTAAATTATATTTTTACGCGTATAAAAAGCACCGTCTTACCTTAATTGGTAGGGTGGCTTTTTTATTTATCTAAAATTAAATAAATTTTTACAAAATAGGTAATTATTAATAAATGAAGGTTGACGCATGACACCG
>JAGFZX010000019.1 GCA_017889585.1 Bacillota bacterium
TGAATATTGCTGATTCTACCCGTTTCAATCATCGGCTGCTCCTCCTAATTTATACGTGGGATGACTGCACCTAAAATCTTAGCAATTGAAGGATTTGGAACATGATAAATGGAAAAAATTCCTCCAACAATCACAAGCCCCAATATCCCTGTTTCAATACAAAGTATTTTCTTTTCTTTTCTCTTCATTCCCATAAGAATTTCGATACCAGAAGAACCCAAGACCAGAAGGAAGAAGATTACACTAGCAAAAAAATCCATACTACCTTACCTCGATTCATCTGCTTTAACAGGATTTTTACTAACTCCAGATCGGGAAATATTGGCTATAATAGTGATGTTCACCTTCATCTTGGATAAACCGTCATTTCGCCATTGACTAGCCATTTGATTCCATTCTTTTGGATAATGATGATAAATTGCATTACCGAATCCAAACACATCAGCTTGCCACTGTTTCTGCGTTTTATCCAATACTATCATTATTTCATGTCTGATTTCTTCTTCGAGTACGACATTTAATTCGTTAGTTTGGTTCGAGGTTAATTTCAAATCAGGGCAATCAATCTCCTGAATATCTCCATCAACCTTAATGTTAACATCCATAATCGGTTGTCCCTCGATAAAATGAGGGGAAAATTGAGAGTTGCATCGATTAATTAAGATACTAATTGATCCCTTACGATCTTTGGGACAACTTAAAATAATAATATCGTGGGCTAGTTCACCTCTTCCCAAAAGCAGGCCTCGAGTTTCTTGCTCGTTAAGCGAGCCAATGTATTTGTTATCCTTAAATATGGCTGCCCCCTGGAGACTAAGTGTTTCTTTATTCTGCCCCATTCCCTTAGTCTCTTTTTGAGCAATACCAGCTTCCATCTTTTTCGTCTTTTCTGCTATATTTATTCCATTCTTTGCTGCCAATTGAATCTCACCTGTGAAAGAATCTCTCGTATCACTAGAAAACTCCTTCAAAAACTGACTCAAATCTCTTATTACTGCCAGATGAGTGTAATGCCGATTTGTTATGATGCCTTGAATTTCTGATCCTAAATTGCTCTTTAATTGGGGTTCGGCTTTCACAATATCCACGACCTTCTCCCTAGTAACAAGTAACTGTACATAGGGACGAATATGAGTATTTCTTTTTAAAAAATCTAAAATAGATTCCATTTTATTCTGTGCTGCCTTCTCACCGACAATAACAACACCTAGATTCCCTAAATAGATTTCTTTTGAAAGAGTACTTGATAATTTTCCCATGGCTTCAAAAAGAGTTTTTCCCGTAGTTGTTTCGACGATGGCTGTTGATTGCATTTTTCCCGCCCCACCTAATGATCCCCCGGGGGAAGGATTAACAATCGAAACTGTCAATTCAAACTGACCGGAATCATCTTGATCAATCCCCATAATGCCAATAAGAGCTAGATTATTTATTTCATGACTGCTCCAACAACCAGCTAGGGAAGCAGAAAATAGAATCAAAAGAACCACTGAAAAAAAGGTTCGCATAGGAATACATTTATTCAATTTCATTCTGATTCTCCTTGGGCTGATGAGTTGGAGGTTTAGGAAAATTGTCATCCCCACTTCGTCTTAGATTAGAAACTCCTACCGCCGGATCTCGTGTATCCATTGCCCACCATGGAGTTCGTAGAAATACATCCTTCCAGCCTTCTTTGCGAGAAGGAGAGATAGGTGACAAATAAGGTATACCAAAAGATCGCAAATTAATTAAATGTGTTAAAATCACCATCAAACCGATCAGTATGCCCATAAAACCAAAAAGACCTGCTAAGAGTAACATGGGTAAGCACAAATACCTTATCACCTGTTGAAAAGCATGGTTTGGTAAAATAAAAGTAGTTAAACTGGCTACCCCAATGACGACTACTGTTAAAGGTGCGACTAAACCGGATTGCGCGGCTATTTGACCAATAATTAGTATCCCTAAAAGGGTAATCACAGACCCGTGAAATAACCTTGGCATTCTTTGTCCTGCTTCCCGTAGCAATTCAAAAGTCATAATCATAAATATTGATTCAATTAACACTGGATAAGGCAAGTCCTCCCGATTACCTGATATGCGTATTAAAAAAGGCGACTGTAACAATTCTTGGTGTATCGTTAAAATTGCAATAAAAAAGGCAGGCAAGATCAGTGCTACCAAAAGCCCTAGGCCGCGAATCCAGCGTACGATAGACGAAGGAAACCCCCCATTATAATAGTCATCATTCGAATGAAGAAATTCGATAAATACAGCAGGCATCGTCAGAGTAAAAGGAGTACCTTCTGTTAGTATAGCGACTTTTCCTTCTAACAAACCCGCACATAACCGATCTGGACGTTCTGTGTTGAAAATTGTCGGAAATGGGGATAGAGGAGCATCCTGAATCATCGCTTCTATATAACTGCTCTCCAAAATACCATCAATCTCTATACGAGACAATCGTTTACGAACTTCATTCACCAACGTCTCATCCACTACGCCCTTAAGATAAACAACCGCTAACTTTGTCTGTGTCTGCTTTCCTAACGTTAAGTATTCAATTTTTAAAGAGGTCGTTTTTATTTTTCTGCGAATCAACATTACATTAGTATCGATCGACTCAACAAATCCCTCTCTCGGCCCTCGAATAACATGTTCCGTTTCTGGTTCTTCTATTGCTCTCCCTGCTGAATGTTTTGTGCGAAACGAAAATGCGACGTCAATTTCCTCTACCATCAAAACAGCTTGTCCGGACAAAATTTGTTCGACAATAAACTTCGTATTATTGACTTCAATTTTCTGACTAAAAAAAGGTCGGTGGTGCATCTGGGTAATGAAAGAATCCTTTGTCTTTACATCTATAGTAGAGATATCATTCCACTCAGTATTGCCTATTAAAAATGTTATAAGATCTTGTTCAACTTCAAAAATCGCCTGCTTGTTTACCAAATTAGATAAATAAATGAGATAACTATTCATGTTACTGATCCGAAATGCTTTAAAGATGACATCATCACATGATTTAAATGCATCTTTCAAAAAAGATAGTTGTTTATTCAAACTTTGCTCCCCCCCTATAGGATATACTCTCCAATAAGAGATAAGATATGCGAAATTCTAAATACTACTGGGGAATATTTGTCTAGGGTTCAATCAGAAATTTTGTGCGGAAAAAGGATCAACAAGCAACGAATTATTGCTTGTTGATCCTTAAAATATCTACGCATATTTTTTTTGATTACCCCGAAGTATAGCACTTCATTACCACCAATAATGAGGATAATTGTGCTTTAGCACATACTTATTAAACACTACCGCTACCATAGAAATCATAATTTTTGCTTTTAGTACAGTACCTATATTCCAAGCTCTTTGCGTTTTTTCTCAATATGGTCTACATAAATTTGAACAGTTTTATCTGCACTAGTCTCGACTGTTAGTTTACCCAAACCTAAAGTTTCAGTTGTTTCTGTTAATGTTTTTACCACTAATTCACTACCAGTCACAGAAGGAACAGGTGCAACATGGACTAGCCAGCCAAGAGCAATCGCAGTACAAGCATCAGCTACTGCTTTTTGCTCCAAGTATTCCGGAGCACCAATAACAATCGGCAGCATATTGGTATCTACATCCAAGGTATCCGCAATTTCTTTAGCCGTTTGTGTCATTTTCCCTATATCTACACATGCGCCATACGAGAGCACTGGCGGAATGCCCAATAACTTACAAACTTCCTTCAAACCAGGCCCAGCTTCATCTGCAGCCTTCGGATCTGCCAGTCCAGTATATTGCATGACTGAGGAAGTACAGCCTCCCGATAACACTAAAATATCTTTTTCAATCAGGCCTTTAGTAATCCGGAATATATTACTGCCACCTTGTCCGTAGCGGGCAGTCGTGCAGCCCACTATGGTAGCAATACCACGAATTTTCCCCGCTACAATGGCATCAATGAGCGGTTTCCATGTGCCACCCAGGGCTGCTTTTACTGATTCTGTGCTAAAACCAATCATGCAATCCGATACTTGCGGCGGAATATAGACTTCTCTATTTTCAGCCTTACGTTTAGAATAAGCCTCAATAGCCATAACCAAAATCTTTTCCGCTTGTTTACGCATCTCTGCTGGTTTAAATTCTACAACCTCTGTACCTGGCATACGAATGACTTCATGAGTACTCACCATTGTAGTACCAAAACGTTTTGCATACAGTGGGAGAGTCGGAATGGTACAGTTATAATCGAACATGAATAGATCAACTGCGCCAGTTGCTAACAGATATTCTTCTGATAGCCATTCGCCTTCTTGCCCTGCGTATGCGCTCATTTTTCCAGTATCTTCATAGTTAAGAAGCTGTTGTCCTTCACAAACATGACCGAGTATCTGCAGGCCAGTTGCACCAGCTTTGCGAGCTTTTTCCTGCCATTCTGGAGTGGAAGCTAGTTCAATCACAACATGGGCTGTCAATGGCATATGACCATTGGTTATAATGTTTACCTTTTCTTTATTGAGCAGCCCCATATTCTGTTTTGCAGTTCTGATTTTTTCTGTACCCATCAAGATCTCTTGTAATATATCAAGAGCAAACAAACCTTGATATTCATTAGCAACGCCTAGACGTACTGAAGTGAGTAGGAAATCAACTGCATCGGCGTTAAGGTTTGTCATACATTTTGTCTGAGCTAATGCAATTTCGCTAAAGCCGCCACCCGGGAATAAGTTTAATTTACGCCATAATTCTTGACGTTTGGGAGGAGCAAAAGCCTTGGTCATTGACGACTCTTCCCAATAAGGTCTACCCATATCTTCAAGCACCCAGTTAGCAAAACTAACAGCCACTTTGTTTACATCTTCATGACTATTTAAACCAGCCATCTCAGCATATTTTAGTAGTTTTTCTTTATCACGTATTTTCAGGCCGCTCTCCGGACTTTCTGCAGCTGCCTTCAAGGTACGAGCCGCCTGCTGGGCATGAAAAATATTAGCAGAAGTTCCAATGGTTACATGGCGATAAACAAAGTTTCGCGCTACCATAACATCTGCATCAACACCGCAGTTACCCCGGGGCACTTTTGCATTAATACGGCAAGGACCGTTGGCACATAATTGACAAGATAAACCTTGAACGCAGAAATTGCAGCGAATCTTTTCCTGCTGCTCGAACCTGTCAAAAACATTGGTAAGTCCCTGTTCATGAACGTGCTGGTACATTTCACGCATGGCAGGATCTACAATGACATTCAAGGGATAACCCTCTTTACCTTGATCATGGGTCTTAATATGCTGACGCTGCCAGTTATGTACTTCCTCCATGGAAGCAGGGGATTTTTCAATATCGTAGTATTTTCTAGAGCTTTGGTGAACATCAGAATGCTTACTAGGATCATTCGTGCCGCTGGCATCACCTTTTCCTGAAATTGACTCTACGTCACCGCGAGTCGTTTCATCTGTACTTTGTATTAATGTTTCTTTCTCATTTGACACTAGTATTACCCCTCCTTTTATATTATATTTTCAACAAATTTTGGTAGCTTATTCATTTAAATAGGGAAATATTATTATCAGTTATTCTTATGGGCCTACTGCATAGATTTTACTGATTCAAAAAATTCTTCTTCTGTGTCTTCTATTACTAATTCATCATTTATATATCCAAAACTTTTATCTTCATGCTGACCACACTCACCTATGCATTCTACTTCTAGATTACCTGGTACCAATTTTTCCAATTTATCAATATCTACATTTGAGCAAGTTGGGCAAACCCTTACCATAATATCTCCTCCATTTCTTATGCTTAATGCTTTAATATTTATTATTTTCATAACTTTTACAATGCATACATAAGAAAACTATATGAATGATAAGGTTAATTTCATCAACTAAGAGAAAATAACGTGAAATCATCAATATGAAATTACTGATGACTTGTCGTCTTGGTGCATGTGATCGCCTTCAAGCTAGTGTTTTTTTGTATTTTATGATATCATCTGGAAGTAATTGGTTATAATGAAATAAACCGCCTCACCCGAAGGTAAGGCAGTTTATAAGGTTCAATATTCTTTTCTCAACAAACCACCAATCATCTTCATCAAACAAATATATGATGTGTATCCCTATAAATGCATTGATTTTCATAGTGGAAGCGAACTTCACCTAACCGCTATCAATGTCTAACTGAGGAATATAATGAATAAGACATTCCTTTTTTTCCTACTGCAGCAAGATATCGCACAAATTCCTCTTCTCCATTTAGACCCAGTAGCTGGTCTATAAGCTTTTGATCATATATACCTATTGCACAAGTTCCAACATCTATTGATTCGCTAGCTAAATACAAGTTTTGTCCTACATGCCCAATATCGATTAGAATTTTCTTATGGGCGGTAATGCTAAATTTCCACTCTGATCGACAAGGTGTCGTACTCCAATGTGACTTTCTTTGTCTGATTGTTGTTTTTTAATTTCATTAAGATACCTTGGATGGTTTTAATGTTAACGTGCTCATTCTGTCTTTGCCCTGGGAACAACCAATCTTCCTTACCATAGGATTTAGATGAAAAATAGGCTCTAAAATATTTTCTGAGGGTTAATGCATCTGGTTTAGAAGGAATTACAGGAAAACTACGATTCCGCTTCATATAGGGATTTTTTCACTTTTTTTAAGTTTTCTAGAAAGAGACTATAGCCATCGCGACTAGAGATTTCGTTCTTCTCCGTATAGAGTATAATTACGAAGTAAAGCTATTTTGAGTATAGATAGCATCGAATCCTTTTCAGTCATGTATAGGTATTGACAGAAGATAACTATTAGCGTATATTTATATAAAGCAAAGCTACACTTTAACTTAATATGGTAAATGTGATGAGGGAGAACTTGTTTTCTATGTCGTTTCAGAGAACCGATGGTTGGTGTGAATCGGTACGATGGGAATGCAAACGTCGCTCCTGAACAGCAAGGCTGAACTGTAAGTAAGCTGCGCCGGTCTCAGCTCCGAAAGGAGTGCAGCCGTTATTCTGCTAGGGTTGTTTGACCTGATGAGATGCAGATTTTTTTCTGTAAAAAGGGTGGTACCGCGAGAATTTCTCTTGCCCCTTTAAGTCTTTTTGACTTGAAGGGCAAGAGTTTTTTTATTTTTACAGAGGGTTATAGTGGTGAATTACTTGGAAAGATGGATTAGCTTAATAATTTTTTTAGGAGAGGGGATATAATTATGAGTAAACTAGCAAATATTGATTGGGGTAATTTAGGTTTTAGCTAC
Organism: Bacillota bacterium; assembly: GCA_017889585.1. Classification (GTDB taxonomy): domain Bacteria; phylum Bacillota; class Negativicutes; order DSM-13327; family DSM-13327; genus CTSoil-075. Next base: position 7,247 of record JAGFZX010000019.1, read on the forward strand.
ATAAAAACAGACTTCCGTTATGTTTCTACTTGGAAAGATGGCAAATGGGATGAAGGCCAACTAACAACCGATAATAAGCTTTCAATCAGTGAGGCATCAACCGCCTTGCACTATGGCCAACAGTGTTTCGAGGGATTAAAAGCCTACAGAACAAAAAATGGCGATATCCAACTTTTCCGGCCTTTTGAAAATGCTAAACGGATGAATCTCGGCGCTCAACGGCTGTTAATGCCGGAAATTCCAGAAGAGAAATTTGTGGAAGCCGTATTACAAGTTGTACGAGCCAATGAAGCATATGTTCCTCCCTACGGTACTGGTGCCACACTTTATATCAGGCCGTTACTAATTGGCGTAGGAGATAATATTGGTGTCGGTCCAGCCCCGGAATATTTATTCTCTGTTTTCTGCATGCCCGTCGGTCCCTATTTCAAAGGCGGTATGACGCCTGTCAATTTTACGGTTTCCGACTTTGATCGGGCGGCTCCATATGGAACAGGAGCTGCTAAAGTAGGCGGTAACTATGCAGCAAGCCTGTACTCATATCAATTGGCGAAAAAAAGCGGGTTTGGTGATTGTATCTACCTTGATCCATTGACTCATACAAAAATCGAAGAAGTCGGCTCAGCAAATTTCTTTGGTATTACATGGGATGACGAATTTGTCACCCCCAAATCACCTTCGATTTTACCAAGCATTACGAAATATTCCCTTCTCTATCTAGCTAAAGAATATTTGGGCTTAAAAGCGTCAGAGAGAGACGTTTTGATCGATAATCTTAAAGAGTTTAAAGAAGCGGGCGCTTGCGGAACTGCGGCTGTTATTACTCCGATTGGCGGTATTCAGTATAACGGTAAACTTCACGTCTTCCATAGTGAAACAGAAGTTGGTCCGAATACGACCAAACTGTACGACACTCTTTGCGGTATTCAATTTGGTGATTTGGAGGCGCCAGCCGGTTGGATTGTTAAAGTCTAATTACGTGTCTCTTTTAGCAATTTCAGAATAATTTAGTTATAAACATAGACCATACATGAATTTGTGAGATTTGTATGGTCTATGTTTTTGCGTATAATTATTAAACTAAAAAAGAACAATGAAAGTCAAGTTAACGAGTGAGCTGCTTGTAAATCGTTAATCACAATCGGCTGGCGTTGTCAAACAGCTTCCCCCAGATTCCTGTTTTGTCCAGCTCGTAGCAAGTTTGTGGATTCACCACAGTGCATTCCTCAATAACTTCTTTGGACTAAGTATTAAGGACAAACTCCTTGCGTTCTTCGTGATAGTGGTAAATCTAGCCGATCCTACTTTCGGTCAGTTGCATAGCCTGCTTTAGTGAGTAATCGAGAAATTCCTGAATAGTTTCAGCTAGCTACTGCAGGATATCGACGAGACGCTGCAACCGCGCCTCGTTTTGTAAGACCGCTTGCGTTCGGTGATTTCATTTTGCAAACGAGCATTTCAGTCAAGAGCCGTCTGATAGTGTTTTTTCAGTTCCTTTGTGGCCATACTGAATCTGAGTTGGTTTTGTACTCTTGCCAGGATAATGGCCGATCTGAAAGGTCTGGTTATATAATCAACTGCTCCCAACTCAAGTCCTTTTGTCTCATCTTCTTCATTTCATCCTAAAATAAATATCACTGGTATACTGTCCATCAAGTAGGGTCCACAGCACTTTCAATTAAAAATACACCATGATTTTTATGATATACTTCTAGTATTTGATCAACCGGGAGTGGACGGCTTATCAAAAATCCTTGAATAAAATCGCATTCTAAATCTCTCATCAATTGAAGCTGTTCCCATGTTTCCACTCCTTCAGCAACCACTGTCATATCCATTTGATGAGCAAGCTGAATAATCGTACCAATAATGACTGTTCCCTTTGAAGTGACCCGAACTTCTTGCAAGAAAGACTTATCGATTTTGAGAACATCAATAGGTAGACGACTTAAATATGTCAATGAAGAATAGCCTGTACCAAAATCATCAAGAGAAATGCGAATGCCAAAATTGCGAAGTTCTTTCAACTTGATCACATTTGTTTCTAATGATTCCATCAAAATAGTTTCCGTAATTTCTAATTCCATTAGCTCTGGTGGATAGTTTTCTTCCCATAAAATACGACGAACTCGTTGTAAGAAATCCTCTTGCATTAATTGTTTTGCCGAAACGTTAATAGCAATACGTATTTTCTTTTGTTGGATTTTCCTCAATGAATTTCCAAATCTACAAGCAGAGCGCATAACCCACTCACCAAGAGGGACGATCATTCCTGTTTCTTCTACTAAGGGAATAAAAGATAGAGGTGGAATAAGACCTTTAGTGGGATGTGACCAACGAATCAGTGCTTCTAGTCCAATAATTTTACCAGATAAGATATCAATTTGTGGCTGATAATATACTACAAATTGTTCGAGAGCCAAAGCCTGACGGAGCTCATTTTCCATTTGCATACGAAGGACGACAGCTTCTTGCATTTCATTTTTAAAAAGTTTCCATGTTTTCTTACCTGTAGTTTTTGCACTATGTAATGCAGTATTGGCATTACTCAATATTTTTTCAACAGAGGCGTCAGTCGTGAAAACCTCAATTCCTATGCTACTAGAAATAAAAATTTGATGCCCACAAGCAAAAATGGGCTTAGTGAATAACTTTAAAATTCGATGTGCGAAAGTATCAACTTGCTTAGAATCAAAATGTGTCAACAAAATCGCAAACTCATCTCCACCAATCCGAGCTAATTCCCCTTTAGATGGTAAAATTCCAGTAAGTCGCTGGGCGATTGCAATTAACAAGTTATCTCCGCAAGAATATCCTAATGAATCATTAACAAATTTAAAGTTATCAATGTTGATTAAAAATATGGCTCCTGAATGATCATCTGTGTTTTTCTCATTCAGAAAATCCACCATTTTTTCATAAAGACTAGCACGATTAGGAAGATCAGTTAATGTATCATGATAAGCCATATGCCGAATGCGCTCTTCTTGATTTTTACGAGTCGTAATATCAGAATAAGAACCAATCATACGTACTGGCTTACCATGGTTATCAAATATGACTTTGCCTTTGGCCAATATCCAAATCCAGCGTTCAGGAGGAATCAAAAATCGATACTCCACTTCATAAACATCGCTTATCCCTGCTAGATGATCATTTAAAAGCTGTTGGTGATGTGCAAGATCATCTGGATGAATCCGCATACTCCAAATTTTCCTTAAATCTTCACCGATAACCTGTGAAGATTTCTCATCATGTTTCTCTGGTAACAGCTTGAATTTCTTCACCCATTCATTTGAAATATACCAGATATTCTGACATATATCCCAATCCCAAATTGCATCACTGGATACTTCAACAGCTTGACGATAGCGTTTTTCACTTTCAATTAAAGATGCTTGGGTTTTTTCTAGCTCTACTATCCGTCGTTGTAATTCAGGGTAGTAACTTTTACGAACAGATGATTCGCCAAGACCAATCAAGAGATCACGGGTAAAGTTTCTTTCATCATCGGTATCATAACGCCTGTTCATAAATCGATTCCACATCCTCTACCGTCATCACTTGCGGATTAGTGGCCATACACGCATCATGTAATGCATATTCAATCAATTGGGAAAACTTCGAACGCTGGACACCTAAACCCTTTAAGGTATTATGAATACCAAGTTTTCGCCGAAAATTTTCAATGGTTTGGCATAATTGCTGCGCAGCCACTGTCTCTGGCAAACCTTCCAGAGACAGTCCGAAAATTTCTCCAATCTTTTGAGATTTTTCTAGACACGCAGAATAATTATATTGCATGACAGGTCCTAATAAGATGGCATTACATTCACCATGAGGCAAATCAAGAAATCCACCCAAACTATGGGCCATGGCATGTGTCGCACCTAAAATTGCGTTTGAAAATGCCAGTCCAGCTTGAAGACTGCCCATCAATACCTGAGCACGCCAACCAAGATCAGATGGCTGTACCATAACTTCCGGTAGTGCCTCCCATATAAGACGGATTGCCTCTAGGGCATGAAGATCTGTAATGGGAGAACTAGCATTGGATACATAGGCTTCTATAGCATGAGTCAGTGCATCCATACCAGAACATGCCGTCAAATATGGATCCATGCTTATTGTAACTTCTGGATCTAAGAGTCCTACATCGGGAACGACAGCCTTGCTGACGATAGCAATTTTACATGCACGGAATTCGTCTAATATAATTACAAATTGAGAAACTTCCGATGCAGTGCCACTCGTTGTAGGAATACACATTAACGGAGGCATAGCTCTTGGAATTTTATCAACACCTTCAAAATCTAAAATATTACCACCATTGGCATAAACAATACCAATACCTTTGGCACAATCCATAACGCTACCGCCCCCCAAAGCAACAATTCCATCACAATGTTCATTAGCAAAGACTGTAGCTCCATGCATCACTTCTGCCGAGCGTGGATTAGGGCTCACTTCCATGAACAATACATAAGGAATTCCAGCATCTTTGAAAGATTGCTCTACTTCATCCACCCAAGATGTTTTAGAATGTAAGAATTTATCACTCACTAACAATACTTTCCGTGCTCCAAAATTCAACGCATAACGCCCCGCTAGCTTTCGTGCCCCAACTCCAAAGATAAATTCCGGAGCCACAAATTTACGTAAGTCTAAAAATGAAGAGTGATTTTTTTTCATTTTATCTACATCTCCTTCTTGGAACACATTAATACAGAAAAATCTCCCCCACTAGTCTATTTTCAATAATCGACTATAATAAGACAGAATTATTATTCAATTCCATTCCATAAAAATTTCATAAATCCTGCTTATAAAACAAAGAATCGCGATTTGTTACTTTTGTAAACTTTCACATAAACCTCTAATGCCCTAATTCCTGTTATAATTCATCGTTGTTCTGAGCGTTACTTTTTCCGTTAAAAAAGTTGATTCAGCAGACCGATACTGACTGTAACATTTAACGGGTTCTGGTGCAAAATATTCGCAAACTCAAACATGATCTGATCATTTACAATAATATCGGTCGAGTAAATTGAGGGATAATTCTGAAACGTCCCTCAATCTACTCGACCAAAGAACTGAAACTAGGAAAGGACAGATTGAGTTTCAATCTGTCCTTTCGCATCATATGCATATTCTCGATTCCACAAATCATTTTCTCAGTAGAGTTTCAAAGCTGTCAGATCCAAGCATTGCCCTGACCCTTCGTTTAATAAAGTGATGGTCCTGCCCAATAATATTGTTTAAGTATTTTACTCGCCAGAGTATCGTTCCTGCCAAAATATACTATTCTTTTATCTTAATCAATATTAATCGAATCCAGAACGGCACGAATTGTTTTGGCACACTTCTTTAGGTTATCAACTTCTTCTTCCGGTAAGCTCAACGGCAGTCTTTTTTCAACACCATTTTTGCCGATAATACAAGGAATACTGAGCGATACTTTTTCAGTAATACCATATTCACCTTCAAGAGTAACAGAAACTGGTCCCACAAAGCGCTCATCATATATAACTGCTTTGGCAAGACGAACAGCACCCATGGCAATACCCGTGTTAGTCCAGCCTTTTCCGTTTAGCACATCGTAAGCAACTTGTATAACTTGTTTACCTATAGCTTCTTTATCAAGTGGTGTTTCAATGTCGAAAAATCGATCCAATTGGTTTACCGGAATGCCACCAATATTTACCATGCTCCACGCCGGGAAAGTAGAATTTCCATGTTCACCTAGCATAAAAGCTTGTACACTAGTAGGTGCTACATGGTAACGATCTGCAATGATTCGTTTTAGGCGAGAAGTTTCAAGTGTTGTACCTGTGCCAAATAATTTTCCTTTCGGATAACCAAAGTGATTTGCAGCATAATAGGTCGTAATATCAAGAGGATTGGTAATAAAAATAATTACGGCATCTTTAGTGTATTTAACAATTTGGCTCATAACGTCTTTAACAGTTTCCGCGTTTCGTCCAGCTAAAACAAGACGATCCAAATTTTCTCCCGGCAGGACACTAGGTCCCGCACACATAATTATTACCTTAGCATCAGCACAGTCTTCGTAGGTGCCTTTATGTACATTAATGTTCGCATTATAGTCAAAAGGAGTAGCATGATCAACGTCTAATGCTTCACCAATGGCTCTTCCTTCTTCAATATCAATCAGAGCAATCTCCGATGCAATTTGATGGGCAACGGCAGTTGTCAAAACTTGAGCCCCTACATGTCCTACACCAATAATTACTAGTTTGTTAGTTGTAGCTGTCATATAAATACCCCCATTAATTATTACATAGTTTCATGTGGAAACTATTTGTAGTCAAATCGTTCATTCTACGGTATTTTTGCCTGATCACAGTATAATTTTACCACTACACTCATCTTATTTCCAGCAGATTATCAATTTGTTATAATGAATGTTTTAATTCCTTGTAAATTAAACATAATTTTGTATTTAATGTTGCTTTTCTTTGCTTAGCGTTGTTTTTACCGATATGCTACCATCATAAATCAATTCATATATTGCAACTTGAGTTGCTGCGCACTTGTCAGTTGTTATTACTCTTGGTTGCTGATTATGTATAGCTTTTAGAGCCTTTTTGAAGAACTTCTTCGCAGCATGTTTATCACGATGCTCAGATACAAAAAGGTCGATAATATTCCCTTTGGAATCAACTTCTCTATATAATAAATATGTATTTTTGCTCTTAATTTTCAGATATGCTTCATCCATTCTCCATGAATCATTTGTTGGCTTAAGGTGTTTCCTGACTTTCTCCTTACCCAACTTCCAAGTTCTGGTAAGATTATATCATTGATTTTATTTTTTGCACCAAAATCGAGAAAAGTACTCACTTGCTTTTTATAACCCAACAGTCAAAGTCATTTACCATTTTCATTATCAATCAGGTAATACTGAGATAGTTTTTCTAAATAATTATTTCTTGGCTCTTTACCCAACTTTCATAACTACTAACAGAATTGTCATAATAGTAATACTAAGTACGATTGATATTGAATTTGTGAAACTTGCTAACGCTGTATTTCCTTTGAATTTTTCTGTAAAAACAGGGACAAGCGCTGAAATGGGCGCAAAAATAACAAGTGCTAGTACTTGCCTAACTTCCAACGTAAATGGTGTGTAAAAATAAAATATCACAGCAAAAATTGCCGCTAACAAATACCTTATTGACAATATGAAAGCTGCCTGTTTTAGGTACCTTGGCTCTAAATCAATCTTAATCATCATACCAATCATGAGCATAGCTAAGAAACTATTAGCGCCGGCAATTACAGACGCTAGATTACTTACTGCTGCAGGTAAGTGAATTCCAAGCAACGATAGTAGCAGTACTACCATATAGGTGGTAAACGGCACTGAAGAAAATAATGTCTTGATTAATCGTATACCATGGCCTTTTTCGCCAACCCCAACTACACTGGCAGCCGCTGCGTATGTCCCTCCTGTACACATGATGGAATTTCCTGAATCAAACATACAGGTAGCAACCACACCAAAGGGGCCAAGGAAATTCTGAACAAAGGGCAAGGTAAAACAGCCGATATTATACCCGGAAAAATTCAGCATATAAAAAGCCTTGGTATCGTCATTATTAGCCCCAGCCCAAAAACCTAATGATACCATAACTACATTACATAGAAATCCAAGTAAAACAACATATATAAGGGAAATATCCATTTGGAAATTGGCAAAACCAGTAATCACAGCTGCTGGTAGCGTAAGGTTCATTACAATTTTTGAAATTATCTTATAATCGTTGGGCATAAAAAGGCCGATTCTTTTTAACATATAACCTAATATGATAATACAAACAAAAGCCATTGCCTTTAACAAAACTTGAGTCATACTCTTCTCTCTTTCATTGCACCAATATAATCATGACAATATACTACGTCAATTATTTTTTCTATGCTATCAGAAGATCCTCGTTCTGTCAATCATTCCCGACTAATCGTCAGCATGCATCACTGTTAAATTACCCCCAAGTCAGTAACCATCCCTGCCTTACCTATCTGTGAAATTTATTTTACATTATCCTGTTTTCAACTATAAATGCCTCACCCCATACTGATAGGTTGAGGCATTTTTCTCCATTATAAATGATAAGGTTCTGCGTGTCGGATGAAATAGTACAGAAAAAGACCAATGTAAACCGCCCCCATTGCCCTTGAAAAATTTAGACTAAACTCTATGTTTTTAAAATAGTACACCTGTCCCCTTTTTACTTCTAACTATCTCGCATTAGCTCTATACTCAATGTAAAACATCTAATAATTGCTTTCCTATTAATAACATTGTCACCAAGATAAATAGTGGTTTAACATAAGTAGCACCTTGGGCAATAGCAAACCGTGAACCGGTGATAGCGCCGATAATCATCGCAATGCCCATAACAAAACCATAAATATAATTGACTGAACTGCCTAACATAAATATTGCAACCGCACCCAGGTTACTCGCTAGATTGAGTGCCTTGGCATTTCCCGCAGCTACCACAAAATCAAAACCAAGTGTCAAAAATACAAAAATTAAAAACGTTCCTGCTCCTGGCCCGAAAAAGCCGTCATAAAAGCCCAAAATAAAAGCAGCACAACCTCCTAAAATACCAGCCCTTTTGTTAATACCTTTATAAGTAGACTCATCTCCCCACTCCTTCTTAAAAATCGTATAAATCGCTACTAAAATCAACATAACTACTACTAGTGGTTTTAAGAATTCAGGGGGAATCAGCTTTATCGTATATGCGCCCAATATGGAACCAATTAAGGATAAGGGAAAAAGATATTTAACTAATCCAAGATCCATCTTCCCTGAACGCAAGAACGATATGCTGCTCGTACTAGAACAACATATCGAAGCTAATTTGTTAGTCCCCAATACAACGCTAGGAGGTAATCCTGTCATCAACAATGCTGGCATGGAGATTAAACCTCCTCCGCCAACAACAGAGTCTATAAAAGCAGCAACAAAACCTACTCCCAATAAAAAACTAAGCATTTCCATACTAATATGATCCACAACTATTGTCCTCCTATTTTACCAATCGCAAATAATTCTACTTTATTAATTAGCTATGTCTTCTGTGCCTTATCTTATAGCGTAACCACCATTCACAGTCTATCTATATGGCAACAACCACAAAACCGCCGATAAAAAGGCATTCCTAATTAAGCTCACTGTAAAACTGATAACGCATAAAAACACTATAGCGACATTACATACAAAACTGAAAGCTCGCACCATTCGACCCCTTTTGTTTTTTCAGTAGAATAATAAGTCCATACTAAATTAATAGTGTCATTGAAATTCTTATTTGATCCTCTGCACATTTATTCGTTAATTATTCTTGAGTTAATTATAGACAATACTTATACTTAAAGTAAAACAAATGAAATGCATTAATAATATGCAAATTTTTTATATTTATATATGAGGAGTAATAATAATGAATATTGATGATATTCAAGCATTCTTAGCAGTTGTCTCTAATCAAAGTTTAACAAAGGCTGCTGAAAGTCTTCATTTATCCCAATCTGCGGTAAGTCACCGCCTCAAGAATCTTGAACAAAGACTTGGTCTAGTTCTTATTCAGCGACGAAAAGGATTAAAAACCATTACACTTACTCCTGCGGGTGAAGATTTCATTTTAATCGCAGAAAAATGGGTTCATTTATTGTTAGAAACCCAATCATTAAAATCACGTACTAATCTATCTTTATCAATTGGAGCTGTTGATAGTGTAAACACTTATTTATTGCCGAATATTTATCAGCAAATAATCCACCAACATCCGGCCATGCGCTTACACATTTATACTCAAAATTCCAATGATCTTTACGCCTTAGTTGAGCAAAGAACGATTGATATTGCTTTTGTATTACACGAGAGAATCATAAAAAATATTGAAGTATCCCCATTTTTTTCAGAACCTATGGTCCTTATTCGATTAGCCTCATCAGAGAATATGTCTGCTCCAAACATTCATCCACAGCAGTTAAATCCACGTGATGAATTGTACCATAACTGGTTTCCAGCCTATGAAATCTGGCATAACAAATGGTGGAATCCTCTTCAGGCAACACATATTCAAGTCAGTAACGGCCCAATGGTTTTGCCCCTGCTACGAACACCTCACCAATGGGCAATTGTTCCCTTGTCAATCGCGCAAGCCACAACAGCAACCAACAAGTATACTATTCAAAAACTATTTGTTCCCCCGCCTGACCGAATATGTTATAAGGTTATCCATAAATTTGTTAAATCCAGCACGGAAAAAGCGCTGATCATTTTTGAAAATTTTGCTTCAGAGCTCCTTGCACAAATTAATTACTTAAGAAAATGCAAATGAAGATCCTGCTAGCCTTAATATTAAACTAGCAGGATTCTGTGCTGTTTTCTCTGATTTTCATAAGCAAAGGGACAGATTTTTTGCTTCCTCTCAGTATGGGAGTGGCGGAACTCATGCAGGATGGAAGTATGTCATCTTGCATTAAGAGAGCTGATGAGGCGTTATATGAGGCTAAAGACAGCGGTCGAAATGCAGTAAGGTTTGCTGTTTCCCAATTTTAGGCAATCCATTTTAACCCCATGGGAATTCCGTCCTGGGTCCTTATGGTGGTATTTAAGTTCTCTATATTTCGGCTAAAGTGATCGGCACTGAAAAATATCTTTATCGGCAATTTATTACGTTCGGCTTGTAAATAATTACTATTTATTGTAATTATTTATCATAAAACACAAAATCCTGAGAACTCATATAAATTCGCAGGATTAATACTATTATTCCATGGTTTCTTCCTAAAAACCCTTACAGACTCTTTTTTCACCATTACCAGTGTACGATTCCCCCCGATTAATCTTAAACCATATACTCAATGCACCCCACTATCTAATCATTCTTCGCTACCTACGCTCACTATCATCTGCTGCTATCGCAAAAGTCCTGTAGCTGTCAATTTTCAATTCATCATCTACTAAATTGTCAGGCCATGCCATTCTTACGCCATAATTAATACCGCCGTAAAAACGTATTGCTCAAACGTGCAAATAATATCCTTGGTGAAATCGTAGTTGAAGGGATCATTGATCAAATCACAGAAATGGCTAAGGATATTGGGATGCATGTCCGTATGGTTTTCAACTGGAAGGCTAAAGAGCCAAATCCAACGATCAAAGCAATATATCTACAAATTTTACAATAAATTTCATTTTCCGTAATATAGAGAAGAACTCCTGGCAGCATTAATTAAGATAATATGGGATTTTTTAGGTATTTACAAATTAGCATTCTAAAAATAAAATTTAATAAGCTGAAAACGTCCTGCCCGTTAAACAAAATCAATATATCTATCTCTGTATTTCCATATGAACCTCCACGCCTGTATCTTCCTATTGATAAGCGTTAAGTAGGTTTCATCTTTTAGGGTGCAATATTTGCATGATTTGGCTTTGATCACTAAAATACCTCACAATACATTCTTCACCTTAATAACCTTTTCGCAACAAATTTCTTTCAGTTTTTCATACATTTACCATTATAAATATACATTTATACAAAATATGTCGAACTATAGTTTGAAAATAAACTTTATTTTCAAACTATAAATAAAAAAGCAGCCGCCTCACTCAATTAAGAGTAAGGCGGTTATGGCTAACAAAGCAATGATTAGTATGTAATTTAGCTATTCGCTATAAGAGATAGCAATATTAATCCTCCAATAACCCTTACTGCTTCTCTATGGTGCGCCTTTTCATGTTCTTGTCGTTCATGCCATTCGCGTTCTTCCTCGTGCTCACGCCGTTGCATTTCTTTTTCATGGCGGTATCTTTCTTCTTGTATTCGTTGATGCTGACCTTTATGGCAATTTCCATATTGTTGTTGATAATGTTGGTCGTCATGTCTTGGTGATGCTTCTATTGCAGATACACCTATACCTAATTGCACGATACCTAACATTGAATATATGATTACTTTTTTAACAATGTTTTTCATGGGAGATTCCTCCACCTTTTTTAATTTTAATTATAATCTGGAAATGTGACAAAATTATGACTAAATAGTAATTTTTACTATAAGTTTAAAAATAAAATATCTGAATAACATTATTGAGCAAGATCATCGATTTATTAAAAGAAAGATCAAGCCATTGCTTAGACTTGGTAGTTTTGAAACTGTCGAGAAAACAACTTGCGCAATATACCTTTATTTGTAAAATATATGGTTTAAATAAATAGAAAATCACCCGGCTACTGATTATGAACCAGTTTGACAGGTGATTATAAATTCGGTTGTGGTGCAACTACTCAACAAAATTCCAATAAGTATAAATCTATCACCAATCTGATGATTTTTTAAGCAACTACACCCATAATTTTGTTTATAAATTCAACCTCAGTAAGGACACATTGAATTTCTTCAACCTGTCCCTTGCTGACCATATGCATAAGTTCAATTCCGCAGATTGTTTTCTCAGCAGTTTCAAAACTATCAAATCCAAGCATTAGTTTGATCTTTCGTTTAATAAAACGATGATCCTGCTCAATAATATTGTTCAAGTACTTTATTTTTCGAAGCGTGGTTTTGACTGATAGGGTTCCACTATAAATCATTTCATGAATAGCAACTTCTGTTGCAGCGTACTTGTCAGTTGTTATTACTCTTGGTTGCTGATTATGTATGGCTTTTAAAGCCTTTTTGAAGAAATTTTTCGCGGCATCTTTATCACGATGTTCAGATACAAAAAAGTCTATCGTTTTTCCTTCAGAATCAACTGCACGATATAAATAGGCATTTTTACCCTTGATTTTCAAGTATGTCTCATCCATCCGCCATGAATCATTGGTCGACTTAAGGTGTTTTCGTACTCTTTCATCAATTATGGGAGAGTATTGATGAACCCATCTCATAATTGTTGTGTGTGTAAGGTTCAAACCTCGCTCTTGCATCATCTCAACAAGCATTCTGTAACTGAGTGGATATTTAAGATACCAACGAACGCACAATAATATAATTTCAGATTCAAAATGCTTATATTTAAATAAATGCTGTGACATACTCTTTACCCCATTCTTCAAATTTACGGTAAGATTATATCACAGCTATATTTTTGCACCAGAACCACGCTTTGAACTGCGACCCTGCTGCCTTCCAACTTTCTTACTGTCGTAGACATCGTTCCATGATAATGCATCTAAATTCCACCTCCCAAAATTACCAATACAAATATGTCCGAAATTACACGTGAAATTGTTTATCGGCCAATGGGATACGTTTAGAAAAACATTCTCGCTTGTAGTAATATTTTACCATTTGTCACACCCTGTTTCAAGTAAATCAATCATTCAGGTTAAGGGAAAGGAATGGTCATAATAATGAATATGATCATGAAGGAGCAGGTTGAAGAAATTCAATGTGTCCTTTCTCGTTGAATTTATAAACAAATTTATGGGTATCGCAGGTTAATATTCTGGTGCGATATGGAGTAATTTTTGGATTGGTGAAAATTTTGCACCAGAATACTCAAAATCATTAAGCTATTATTTAAAGATAGCCCACGCAAATTCTTTTAGGTTTTTGTTGATGCGGTTCTTGATTTTGATTTTTTCATATAGGAAAAAGTAGGTTATTGAGTATTCATTAATGCGAATACTCAATAACCTACTTTACTATGTAAAAGGAAGTATAAACTTGCCAAATAAAAAAAGAAGCATAACATTGCCATAGTGGCAAGATTATGTTCTCTGTAACAAAAAGTCGCACAAACATTTTATTTAAATGTTGGAGGCGAGGAGAGTCGAACGGGTAAAACCTAAGCTCCAGTTTAATCACATATTACCCAGTTCAATAATTTATTACTGATACATTTGACCATGTCCTCAGACAGTAGACATGGTCAAATTAACTATAATTGGACTGGTAACTCAGTTCAGACAGTTATTACGAGTCCAATTATTTATTACGCTTCGACAAGTGTTTCTTTACCGTAAGGTATTCGTTAAATGATGCACGTCATTCACCAATGATACCATTACTTTATCATCATAGTATTCCAGCATATTAATCGCCGTATTATCTTGTTTAATATTCCACATATGATTTAAATGAATATTAAGAACTGCACATAGCAATGTGCGGATTGTTCCGCCGTGAGAGACGACAACAATTGTTTGATTGGAATGCTTTGCAACTAATTCTGCCAGGGCGCTCGTAGCTCGTTCTTTGACTTCGCGAAAGGTTTCGCCGCCTGGTATTATAATTTCATCTGGATGAGTAAAGAGTTTAGACATTGATTCTGTCCATTGGCTATTAATGCCTTCAAATGTTAAGCCTTCCCATTCACCAAAATTAATCTCTCGCAATCCAGGTATGGTGGTCACTGGCAGATTATGCTCTTTTGCAATACATTCAGCCGTTTTTAAAGCGCGACTTAAATCACTCGCATAGATTGCGGAAATGTCTTCACCAGCCAATCGCTTAGCTGCCAGCATGGCCTGCTCTACACCCTTTTCCGTTAATGCCACATCACAATGGCCTTGATATTTCATTTCTAAATTCCATAGTGTTTGACCATGGCGTACTAAAATTACTTTTGTCATTTTATCTCACCTATAACCTTTTTTAATGTCTCAACTAAAATACTATTTTGCTCGGGACGTTTTACTGCTATGCGAATATATTCAGATGATAATCCTGGATAATTACTACAGTCCCGAATTAAAATATTATGGGATGCCATAGCCTGCCGTAACTCCTCCCCAGTCATATTGATATCCTTAATATTAATTAAAATAAAATTAACTGATGGTAGATATGGTTTTAAACCAGGTATGGATAGCAGACTATGATATAAGTCCATTTTAACTTTACCAATAAATTCCTTACTCATGTGTTGATAAGCATAGTCGTTTAAGGCAGCCACACCAGCATTTTGCGCTAATGTATTCACATTCCAAGGATCTTTGCCACTATGGAGTTGATTGGTTAACTCAGGATTGGCTAAGGCAAAACCGAGTCTTAAACCTGGAATGGCATAAAATTTGGTTAATGAATGTAAAATAATTAAATTAGTATACTGGGCTAGCAATTGCCTGCAAGTATATGAACCATCATTCGGCAAAAAATCAATAAATGATTCATCAACCACGACATAAGTATTATAGGCAATAGCCGCAATTAACAGTTCCAGGATTTGTACATTATTGAGTAATGTACCTGTTGGATTATTCGGATTACAAATAAATACTATGTCTATAGTAGCTAATTGCTCCGTCAACGTTTTAATATCAATGGTAAAGTTATCATCAGCATGTAAATACAAGTATTCAATTGTTGCACCACTAGCCCGCGCAGCCGCTTCATATTCACTAAAGGTTGGTGCAGTGACCAATACACGCTTTGGTTTTAGTATATGACATAAGATATACATAAGTTCCACAGCACCATTGCCAAGGGTTATCAGTTCGTCCTTAACATGATAATACTGACTTATTGCCTGCTTTAAGTCATGGCCATGAGCATCAGGATAGTGAATAATCGACTCTAAGGATGCATATAATGTTTGACGAATATTGTCGGAAAGACCGAGGGGATTAATATTAGCACTGAAATCTATTATCTCACTTAACTCTCCACCTGTTTGCCTTATAGCAGCATATAAATTACCGCCATGTGTAGCAACATTATCTCCATTCATTACAATCACCTTCTTGTTTCATTAGCCCGCCTGAAATAAACTGCACGGTACGCAAATAATTAACACCAATACAACATTTGCTTATTTCCTCTATACAGGGAGGACAGTTCGGTAGTTTATTGAGAGGGAATAGTACGCCTACGACTGTACCGCTATGGGCAATATTTACGCCAACAGCTCCCCAGGAAAGACTGATAGCAATAATTTCTTCTAAGTGAGGTTTGAATAAAATCTTTTGATTGGCCAGGGCACTAATGGTAGCTCCTTTACCAATCAGGGAGATATCTTTTGTAGCAAGTCCTTTGCTTATTAAATTCACGGCCTGGCGCACTTGATATTCATTAGCCTCATTTAGCTTTTTCAAATCATGACGGTTATTAAAATGTAATGTATCAATCTCCCCGCCCACATCAAATATTGCAATATACATGGGAATAGCATTTCCTAAATATTGGCGAAGGGAGCCATGGACATGATCAAATAATACGATACCAGGATAGAAGATCCCATCAGTAGGTTCGATTGACAAGGCAATATCGGCGATTTCATCAGGGGATAATAGCTTACCAGCACTTAAGGCAATGCTTTGGCAAGTAGCACTAATATCTGCGCTACTTGAAGCCATCCCCTTGCCTAATGGCAAGTCAGACTTAACATTTACATGGAAGGAACTTTCCACTATTTTCAAATATTGTATTGTTTTATCAATGGCAGTTAGCACTTTACTACCTAAACGCAGGGGTGTAAATTCATCTGTTCTTACTGTTACTTCTGAATATACATCGATAGGACAAGTAATCAAAAAATTTTTCCCGTCAATTGTGCCTTGTGCGAGTTCTCCACATGAACCAGGGGCTTTGACAGTTACCTTCATACAAATATTCTCCAAAATCTATGTATCCTGTTTAAAGTTCACTATATCCTCAGAGATATTGTTTGTCAATAAGCAAGTACAGGTTATTCCAAGTAGTTTATTCTTAAAATAAGAAGACAAATAAGACTAGTATTTCGGCGAGTTCGCTAATCGCGCCATAAATATCTCCAGTTAGACCACCCAATAAATTTGTAACAAAACGCGCAAACAGCATGGTACCAATGCTAACAATAGCGAGGCTTAGGATGGCTTGTTTACCGACTGGGACGATCACCAGCAAAGTGAGTAATAACCCAATATATAAGGTATATTTATCAGCATATTGAGCAAAAGCTTTGCCAATACCATCAGGCCGAGCATAAGGAAAAGCAGTAATGCCCATGACCATGGCAAATCGCCCCAACACTGGCATAATGAGTAAAGCAGCTGGTAGGGCTAGTGGTGATATATCCATAATAAGTGACCATTTCAAAATAATCAGTAGCACAAAAGCTATAACGCCATTGGCCCCTACTCGGCTATCTTTCATGATTTCTAGCATTCGTTCTCGGGGACGACCCGAAAATATACCATCCATCATATCCATTAGACCATCACAGTGCAATCCGCCAGTCAGGATAATATTGGCAACGATCAGCAAAGTTGTTAATAAATGAGGTGGCATATAAAACCCCATAGATGGCAAATACTCGGCAAATAAATGATTTATCATGACCAAGACTATACCAAGTATCCCACCTATTAGTGGAAAAAATTTTACGCTGCGTCCAAAACTTTCAGGCGACCATTCAGATTGCTTGGATATATGAATACGTGTTAAAAATTGCAGTCCAGTTATAAAATGTTTCATTATTCTCCTTCTACGCTACGCGCTCTTTTAAAACTCTCCTCTGTGTCCTCTGCGGTAAAAAAATGTTCTAAAAATAAGAAGGATTTACCGCAGAGGCGCAGAGAAAAAACCACGTTAAACACAAAGGTCACAAAGAAGCGCAAAGGACACAAAGATTTTTTTATAACATCTTCTTTGTATTCTTTGTGACCGTGTAGCGGCTTTGTATCTTTGTATTAAAATAGGGTTTTCCATTTGTTTTATAAAACTTATACTTTGAAATGCCATAAAAAGATGGTGATAGCAATTACAAACAAGATCGTTGCTGTATACATCATCTGAATGGTTTGTTTTATATGGATCGGTGCCAGCTCAGTCGATGCTTCACCCATGTACGCCCTTTGGGAGGCCACACCACCATAATAATTTAAACCACCCAAACGAATACTTAAAGCGCCAGCTACCCCTGCTTCCGCGAAACCACTATTAGGGCTAGGATGTTTGGCGGCATCTCGCCAAATGGCAGTCATTGTGCCATACACATTAAAACGTAAAATAATAGCCGTGAGCACTAGGAGTATTCCCGTTAAACGGGCCGGAATATAGTTAAATACATCATCAACTCGGGCCGCAAACATTCCGAAATCCCTATATTTATCATTCTTATAGCCAACCATAGAATCTAAAGTATTAACTGCTCGATATAAAAAGGCCAGTGGCACACCACCAATGACAAAATAAAATAGCGGTGAGATAATGCCGTCCACAATATTTTCGGCGATGGTCTCTACTGTCCCTCTTGTCACTTCAGCAACATCAAGCTGATCGGTATCACGTCCTACAATCCAGCCAACCTTATGACGGGCCTCTGCTAAATCTCCAGTTAGCAGATAATTGTGAATTTCATGACCGGCTTTAGCCAAGCTATCTGGTGCAATTGTGAAGCTTAGCAGCAGAGCACCGCCAATAAATTGAGCCCAAGGATGAATACTCGTCAAAAGCTGCATGATCCACCACACAAAACCATAGGTTGTACCTAATACTAAGATGACTAGCAGTGCTCCAGTTAGATTTTTTAGTATACGAGAATACTGTGTATTTAATAACCGTCCTTCTAAAAATGCAATCAAATTACCAATCATTACAACAGGGTGAATACTAGAACGTGGATCACCAATCAAACGGTCAAATATGATAGCCAATAGCGGTAAATATGTTTCCACTATTTTGCCCCCATCATTTGATAGATGAGCTCCATATTCAGGCTATTTCTAACCGTATCTGCTAATCGATTGTAGCTATTTTGCTTACGAGTGCAGGTATCATTGATGACGTCAATGGTCCCTAGCCCCTTAGCCGCTCTTAAAGCGTTAAGCAAGCTACGGCGATACATGTCATTATCAAAAATGCCGTGAATATATGTACCCATGATCTGTCCATTAGTACTTACTACACCATCAGACCAGTCAGTCGTTTGGCCAGAACGGCTCGTAATCGTAAAGGCATGGTTAACAGGGCTGAGGAACTCTGTACGCCCCATGTGGATTTCATAACCAGTCAGCTGATCACAAGTAATATCGAGTCCTAAGAACCCATTTTGACTGCACTTAGCAGTGACTTGATGCGTCACTTTACCAGCAGCAAAAGTAGTTGTGATATCTAGGAGGCCAATACCTGCAATGCTATTTAGCTCAGATTCTGTATGTTCTGGATCATATATTTGTTTACCTAGCATTTGATAACCGCCGCAAATGCCGATGAGAGGAGTACCCGAATTTACTAACTTAATAATGTCTTGCTCATAGCCTTGCTCACGTAAATATGATAAATCTTCAATGGTATTTTTGCTGCCAGGCAATATGATTAAATCAGGTTTGCCAATCCCTTCTCCTGGCCGGATATAACGAACAGTCACATCGACTTCACTAGCAAGTGTCTCAAAATCCGTAAAATTAGAGATCTTCGGTGTTCTAATGACTGCAATATCAAGTTCCTTTGTGGTGCCGACTTGCTTATCATCAAGAGATACCGAATCTTCATCATCAATGCCTAACTGATCAAGATGAGGCACTACGCCGATGACTGGTTTACCAGTTTTAGCTTCTAAAAAGTCTAAGGCTGGTTTTAAAAGATCTAGATCACCACGGAATTTATTAATGATAATACCTTTAACTAATGCCCGCTCATCAGGTTCTAATAATTCTAAGGTCCCAACAACTGAGGCTAAGGCACCCCCACGATCAATATCGGCAATCAAGAGTACTGGGGCTGAGAGCATCTTGGCAATGCGCATATTAACAATATCATTGGCTTTCAAATTTACTTCAGCGGGACTGCCTGCTCCTTCAATGACAATGGTATCAAATTCTGCTCCCAATTTTTCTAAACATTCTTTGATAACTCCCAATGCCTTGAGGCTATAGCCAGTATGATATTCTTTCGCCGACATATTGCCAACAGGTTTACCCATCAAAATAACTTGGGAAGAAGAATTGCCGGTAGGTTTTAAGAGGACTGGATTCATTTCTACGAATGGTTCAAGACCAGCCGCTTCTGCTTGGGCTACTTGGGCTCTCCCCATTTCCCCGCCTGTTTTTGTTACATATGAATTAAGGGCCATATTTTGTGCTTTAAAAGGTACTACCTTGAGTCCATCTTGCAAAAAAATACGACATAACGCTGTAGTAAGGATGCTTTTTCCTACATGTGAACTTGTTCCTTGCAACATGATTGTATTAGCCATGGATTGCCTCCTTATTGACATTGATTGCTATTTTCTTAATCTCGACAGCTAAACCGCTGATGACTAAATAAACTTCATCTGCATAAGCAGCTACTTTTTGATTGACCATACCCGCGATATCCCGATACTGGCGAGCCAAAGCATTATCAGGTACAATCCCCATGCCCACTTCATTTGTAACAAAGAGTACTGTGGCTTCACTGGCCCGAGCACTCGCGAGCAATTTATCAATTTCTTTCATAATATATTGGTATGTTTCTTCGGGCTGATTCGGCGTATTAGGAGATAATAATAAATTGCTGGTATACAAGGTTAGACAGTCAAATAAAATAATCGTAGCCTCTTTTGCGGCTAGTTCTACTGCTTGATGAGCATCATAAGGTGCTTCAAAGGTTTGCCAGTTATCTGCTCGCCGCTGTCGATGCAGTGCTACTCGGGACTCCATTTCCTGGTCATAAATTTGCGCGGTGGCAATATATGCCATATGCCCTCCTTGGGCTATGGCATATTGTTCAGCAAATAAACTTTTGCCACTGCGAGCGCCGCCTGTTACTAAAATGATCTTTCCGCTCATAGCTATCGATCTCCCTATATGGTACTTATTATTACTCTTATAGTCCTATAATGTATAAGTTTTGGACTATCATTACGACGAGGTACGAGGAAGCAATCCCCTACTTGATCAGCGATTGCTTCACTACATTCGCAATGACAGAAAAGGATACGTTAGGATTTTCCTTGTTTAATTTGAATACATTTGTTAATGAACCGACCTGCTGCTTGTTCATGACCGGCAAAATGCATGTGTAAGTAAGAGGCTAGTATATTGCCATGAGCATACCCACCCGGATAAATAGCCCCTGTACGTACTTTTTTAAATTCAAAGGCCCAGGGAAATGGTTCAAAACTATCATCATTATTCATGAGGGAAAAATGGAATTCATGGCCCCGCAAGTTATCACCAACTGCACATAGTACATTTTCCGTAAGGGCTGTTGCTTCCACATAACCCACGGTTTGCAGTTTGGATTGCATACTGCAGGTGGTTGGAATGGCGCCTACCATATCATACTGCTTTCCGTCAAAATCGATAATTTTTTGGGTAAGATACATAAAACCGCCACACTCAGCATAAACTGGTATGTTAGCCAGGCAGGCATCGGCGATAGACTGACGCATACTCACATTACTGGCAAGCTGGCTAACAAACATTTCAGGAAAACCACCACCAAATAACAAGCCGTCGACGTTAGGCAAATGAGTATCATTTAAAGGGCTAAAGGGTATTATTTCTGCTCCCATAGTTTTTAATACTTCAAGGCTTTCTGGATAATAAAAGGAAAAGGCTTCATCTTGGGCTACACCGATACGCACTGTTCGTGATGACTGGACAGCAGCCTTCTGATTCTCTATCATCGCAGATAATTCAGGGGCGCTGTTGGCGATGCTAATGATTTTTGTCACATCTACTTGCTCAGAAATTTGTTCACATAACTCAGCAATAATATCTTGTGCATGATGTTCAGTCACTGGAGTGAGGCCAAGATGTCTTTCTGGCATACTGATAGCTTCATTGCGATAAATACAGCCCAGGACCGGAATACCGATACGTTCTAAGGCCTCGGTAACCATCTTTTGATGAGCTTTAGAGCCTAGCCTATTAATGATGACTCCTACCAGAT
Organism: Bacillota bacterium; assembly: GCA_017889585.1. Taxonomy (GTDB): domain Bacteria; phylum Bacillota; class Negativicutes; order DSM-13327; family DSM-13327; genus CTSoil-075. The sequence goes on from JAGFZX010000019.1 coordinate 29,098, forward strand.
TAACTTCCTGGTCATACATTTTATAGCCTAAGGCAATGGCTGCTGCACTTTCGCCCATAGATTTAGCATCAATCACCAGTATCACTGGCGCTTTGAGCATTTTGGCAATGGCTGCTGTGCTGCTGACGCCTTGGCGACCGCCATCATAGAGGCCCATTACACCTTCCACAATCACGATATCATTACCAATCGCTGTTTTGGCAAAAATGGGGACTACCTTATCAGTCGGTACTAGCCATGTATCTAAATTATGAGCGACCTTACCACTCGCTAGCTGATGATAGCCGGGATCAATATAATCTGGCCCGACCTTATAGGATTGGACAGTAAGGCCTTGCTGTTTCAGTGCAGCCAATAACCCTGTCACAATCGTCGTTTTGCCGATGCCGCTTTGAGTACCAGCAATAATAATCCTTGGTATATTTGCCATAATTCACCGCCGTATTTAATACTCTGTACCTCGTCTGGCATCAATACCTTCCTTCATAGGATGCTTAATAGCCCGACAAAAGGTCGCTTGATCTGCAATTGCCATTATTTCATCAGGCATGTTGCGCCCTGTTAATACAATGTCAATATGGTCTGGTCTGCTTGTGAGTAAGTCTAAGACCGCTTGTTTGCTAATTAACTGGTGTTTGATAGCGTGACTAACTTCATCCATGATTAATAGATCAATTCTGCCAGTCGCTAATACTTCAGCGGCAAAAGCTAAGGCCTTGGGGGCAAATTGATTGCTCTCTTTCCGATTCTCACGAAAACACACTCCACATTTAGTGCATAATAATTCCCCAGATTTAATTTGGGCGGCAATCGGACAACCATAGCCAAATTGTTTGATTGTCAGATAGGGTTCTAAATAAGAGGTAGCAAACAGCTCACCTGTATAGCCGCCTCCTTTTAAAAATTGAACAATCATCACCTGCTGCTTATTGACTGCTGCGGCAACAGCTAGCCCTAAGGCTGCAGTAGTTTTTCCTTTGCCATCACCAGTAAATATCATAATTTTTCCTTGGAACTTATTCACATTTATCACCGTTTATGCATATACAGCAGTGCATTAGTGGTGGCAGCAGCAATGGGACTGCCACCTTTGTTGCCCCGAACTGTTATGTAAGGTACAGGCGAAGTTTCAGCTAAAAAATCCTTGGATTCCGCAGCACCAACAAAACCTACAGGCACTCCAATAATCAGAGCTGGACGGATATTTGTTTCTTTCATCATGTTTAGTACTTCAAACAAAGCTGTTGGAGCATTGCCAATGGCAACAATGGAACCATGTAGTTTTTCGCCAAAGGTACGCATAGCCACCATTGATCGAGTAATACCAAGTTCTTTAGCCCTTTCAGCAACTTGCCCATCACCAATTAGACAATGTACAGTACCGCCATTTTCAGCCAAACGAGTTTTATTAATACCGGTTCGCACCATTTCTACATCACAAAAAATATCACAACCAGCGGCCAATGCTCTACAGCCTGCTTGTATAGCCTCAGGGTGAATTTCAATGACTTTAGAATACTCAGGATCGCCGGCAGCATGAATAATTCTTGAAAATACTTTTACAGCTTCAGGTGATAAATTCAAATCTGCTAAATAAGGAGCAATAATCTCCATACTACGTTCTTCAATGGCCATGGGTGCAGTTATATATTTCATCATTGAACCTCCTTAATAAATTGTATTACATCTTCAATCCCATAGACAATTTTCTTATATCCAATGGTCGGTCGATCAATGACGACAAGGGGTATTCCAAGTGCCATGGCAGCTGTTATTTTCGTATCACTACCACCCACTTGCCCACTGTTTTTAGTGACAATCACTTCAGCCTGGTATTCCTTAAATAAGGCCATATTCAGTTCATGGGAGAAGGGCCCTTGGATGGCTACAATATCTTTAGGTGAAAAACCAAGATCAATACACTCTGTTAACACACTAGGTTCAGGTAGCACCCGCGCAATGATGCGATGATGCTTCAGGCAGGCTGCAGCCTTAAATAATTTCAGATGGCGGCTGCCAGTCGTCAGAAAAATATTTTTTCCTAAGGATGCTGCTTTTTCGATTGCTTGCTGATAATCATTAACCACATATAAGCCTTCAAATACTGGTATGGCAGCAGTAGGACGCTCATAACGAATATAGCCAATACCTGTTTTCTCACAAGCCAGCATCCCATTTTGAGAAACATTTATGGCGTAGGGATGACTTGCATCCACCATCATCTCAATCTTATTAAGCGTTATGAGTCTTACAAATCCATTTTCATCCAAAGGACCTGTATGTACGCGAACATTTTCAAGCTGAATTAATTCTCCCCCATAATGGCTAAATGCTGAGGCCATTACCTGATACCCGGCTTGTGCTAATAAGGCGATTAAATCTCTCCCGTCTTTCGTCCCAGCCAGTACTAAAATCATACTTTATAACCACGAGGGGTAATCATCCGCCCTTCTTGGATATAAGTTTGACTATTACCAATAATAACCAAGGAAAACATATCAATAAATTCATTGGTAAATTCATTCAGGTTAGAGAGTGTCATATTTTCCCCTTCCCGTGTGGCCTGATGCACGATACCAACTGGAGTTGAAGCCGAGCGATGTTTTAAGGCGATTTCTCGTACTTCTTCAATTTGACTGGTGCGACGCTTGCTCTTAGGATTATATAACGCAATGACAAAATCACCGGCAGCTGCCATCTCCACTCGTTTCCGAATGACATCCCAAGGGGTTAAAAGATCACTTAGACTAATAACCGCAAAGTCATGCATTAAAGGTGCGCCTAAAATAGCGGCCGATGCGCCTACAGCGCTAATCCCTGGAATGATATTGACTTCAGGACGAATCTCTGCTGGATATTTCATGGCGAGTTCCAATACCAGACCAGCCATACCATAGACCCCAGGATCACCACTGGAAATGACAGCGACTTTTTTTCCTGCCAGTGCCTCTTCCACTGCTTTTTGACAACGCTCAACTTCTTGCATCATAGCTGTGCCAATGACTGGTTTATCTGTTAATAAGTCAGCGACCAGTTCAATATAAGTATTATAACCGACAACAACATCAGCATTTTCAATACTTTCTCTCGCCCGAGGGGTCATATCGATTAAACTACCTGGTCCTATTCCAATAACTGCGATTTGACCGGGGCAATGGCCACCGTTACATTCTTGTACTTTGTTTTGGGAAGAAGAAGTTTGTTCGTCTGCCCCGCTAAGATTGCTGCTGCTGCACATATATTTCCCACTCCTATCTGTTTTTGTACGAAACTTGATACCTCAAGTTGATATTTGTCAATACATTCTTGCAACTCTTCATTTATAAAAAATTTACTTGGTACAGCCAATTGCTGAATGAAAGCCAGTAGACCTGCTTCATCCTGTTTTACGATGGTACTACCAACTACAGTAATACTATTAATGCTATGGCCAATGGTATGACAAGCTTCAGTCACTGCCGCTCGAATTTCAGTGCTAGTTGTACCTCGTCTGCAACCTATGCCAACAGCAAGTGCCATTGGCCTTAAATAGAGATGAGGTTTATGCACCGTCAGTACTTGGTCGGTAATCAGAACTGCCCCATCATAGACGAGGTCGGCTAGTTGGTCTAGATCTTGTAATAAGACGCCGAGTTTTTCTGCTGCCCTTGAATAAAGCTCTTGATTTGGTAGTGTTTTATCAATAAAAAACTTTACCTGCTCCCCATTCGCAATGCAAGCATTCATATGTTTGAGTTCTGCAAAAGGCTGGATTGTTCGATTTAGTTTTACGGCTAACACATCAACTGCTGGTTTTTTCCCAACATCGGTGGCTGTCGTAATCACTGGCTCAGCCCCGATAGTTTGGCCAATGAGCTCCGTCAATTCATTGGCTCCGCCAATATGCCCTGATAATAAACTAATAGCATACTGTCCCTGTTCATCCATAACCACGATGGCGGGATCAATCCGTTTATCTTGGATATAAGGAGCAATCACTCTGACTACAATCCCTGTCGCCATGATAAATATAAGTCCCTCATACCGAGGAAAAATATCAGCAATCAGCGTACTCAGTAGTTTATAGGAAGTGGCACAGAGGGGGTTACGTCCATGTTTAGCAAAAATGTCTACTTGGTTACCATGATCACTTAACTTATCTGCCAGACGCGTGCCCAATAGTGCTCCACTATTCGTTACTGAAATAACGGCTAGTTTCATTTTGCGTCTCGATACATATGACCAAATTCAGGGGCATATAAGCGGGATAAAGCATATTCACTATCTAAGCAACGACCAACTACAATCATGGCAGTACGATCAATCTTCGCATCTGTTACAATTTCCCCAATGGTAGCAATTGTCCCTCTGAATATTTTCTGTTCAGGCCAAGATGCTTTTTGCACAATGGCGACAGGTGTCTCTGGTGTATAACCACCATCAATGAGCTCGTTCATTACATTATCAATCATATGCACACTCAAAAAGATACACATAGTAGCATTATGACTGGCTAGTAGAGCCAGCTTTTCTTTTTCAGGTACAGGTGTACGGCCTTCTAGACGGGTGATGATTACAGTTTGGGAAACATCAGGCAAGGTATACTCGCATTTCAATGCCGCTGCTGTAGCCAAAAATGAGCTCACACCTGGAATGACATCATAACTAATCTTCTTTTTCTCAAGAGCATCCATTTGCTCTTGAATAGCACCATATATACTAGGGTCTCCAGTATGTAAACGTACGACTTTTTCCCCTTTGGCAACAGCAATCTCCATAGTGGCAATTACTTCGTCTAGAGTCATGGTCGCACTGTTATAAATAGCAGCTCCTTGTTTAGCCAGAGATAATAAGCCGGGATTAACCAGAGAACCTGCATAAATAATTACATCAGCCTCACCTAGTAACCGCTGCCCTTTCACAGTAATCAGTTCAACATCTCCTGGACCTGCTCCGACAAAAGATACATCCATAAAAAAATCCTCCTAATATTTTTGATTAACGTTTTTCTTAGTACAAGCAATAATATAAATCGGATTTAAAGCTTGCAGCATGTTGCTTGTTTTTAGTTGCCTTATGCGCGATATTTGAGCACCAAAAGCCTCAACGTCGTAGTTAGATTTAGCTTGCATGATATGCAAGGCTTCATAGAGAGTTTCGATAGTAATTGCTGTAATCACTAATCTCCCCTGGACCTTTAAGAGCTTATCACTCTCATGTAAAATTTCTGACAAATGACCACCACTACCACCAATAAAAATGACATCAACGGCAGGCAGCCCCTCCAGTGCCAGTGGAGCAGAACCAGAGATTGCTTTAAGGTTTGATACATTAAATTTAGCAACATTTGCACAAATCAGCTCAATACCTTCAGCATGCCTTTCAATGGCATAGACCCTGCCTTGAGAGGCTTGCAGGGCAGCTTCGATCGATAAAGATCCTGTACCAGCACCAATATCCACAATAATATCAGTGGCAGCAATTTTGGCTTTCGCCAGAACTAAAATCCGTACTTCCTGCTTGGTCATGGGAATACCGCCACGAATAAACTCATCATCACTTATGCCTGGAAAATAAATCATGCTATCACCACCATTACACAATGAGTAAAACCAGCTAGTTGGGCAGTTTCACCTAAAGTAAGTTTTTTACTATGCTCATCTTCATAAGATAAAGCTTCACCTAGCCATACTTGGCTGTCAACTGGCCAACCATGATGAATGAGTACGCGAGCAATATAACTGGGATTGTGTTCATGATCTGTTAAAATACCAAGTTTTTTATGAGGCTTATATTGTAAATCCTCATCACTTGCCTGGCGGCCATGCATACTAATCAGTACCGCATCCTGCCAAACCTCAGAAATTCGGGCAAAAGCCAGCTGCATAGAACTAATGCCTGGTATAACAGTCATTTGTGACTGTGTAAAATTCGCCTTGAGGGCGGCGAGTAAACTATAAAATCCAGGATCGCCAGATACCATGACCACAACATCGCTTTTTGCGAGGGATTCACTAATAAAGGAGATTACCCCCTTAATATCTTTATCAATGACCTTTGCCCTGACATGGCTAGGAGCAAAGGCATCAAGAGCACGCTGACTGCCAACGAGTGCCTTAGCCTGGGCAATACTACGGCTCGCTATCGGCAGTATATAGTCAGGGGAACCTGGCCCGATTCCCACTACGATTACCTTATGTTCCATCCTAAACTGCCTCCAATTTCTCGTGCGGTATCATCTAGTCCTAAGATATCACCTTGCAAAGTGACAATGACCGTACCTACTATTAAATCATCAAATACATAACGTTTGGCCCTAGCACTAGCCCTTTCAGCGAGCACCTGGTAAACAGACTGTAACTTATACTGAGCAATGATTGGCATAGCAGCCTCAGTGGTATTACATGCTAAAATATCTAGAATCGCCTGCTGAGAAGCACCCTCTGCTGCCATATAGGCAGCTAATGTTTCAAAACGCGCATCTGCCATGCGATTATGAGTATGGAAAATTCCGGCAGACACTTTAACAAGTTTTCCCAAATGACCAAAGAGTAAAACTTTCTTCATATTATAGTGCACTGCACTCTCTAACATATGGCCAATAAAATTACTGGTTTGAATAACTGTTTCTGCTGGTATACCATATCGATTGGTGGCAATATCTTGACCAATTTTCCCAGGAGCAAAGACCACCTGATCATACCCTAAGGCTTTTACCATACTAATCTGTGGCGACAATGAATTTTTAAAGGCTTCTTCAGACATTGGTTCAACAATACCTGTTGTGCCTATAATCGATAAGCCACCAATAATCCCTAAGGAGGGATTTAAAGTACGTTCAGCCAAACGCTGACCATCGGGTATTGTAATCTTGACAATTGCTCCAAACCCTACAGGTAATACATCGCGAACTGCCTGCACAATCATTTTCCTAGGACCAGGATTGATAGCGGGCTCACCAATGGCTATAGACAATCCTGGTTTAGTCACGATACCTACGCCGATCCCTGCCGTTATGATTACATCAGTATCTTTCTTTACTTCTACTTCAGCAAGCACTGTAGTGCCATGAGTTACATCTGGATCATCTCCTGCATCTTTAATCACCGCCCCCTTGCCACCGTTCGCTAATTGCTCATATGTTGCAATTTTCACATGAATAGTGTTCCCTTGGGGTGATGTAACATCAACAACATCAGGCAATTTCCCCGACCATGCCAGTAGTGCCGCCTTAGTTGCTGCTGCTGCGCAAGTACCAGTTGTAATGCCGGAACGCATTCTTTTTTGCATAATAAAAACCCCCTGCAGGCAGGGGGGTACAATAAATAAATAATAATTTATTCTACCCACCTGCCTATCTTCCGTAGGTCATAACGGTGTGTGTTAGAATAGGCAGGTCTCCTGACTATGGTTCATCATATAGCTAAACCTTCCCGGATTTCCCAGTGGTATATCTTAGCTATACTCCCCAACACAGTGGCGGGACCGTGCCGGTCTAATACCGGACTTCCCTTTTAAGCTTAAAGCACCTATTCCCATATTGCTATTAAATTACAACTATTAATTATATAATACATCTATTATATTTTATATATATTCCATCGGCAATAAGGATTTTCCTGCTATTACATACTTTTAAAATTTAATTCACAATTTGTAGGGTAAAAAATTCAAAACATGTAGGAATTCAGTTTTAAAATTGTAAGAATAATTTATTATTAAAAAATAAAACACAATTATATAATGCTGTGAACATAACAGCTTAAATACTTACAATTCATATTTAATATATGAAAAATTCCCTATAAAATACTGGCAAAATTAAAAATAGATTTATTCATAATAAAAGCACTTACAATCTGTAGGATAAAATATCGACAATATGTAACAAAAAAATATAATATTTATTTTAAAAAAAAAGGATATTTGTTAAAAACTGCGAATTTAAATAATATATACTGGTCAGACCACCTTACCAAGTTATAAAGGAGTATGAATAAAAAAATGAAAAAAGTATGTGAAAATTGGAAACAAGCTTTTCCAACAGAAAACGTAGGGGAACAATTGTTTTCCGAGTTTGAAAAACGCGCTACAGGCGCAGCTACTGAACTTTTTCGTGTAAAAACAGCCATTGAAGCTCGAGAAATCGTTGCTAATTTGGCTAAATTCACCAATGCGAAAAAAGTGGTAACTGTTGAAAGTCCATTACAAGAAGCTGCTGGTATCTGCGAAGAACTAAAATCCTTGGGTCTTCAAGTCTACAATGAGCCAACAGATATTGCTGAACATGCAGAGACAGCAGATATCGGGATTTCCACTGTAGAATTTGGTATTGCTGAAAGCGGCAGTGTCTGTATGGATGGTTATGCTTTCGAAAGTCGTTTAGTGTCCATGTTGCCGCCTATTCATATTGTATTTATGAATAGCAGTAATATTGTGCTAGGTATTACTGAAGCCTTTGAAGTTATTTCTAAAGTTTATGATAATGGCTATATCAGTTTCATTACAGGTCCTAGTCGTACTTCTGATATTGAAAGGGTCTTGACTATTGGCGTACATGGACCAAGCCGTTTTGTATTAATTGCCATTGATGAAGAAGTAGCCGGAGGTGCAATGTAATGGAAACTAATAATCGTAATGTGAAAAATGAGATTGCCGAAAAATTAGGTGATGAAATATTGCGCGGCTCTTTAGGCCGTTTTGCTGAAGCCTATCCTGCTGCCCGAGCAAAAGCATACGAAAATGTTGCAGATATTGATGCTTTACGTGAACAAGTACGACAAATGAAAATTTCCACTGTTGCTGATATTGAAAAAGTTGCCGATAAATTTGAGGCTGAAGCCAAAAAACGCGGTGCTCAGGTATTTCGTGCTAAAGATGGCGATGCCCTAAAAAAATATCTACTTGATTTATGCCAAGAAAAAGGCGTTAAACGTATCGTAAAATCAAAATCTATGGCTTCAGAGGAAATTCTTCTCAATCACACCTTAGAAGATGCTGGACTGCATGTTAAAGAGACAGACCTTGGTGAGTGGATTATTTCATTAGCAGGCCACAAGCCTTCTCATATGGTTATGCCTGCCATTCATTTAAATAGAGATCAAGTAGCAGGTTATTTTTCCAAAGAACTTAAGCGAGAAATATCTAATGATATTCCTATGATGGTACAAGTAGCCAGACAAAATTTACGTAAAGAATTCCTCGTGGCTGATATGGGTATCTCAGGGGCGAACTTCGGGATCGCGGAAAATTCCGCCATCGGTTTGGTAACGAATGAAGGCAATGCTCGTCTAGTAACCACACTTCCCCCTATTCATGTGGTTATTATTGGTTATGAAAAATTAATCCCGACCATTAAGGATGCGGCACCTATTTTGCGTACCCTCCCTCGTAATGCTACTGGTCAGCTTATGACTAGTTATATGACCATGACTGCTGGTCGAACACCTCTTATGGTAAAACAAAATGGTAAATGGGTGGAGCAGGATAAAGAATTGCACATTATCTTACTGGATAATGGCCGTCTTAAAGCAGCTCATGATGATAAATTTAAAGAAATTTATCAATGCGTTCGCTGTGCTTCTTGTTTAAATGTGTGTCCGATCTATACTCTTGTTGGCGGACATGTTTACGGACATATTTATTCCGGTGGTATCGGCGCTATCTTGACTGCTTTACTCAATAGCCAGGAAGATTTTGATAAAATAAATGAATTATGCATTGGTTGTCGTAAGTGTGTTGAGATTTGCCCTGGTAAGATCAACATTCCAGGACTTATTGATCAACTGCGCTCTCAAACTGTTAAAGAAAAAGGATTACCTTTCGGAGTGCGCATGGTATTTGAAAATGTATTAGCAAATCGTAAAGTATTCCACAACTTGTTACGTTTAGCTTCTATCGGACAAAAACCATTTACTACTGGCAATGTCATTCGTCACTTACCACTATTCTTAGCTGGTATGGCGAAAGATCGCAGTCTACCGGCTGTTGCTGATGTTCCGCTTCGGGATCGCATTTCTAAAATAACTAAAAAAATCGCTAAACCTAGCAAACGTGTCGCATTCTTTGCTGGTTGTAATACTGACTTTGTCTTCCCTGAAACTGGCGAGGCCGTCTTCAAAGTATTGCAAGATCTTAATATGGAAATGGTCTTCCCTGAAGATCAAAGCTGTTGTGGTAAACCATTACTTGGTATGGGCGATCGAGAAATAGCCAAGAAAATTGCTAAACGCAATATTATTGCTTTTGAAGAAGCTAATGCTGATGTTATCTTATCTTCTTGCCCTACTTGCACTGAAACTTGGCATGAAACCTATATAGATTTGTTTGCCGATGATGCTGAATGGAAAAAACGTGCAGAGAGACTTGCTCATAAATTCCGCGAATTTACTAGCTTTGTTTCTGAATCTTATGCTAAAGCTGGTCGCTTGACTCCAGCAGCAGGTGGCACTAAAGTAACATACCATGATTCTTGTCATGCAAAACGTGGACTTGGTATTTACAAAGAACCACGTGCATTGCTTGATGCTACTCCAGGCTATGACCTTGTTGAAATGAAAGATTGTGACAAATGTTGCGGTATGGCTGGCGCCTTCGGTATTAAGTATACAGAAATATCAATGCCAATCCTCAAACAAAAAATCACTAATATTAAAGATACTGGTGCTGAAATCGTCGCTGTAGGTTGCCCAGCTTGCATGATGCAAATTCAAGGTGGTCTTGATAAACAGGCACCACATATTAAAGTTAAGCATATTGCCCAATTAATAGCTGATAAAATCAAAGAATAAAACCATAAGAAAAACAGCTGAATTCAGAAGAATTCGGCTGTTTTTCTGTGTATCAGTAATCATATTTTTTTGCCTGTCATTGCGACGAGTTACGAGGAAGAAATCCCCTACTTGATAAGAGATTGCTTTACTATACTCGCAATGACACGTCCCTCGCCTGTCATTACTCTTTCAATAACATTAGCTTTTCATCCATATCAACTAATACCTTCAGCACTTTGCGCTCAGCATCTGCTAGTTGCTGATAGTCTGCGTGTCTGATAACAAAATAGGCTCGCTGACTCTCTTGAATAGACTTAGTCAATTCACTACTTGTTTTTCGGGCATTATCCAATTTTAGTTCAGACCCGTATACATCCGTATAAAATGTAAAACCAGGATGTAAAAATTTTATAATATATACTGGGGAAGTACCATCATACTGGGTCTTAAACTCTTGAGCCATATTCTTCATTGTAAAACTGGGAGCTGCTATAGGAAACAGTACTGATACCAATACCACTGAAAATAAACCCATAGCGACTACTTGTGTCCAAAAAGCTCGACCGATTGCCTTATGCCATAGAAAATATCCTACAGCTAAGGCCATTATGATAAAAATAGCTGATGACAGATAGACTCCACTTTGTAATACAGGCATAGATTTTAAGCCCATAACCATGCCACCGGTAAACAATAAAGCTAATATACAGAGTACAATCGCCCAACTATTAGAACTTTGTTTATTACTAGCCGCCCATAGACGATCAATATACCACCCAACAATCATGGCTAAAGGCGGATACATGGGTAGAATATAGGATACTAACTTGGTTTGTGAAATCGTAAAGAATACAAAAATCACGATTGCCCAAATATTTAAAAATACTAACACAGAAAAATCCTGTCTACTCTTAGTTAGAGAATTCCATATAGATTGCAGCATAATGGCTGTCCAGGGGAAAAATCCCAGAATAAGGACTGGAATATAGTAATACCAAAGTACACCTTCCGGATGCTCGGGAGAAGTAAATCTTGTAATATTATGAAAGCCAAGGAACGTCTCAATAAAAGCACTACCGTGAAGATTGTACATCATTACATACCAAGGCATTGCTACTATAGCATACACCAACAAACCTGATGGTATTTTCATTTTTGTTATTTGGGACCAATTGCGTGTAACAAGTATATAGGGAAATACAATAGCACCAGGAAATAATAGACCGATTGGTCCTTTAGTCAGAGTGGCCAATCCAGCAAAGATATAAGCGAGATAGTATCGTTTTTCAATAAATGACAGTAGTGAGATGGTAAGAAATAAAAGTAATGTCATATCAGTGACTGCAGCTTTTCCTAAATAGAAAAATTCAATACTCGTGGTCAGCACTAAAGCCCCAGCCATACCTGCTCGTTCATTAAACAAACGCCGACCAGACAAATAGACTACCAGTGCGCAGGCTACAGCTAGAATAGCTGAAGGAAACCGAGCAGCAAACTCAGTCATGCCAAATACTTTATAAGATGCTGCCACTAGCCAATAATACATGGGTGGCTTGTCATACCAATATTCACCGAAAATACGAGGCGACACAAATTCGTTAAAAGCGAACATTTCTTTGGGAGTTTCGGCGTATACCGGTTCATCAGGATCTAACAGTGGTATGCCGCCTAAATTAAAAAATACAATCATTATACTTATTATGGCTACCAGCCAAAAGCCGGATCCCAATCTTGAGAACATAACTAACCTCCAAGGTTTCATAGTTTTTTAACTGTCATTGCGACGAGGTACGAGGAAGCAATCCCCAAATTGGTTAGAGATTGCTTCACTACATTCGCAATAATAGAAGAGGACGCACTAGCATTTTTACTATATCAGGGAATTATAGGTTCTAGCCAAACCATCAATGAGTGGCATACATGGACTCCAACTTAAATTTTGACGAGCGGCAGCATTTGATAAGGTCGACTTATAAATATCACCATCCCGGAGTGGGCCATAAACCTTGGTTACTACCTTGCCGGCAACTTTCCCCATATATTCGATTAACATATTAACACTAGTTTCTGTTTGGGTGCTAATATTATATACATGATTACCATGAATTGTCGCTAAGGATTGATAGTTAGCAGATGCGATATCACCCACATAGATAAAATCACGGGTTTGGCTGCCATCACCGAAAATCACTACAGGCTCATCTTGGTGAATTTTACGGGTGAAAATACTAATAACACCGCCTTCACCACCATCACCCTGACGCTCACCATAAACATTAGCATAGCGTAATGCTACATATTCAAGGCCATATAACTGATTATATAAAGCTAAGTAATTTTCACAAGTCAATTTACTTAACCCATAAAAAGAAGTCGGCGCTGTTGATGAGGCTTCCATTACAGGCAAAGACTCTACATTACCATATACTGCTGCTGTCGAGGAAAAAACTATACGTTTGACATTCGTTTTACGGCATGCTTCCAAAATATTAACAGTACCTGATATATTTACATCACAATCATAATCAGGCATTTCTAATGATTTGTGAACCATAGTTTGGGCAGCTAAATGAATAACATAATCAAATTTTTCCCCTGCAAATAACTCTAGCAATTGATTACTGCGAATATCCATTTGAATAAATGTAGCTGCTTTATGTATATTTTCCTGTAATCCAGTACTTAGATTATCAAGGATTACGACCTCACAATTTTCCTGTATTAACTTATCTACAACATGTGAACCAATAAATCCAGCACCACCAGTCACTAATACCTTCATATCCGAGTCTCCTTTTATTATAAATCCCTAAATGAGATTAATTTAATTTTCTTGTCTGCTAAACGATGGCGTACATTATCACTCGTTACTGCCGCCAATTCTTCCTCTCCGTGATAATCCCAGTTATAACCTTCATTTAATACTTCATTATTAGTCCCAGGATGCATCATAATTTCTGATATACCGTCAGGTAAAGTATCAATAATTTTCAGTAGAAATTCTTCCCGCATATTGCCACCAGCCAGCATACCAAAAAAATGCTCTGGCATCGCCAGCTTATGCTTCTTAATTTTCAGACGAGCTAACTGGGCTAAGAACGTTAAACCTGCGCGAGCCATAAAACGTATGGGTGTACAAGGATAACCACCTAAAAAGAAATAAGGCTCAGCAGGAATACGTACTGCTTTAATTCCAAACTCTTTGGCAATATCGATGGTCATGTTAATGATGCCAGGTACTATATGCATATGTTGATGGCTATCTAAATGAGTAATATGTATCCCGCTGTCAACTACTTTTTGTACTTGTGCTGTCAATTCTCTGCGAATATCAGAAACCTCAACTTGTCCTAACATATAACGTAATAAAAATTGAGGATACTTAGGTGATAAATATCCTTCACTATCTACTAAAGACTTAACTCTTGCAGGGTCACATACTGACTTCTCTCCTACTAATGTTAAATGGACGCCAATGCCCAGCTGCTTGTGGGCCGATGCTAGTAATACAGCATGTTCAAAAGCTTTACCGCTGGCCATAATTGTCGTACTGGTAATAAAACCCGACGTAAACCCATGAATAATTCCTTGATTTACTGTTTCATGCAAGCCAAAATCATCAGCATTTATGATTAATTGTTTCATAAAAACGACTCCCCTATAATACATCTCAAACATATATGTTAACATGTATGATGAATTTTGGCAAATTTTTACTCAAATAAATTATGCCCTTGTTAATGTAAAATATTAAAAATAATTAATTATTTTACATGTTCTACATGTCTGGCATAAGCACTGTGGTTATGGATTGATTCATAATTTTCACATTGTATTTCGAACCAGCTAATATAAGTTTGTTCCCGCAATGATAGTACTAAATCCCGTAATACATCCTCTACAAATTTAGCATTTTCATAGGCATATTCAGTCACATATTTTTCATCTTCCCGCTTAAGTAAGGGATATACGGGACAACTGGCTTGGGCTTCCATTAATGTTACTAAATCTTCAATCCAAATGAATTTTTCACTGTGATATTTGATTTTGACCTTCATTAACCCCCGTTGATTATGAGCGCCATATGCTGAAATTTCTTTACTACAAGGGCATAATGAAGTGAAAGGAACATTTACCCCTAAAGTAAAATCTAAAGGCTTCCCTTTTTTTAATTTTGCAGAAAAAAGGCAATCAACATCAAGCATGCTTGTAAGCCCACTTACAGGTGCTGCTTTTTCAATAAAATATTTAAAATTAATATCCATCTGTGCGTATTCAGCATCAAGTTTATTAATAGTATCAGTCAAGATAAATTCCATTTCCCGACTGGAGACTGGTTTTTGGCTCCACTCACTCAAAATCTCAATAAACCTGCTCATATGAGTGCCTTTATATTCTTTAGGCAAATCCACCGTCAGGTTAATTCTGGCTAACACTGACTGAAAAGAACCGGCCTTAGTTTTTATCAGAAATGGTAAATGTACATCACTAATACCTACATTTTGAATAGCGATACCTCTGTCATCAGATATATTCTGCACATCTTTCAAATTTGCTTACCCCCCTAGTTTCATATAAAATCGGATCAAATATTTCTGCACTCTATATTTTCTTCTTACAGCTTATTTCAAAGCACCTATGGACATTTTGAAACTTTATTATTTGTAACTATAATACGTGCAAACTCTAGTACAGTTTGTTGTACTTCTTTTAAGGGAATATCATTTTCAATCGCTAAACTCTTACAATCTTCATACTCTGGAGTGATACTGCATATTTTAGCATCATATGAACTGATTTTAACACGAGCCTGCCCCCATGGTACGGTTACATTTAGAATTTCCCTTATCGCCATTGTTCTTTGAACTACATAATGACGTAAGCCAATGGTCGATGTTTCCGCAAACAAGATAGTCGTTACTTGCTCAAGTAATTGGCTATTTAATAATACGGATAACATTGTAGCTGAGCGATTTTTTTTCATAACAATGGGAGTTAACCAAACATCAAACACACCAATTGCTAATAATTTATCCATAACATATGGAAAAACTTGGGGATTAAGATCATCAATATTAGCTTCTACTATCATAGTTTCATTATTGCCATTAGGATTAGCAGAACAATCTAAATGCATTGCCTTCATAATGTTACCTCATCTTATTAATTATACTCGCTAAACGTCCTGCGCCAAAACCATTGTCAATATTGACGACTGACACTCCAGCTGCACAACTATTGAGCATACTCAGTAGCGCTGCCAGGCCGCCAAAATTAGCACCATAACCAACGCTGGTCGGCAGCGCAATAACTGGTTTATCAACCATGCCGCCTACGACACTGACTAATGCGCCTTCCATACCGGCAGCGACAATAAGAACATTAGCCTTCTGAATGCTTTGCTGATGGGCAAATAAACGATGAATACCAGCAACGCCAACATCATAGATACGTTCGAATTTATTACCCATAACCTCTGCTGTAACAGCAGCTTCCTCAGCTGCTGGAATATCGCTAGTACCAGCTGTCATTACGAGCACAACCCGCTTGTCATCAGGCTCTAGCTTATCGCGTTTAACAACAATAAGATTAGCAATTTCAATATATTCAGCATCAGGCACAACAGCTTTTACAGCTACATACATATCCATCGTGGCCCGCGTCCCTAAGATGTTTTTATTATGCACTGCTAAATGTTCCATAATTGTTGCTACTTGTGCTACAGTTTTACCCAGGCAAAAAACAACTTCGGGAAATCCTTGACGCATCATACGATGGTGATCAATTTTTGCAAAATCCAAATCTTCATACGGCAACATTTTAAGAGTACTCAGTGTCTCCTCTAAAGATAAGCGGCTAGCATGAAATTCTTGTAATAAATTACGTAGGTTGTCCATATCCATATTTTTGCTCCTCATCTAACGTTTCATTCATGCTACCAGTACGATATCCTGATAAATCAAGGGTAACAAAAGTAAAACCTATTTTTTTTAAACCATCATTAATGATGGCTGCATTAGAGGTATCAGTTAAATTTTGAATATTTGGGGGCGATACTTCAATGCGCGCCAACTTGCCATGATGCCTTACCCGTACTTGTCCACTACAGAACTGCTTTATGAGCTTTTCAGCCTGCTCTACTTGCCATAAATTTTCTTTCGTAATTCTAAGGCCATACTCTAATCGTGATACCATACAAGCCGCACTGGGCTTATTCCAGGTGGGTAACCCCCATTCTTTCGAGATAGCCCTAATCTCAGCCTTAGTAAGACCAACATCGAGCAGTGGACTTATCACGGCATCAATCTCAGCTATAGCCCGCATTCCTGGGCGGTAATCTGCCTTGTCATCTGCATTTGAGCCATCTATTATATAATCAAATCCATTAGCCATCGCCCATTCCACTAGACTTGTAAACCGCTCCTTTTTACAAAAATAACAACGCTCAGGAGTATTGGCAATAAACTGTTGATTGTCAAATTCGTTCGTCGATAATACAACATGTTTAATACCAATCAACTTCGAAAGCTCTGTACATTCATTTAATTCGTCTGTTGTAAAACTATCTGAAGATGCCGTCACAGCAATGGCTCTATCACCTAAATTCTGTTTAGCGACAGCTGCAAGGAAACTGCTATCTACTCCACCAGAAAATGCCACAACAACCTTATTAAAATTTCTCAGTAATTGACTTAGTTGCTTTAGTTTGACTTCTATTTCATTCATAGTTTGTCTCCTTTTAACTAATTCTGTAAAGAAAAGACATAATTTCTGCATAGAAAATATGTCTTTATAACATATATGTACATATTTCACTAAATTGACTAAAAATCCTTTTAATTTATTAATTTTCTAGGTGAGTTTGGCGAAAAAGTAGTAATAAACCTTCTAAAAACTCTATTATTTTCAATTGAGTTTCTTCTAAAATACTAATATTTTGATTTAACAATACAACTTGGGGATTGGTTCTTGTTTGAGATTGAGTAACCAGCATTTCTAAATATACAATTGCTATTTCTAGTTCTTCAGCAGCAACCAGTACATTACTATTCAACAGTTTATCCAACAAAGTATAATTATAGACCTGTATTGTTTCCATAGCATTGCTAAACCCTTCACTACGGGCATGATTTTGTATAAATAAATTAAAATGTGTCATAAATTCTTTGAACTCTAAATTGCTAGACACATTAAAATCAAAACCCAACGAATCTACGCGTTTATATAATTGACTTATATAATTATTCTGTAACTCCATTAAAATCAATACCTTGTTAAATTCAATACCCCGAAATGTTGCGAGGTGGAAGTTTTGTAATTCCACCATAACATAACTCACCTCCTCATAACCATGCTCTACTATATAGTATTCAGCCTTAATAATTTATGTTTACATCAAGCTACAAAATAGTAAAGAAAACTTGGCCTTATGCCAAGTTTTCTTTACTATTTTGTAGCTGTAATACTAATATCAGATTCATGTAATAAGTTAACCATACCTTGATCTGTAGAAATTAACGGCCTTAACAAATTAATACTATTAAGTCCTATTACTTTTCCATCGATCCCATGATTAAGTGTAACACTACTGCCAATATGATAGGGTATAGCAACCTTATTAAATGCTTCAATAACGAGAGGATCAAAATGAATTCTATTTCCCTCGTTTATCATTTGCATAGCAGCAAAGGTCGTAAGGCGGGAGCGATAAACTCGATCCGTAGTCAGGGCATCATAAACATCTGCTACAGCAACAATACGTGCTAAATGATGTATTTTATCTTTTGAAATACCCCATGGATAACCACTTCCATTACACCGTTCATGATGCTGTAGTGCCATGAACATAATGCGATAATCCAGTTGCGTATCGGTTTTTAGCATTTTATATCCAACAGTGGCATGTTCTTTGATTTCATTAAACTCCGCAAGAGTTAACTTGCCTTGCTTATCAAGAATTGTGGTTGAAATTCTTGTTTTACCGAAATCGTGTAATACCCCCCCCATACCGAGCAAACATAATTCATCAAGAGGCAAATTCATAGCGATACCGATAACAATGGAAAATAACCCTACGTTAACACTGTGCATAAATAAATAATCGCTTGCATAATCAATATCTTGTAAATACAGTAATACATTTTTGCGTTTTATTAAAGTATGTACCACATCTTCTATATAATATTGCAGTTCTGCTAGGTGATCAGTTAACCCATTAGATTTAGAAAAAGCTTCTTTTACACTAGAGATTAATTTCAGGCGGATCTCCATACTAGCAACATCTTGAGTACTCTCAATCTGGAAATTCATAGATTTGTGGTCACGTATAAATACAGAAACAATTTCATGTTTTTCCAGCAAGTTTAATATTTCTTGTTTTAACGGTATCCCTGATGCTATTAAGAGTCTACCATACTTATCAACAACATCTTGTGCTAAAATCATACCTTCACTAATCTCATTTAACAATATAGGCTTAATCGTCATAACCTCCCATACGGGGTACCGCTAATTTTGGAGGAATCAGAAAGGATAACACTTTCCGATTCCAAGTAAGAACGACTAATGCTTCTGCCTACGTTTTAGTACTTGGCACAAGCCAAGTAATTTCTTATGGCAATAAACACCTTTATTACATTGTTTATACATAATTCTATATAAAATTCACTGTTCCTGCTAGTTTAAATCAAAAGTTTTCTCTGCTTTGCGACTTTTAAAAGATTGTTGCATTTGATCAATTAGCAAATAGACTAAGGGTACAACAACTAAAGTCAAAAATGTAGAGGTTATCAAGCCACCAATGAGCACTACCCCCATTGACGAACGCAGCTCCGCCCCAGCACCTATGCCTAGGGCTATTGGCATCATACCAAAAATCATGGCCATAGTTGTCATCAAAATCGGCCGCAATCTCAAAGCACCGGCCTCAACTAGTGCTTCCTTAATCGGCAGTCCTTGTTTGCGTAATTGGATTGCATTATCCAAAAGCAAAATAGCATTTTTAGTAACCAGACCCATTAACATAATAATCCCGATTAAGGACATCATATTGATGGTTTTACCTGAAACGATCAGTCCCAAGAGAGCACCAACCATGGAAAATGGTAAAGACAGCATAATCGTGAATGGATGAACAAAACTTTCAAATTCTGCTGCGAGCACCATATAGATCAGCACGATAGCCAGAATTAATGCTTTGCTAATTTCTTTAAAGGAATCTTGCATGGCTTGAGCCTGGCCAACAAACTTATATGTATAGCCTAATGGCAAATTTAGCGTTGGCATAATCTCTTTAATATTGTTAAGCACTTCACCGGTAGAGGCACCTACAGTATTGGCATAAACAATTACCTGCCGCTGACGAGATTCACGATCAATTTGTGTTGGACCTGATGATAATTTAACCTCAGCAATATCGCCAAGACGGACAAAGTTACCCGTCTTAGACGATATTTGTAAATTAGCCACACTATTGAGATTTAAACGATCATTATCGTTAAGTTGTACACGAATATTATAATCACTATCACCAATCGTATACGCGTTTTTAGTTGTTAATCCTAAAAATGCCATTTGAATCACATTGCCAGCAATTGTAGGATCAATGCCTGAAGCAGTAGCCCGAAGAGTATCTAACTTAATCTGTATTTCTGGTTCTGATTGGTCACTAGAAATATCTACATCAGCCGTCCCTGGGATTTTCTTAATCGCTTCTGCTAATTCATAGGCAGATTGGTTCAAAACTTCCAGGTCAGATCCCCTGAGACCGACCTGTACGGGCCTAGAATCACCGCGCCCCATACCTTGATTGGCTTGCACAGCAACTTTTAAATTTTTCACACTACGAAACTTCACTCTGAATTCATCCATAATTTGAGACATTGAGCGTGTACGCTTATCCGAATCAATTAGCCTTACACCAATATTAACTTTATTTAACTGCCTGTTAGCACCGATGATGACAAAGGACGATTCAAGTTCAGGAAGGGCAAGTATTTCTTGTTCAATTGGCTCTACCAGCTCTTTCATTTTTTCCATAGATGTTCCAGATGACGCGGTAAGCATTACATTAAACTCTCCCGAGTCGTAAGTAGGTTGAAATTCAACACCAATGAAGGGTAATAACATCCCATTAACAACTAAGGATACGAGAGCAATCGCTACTAATTTTTTAGGTCGGAGGAGGGCCCACTCTAGTACTTGCCGATAAATATCTCGTAAGGCTAAAAAACCATTTTCCCATCCATCAAGAATTTTTTGCAGCCAGCGCCAACGTCCTGTTAATTTTTCTGGTTCACCATGATGAGTTCGTAACCAATATGCAGACAAAGTAGGTGTTAAGCTTAAGGCAACAAATAAGGAAAAAGCAACAGCGAAAGCAACTGTTATACCAAATTGCTTAAAAAATTGACCAATAATTTCACCCATATTACCCACAGGCACAAATACAGCTAAAATCGACAATGTGGTCGCTACTACTGCCAAGGAAATTTCACCAGTACCTTTTCTGGCAGCTTCCATGGGAGATTCACCATGTTCCATATGTCTAAAAATATTTTCAATAACGACAATAGCATCATCAATCAAGATACCTACAGCCAAACTAAGCCCCATCAGTGACATATTATTAAGAGTAAAACCCATTGCTTTCATAGCAAAAAATGTGGATATAATGGAAGTAGGTAAAGCAATGGCCCCAATAATTGTGGCGCGGGTATTTTGCAAAAATAGAAAGGTAATGATAACTGCTAGAAATCCACCAAACACTAAGGACATCATCACATCTTCTACACTATTGCGAATATAAACAGAACTATCCCGAACAATAAATGTTTTTATATCTGATGGCAGTACATTTTTCTGCATTGTTTCCATGGCTTTTTTTACTCGTTCAGCCACATCCACCGTATTAGTTCCCGATTGTTTCTGAATCGAAATAATCACACTAGGCGTACCATTGGTGCTAGCATAAACACGTTCTTCGCCCCAACCATCCACAACATTTACCACATCGCCTAACTTAATAAGACGGCCGTCTTGGTTTGCCACAATGACATTTTTAATATCGTCAATGGATTTATATTGACCCATTGTACGCACCGTTAATTCAGTGCCTTTTTCATTGACCTGCCCGCCAGGAGTATTTAAGTTATTGGCATTTACCGTATCCAAAATTTGCTGAAATGTTATTTTATAAGATTCTATTTTTTTGGGATCGATATAAATATGAATTTCCCGATCAGTGGCACCAAAGACATTCACTTCGGCAACTCCATCTAAACGCTGCAATTCATCTTTTACAACATCAATGGCCAATTTACGAATTTCACCACGGCTGCGAGAGTCTGATGCCAGACTGAAATAGAGAATAGATTGTGCGGTAATATCAAAACGTTGTACTACTGGTTCATCAATCTCATCAGGTAACCTTTTGCGGACACCGGCTACTTTTTCGCGCACCTCATTGGCTGCAAGTTTTGGATTGGTGCCAAACTCAAATTCTAATGTAATTTGTGACACACCAGCCCGAGAAACAGATGACAATGATTTGATACCTGACACTGAACTAACCGCATCCTCAACTGGTTTGGTAATCAAACTTTCCATTTCTTCTGGTGAAGCACCCGTATAGGTAATAGTTGCAGTAACAATAGGGAATTCGACATCAGGATTAAGATCAATACCAAGAGTTGGGTATGCACCCATGCCAAATACCACCAAAAGCATAACAAGCATAGTAGTAAATACAGGGCGTTTAATAAACGTATCGATCATCTAATTGCCACCTTCTTTACCACCAGGAACATTGATACTAGAACCATCTTTTAGCTTATTCTGACCTGCCACGACAATCCGTTCACCATCTTGTAAGCCTTCAAGAACTTCAGCCCATCCATCGCCGACATATCCCAGTTTCAACATACGTTGCTGCACTTTATTCTCACTTGTAACAATATATACAGTCTTTTGATCGCCTCTCATGACTAGTGAGCTTTCAGGCACAACTAACGCATTAGTATGTACTAAACCCGGTACAATGAGTTTACCAAACATACCTGGTTTTAATAATCCATCAAGATTAGGAATGGTAATTTCTGCTGTAAAAGTCCGGGCAGGCAAAGTTGCTGTAGGCGAAATACGCGTTACGTTGCCAATAAATTCTTTATCTTGAAGGGCATTTACCTTAATTTTAACTTGGGAGCCGACTACTATTTCACGAAGCTCTGATTCAGCAACTGTTGCTTTAGCGAGTAGTGATGAGACATCAGCAATACTAACAATCTGCGCTCCTGCTTTAGTATAGGAACCTGCTTGCAAATAACGTTTCAATACAATGCCATTTCTTGGTGCAATGATGCTCGCGTTTTCCAATTTGGCTTGCAACAATGAAAGATTACCTTGAGCCGAACGGACTTGACCGATCGCTGAATCCCTCTTGGTTCGAGCAGCATCCAAAGATTGCATAGATATAGCTCCTTCCAGTGCCAAGGCCTCAGTACGCTTTAAATCAGCAATAGCTTGCTCCAAACTTGCCTGGTTAGAGAGCAATGTACCATCAGCTTGTATCACTTGTGCTGCCAATTCATTAGTGTCTAATACACCAATGACCATGCCACTACTTACTATATCTCCTTCATCAACAAATAATCGATCAATTCTGCCATCAACTTTAGCAGAAATGTCAGCATTCCATAATGGTTCAAGATTAGCCGATAATGTTAACAGCGGACTAATATCTCGCCTACCGACTTCTGCTATTTCAACCGCTACCCCACGTCCTTGCGATACCTTAGCCGCACGTTCTTTATTAGCAGTAATATTAGCATACATTCGATAGGAGATAATCCCCAGTAGTACAAGTACGACAAAACCTGTAGTAAAAATTAGTTTTTTCTTTTTTGTATTCAATCTTATTCCCCTCCGCCAAATATAACATTAATACTAAAATTCGACATTAATTTTAATTTTCCTGTCAATTATAAAATTAACCCCGACCACGCAAATAGCCTGCTTGGCGTAAAAAAATCATAATTTCAGTAACAACATGCTGTGGTGAATTACTATTGGTATCAATACTAAAATCAGCTTTCTGATACAATTCCCCTCGCTCACTGAGTAACCTATTGACAATTTGTTCACGATCAAAAATATTTAATAACAATGGTCTAGTATTACGCCTGCCTGTACGCTCTAAAATAGTCTCAACTGAGGCTGTCAGAGTAATGATAACCCCATTTCTTTTCAAACGTCTCATATTTTCATTTGACAGCACTACACCACCGCCAGTAGCAATCACAGCATTATTATAGCGAGACAATTTAGCAATCATATCTTTTTCTTTTTCACGAAAATATGCTTCGCCATAACGTTCAAATATTTCACGAATTGTCATGCCGATTTCATATTCGACTTTTTTATCACAGTCAACAAAGGGGCGTCCTAAGCGACTGGCCAGCAGCCTGCCAATCGTTGTTTTTCCCGTACCCATAAATCCTATCAATACAATATTTTTCATAGCTACTGCCTACAAATATTTAGCCGATAATAATCAATAGCTATGATAGCATCTGCAATACTGTCATTGGCAATAATAAACTGAAGCATACATTCACCTCATTTACATCAGATCATCTCTAAAATATAAAATATAACGATACAAGCGGTGAGGTTATTAATAACATCACCGCTTGTACAATTACTTAGAACCCACTATGAAATATTTTACTATATTATTAAAAATTTCTAAAGGAATTTTTTGCTATTTTTTAGTATCTGAAACTTTATTATTTGTAGGCGTTAGTGCTGCAGACACACCATAACTGTAAATTTTCGCCGACAATTTGCTATCTAAGCCATTTTTGCCTAATTGCATGGCAATATTGGTAATACTTATATATCGGGATCCATTCTCAGTTTTACTTAAAAAATTCATAATTTGCGGAAAACTGCCATTAATTAAAAATTCAACCTCAATTTCCCGATATCCCTCTTTGTTTACGGTTTTGGTAGGCTTAAGATAGCTAAGCCGTACACCACATTCCTGAGATAATTGCTCCACTTGTATTAGAAAACTGCTAATCTCCGGGCTATCAGGTAACATCTGGTCTACCTTCATTATTTTACCATCTAATTCAAGTAAATGTTGCTCTGGAGTCGGATGAGCTAAAGCAAAAGTTTCAATGACTTTCACCTGCTGCAGTTCGGTGTTGTATTGAGATGTTAATTCGTCGATGCGCGTCCACTCTGGTAACAATAAAAAAATATATGCCAAATAAGTAATAACAACTGTTCCAATCCCAAACAAACTGACTTTATGCTTAACCTGTAATTTATCCCAGGAAACAAAGTTCATGATCATATCCCCCTAGGTTTTACCACTATTTCAAATTTAGCAGTCTGCGTGACAGTATCCTTTTCAACATGAGTCAACACAGGTTCAATGAAAAATTGATCACTTTCCATTGTTTGCATAAATTCGGCTACAACTGGATATGTTGCTGCCCACCCCTTAATTTGGATCGTGCCTTTGTCAGATTTGACAATCTCAGTAAAGGAAATCTGGGGCGAAGTGACAGAAGTAAGATGCTGTATAATACCATACCATGATCGACGCTCTTTTGTTAACACTGCCAAGATATTATTTTTCTTATCAAATTGTTGCTGTTTGTTCTTGGCACTTGCCATGATCAAACGAGTTGGCTGCAATAATTGGTACTGATTACGAGTATTTTGTAGCTGCCTCTCAATACTCCACACTTGATACAGACTATAACTATACATACTACTAACGATCATAATGATCAGAAAGCCTGTTAGCAGTAGTAATCGATTAACCGGCCATTTAGAGGGACGTTCGGCAGGTGGTAAGAGATTAATTCGAATCATAAATCACCTCCGCGTAGAGCTAGGCCAATTGCCGTACTTAACTCTGGCGCAACTTGCGATAAGTGTGTTCTATCAAAGGAAGCTGGAATTTTAAGCTTAATTAATGGGTCATGCATGACAGCTGACATATCTAACTGCAACGCTAAATACTCTACCAAATTGCCTAGCTTAGCTCCGCCGCCCGTAATAAAGACTTTATTAATCATAACAGCTCTATTTTGTTGCTGAAAATATTCAGCAGTCCGGCGTATATCGCTAGCAAAATCGTCTACAAGCAATTCCAACTGTTGTTTTGCCTCACGATACTCGTCTACATCTTCTCTTAATAAAATCAGTTGTTGTTTTTTAATCTGTTCAGCGACATTAATATCAACCGCCATGGTTTTCATAATGACATTAGTAAAATTCTGTCCACCAATGGGAATATTACGAATGACTGCTGGACTGCCATTCTGAAACACGGTGACTTGTGATTGTAATGCACCAATATCAATTAACATGGTTTTTTCTGCATCAGCAAAAATTCGATATAAAGCCAGTGGTTCAACATCCACGGCGACTAGTTTGAGCCCCACACTCTTCATAATATTGATAATGTTAGTAATATTCTCGATAGGTGCTGCGACTAATAGTACTTTTATTTCTGTTTCAGTATTGCCCTTTCCAACAATGGAGTAATCAAAATAATAGCTGTTAGGAGCATATGGTATATACTTTTCCAAATCCCATTTGATAGCGACCCCCAATTCTTCCATAGTCATAGCAGGGAAAATCACTTCACGAGCAAACATGACCCTTCCACCTACTGCCACAACAGTATTCTTCGTAGAAGTCTGAGTTGTAGATAGCAGTTGACTGAGGGACTGAGTCAATTGCTGGCTGTCGATAATACGTCCATCTTCAATAGTATTGTCTGGCAAATCTTTAATGGCAAAGTTTTTTAATACAGGCTGACCTTGTTGCCAAGTTATCTCAACAAGCTTGATGCTCCCTGTTCCAATGTCAATACCAATTAAATCAGATGATTTTTTTAATAAAAAATTTTTAATTTTTTTCCACACACTGCTCACCTATTTTTCATGATGGGGATGTTTTTTTACGATTTCAATGCTTTCTGTAAGCGCCCTAATGATATCAACAGCAAACTGTTGTTCGAGGGCTTTAATTCTGGTATATGTTTCGCCTCTAGGGGTTACCACATAACGGGCAGGTAAAATAGTAAGGGCCATAGCAGCAATATCATGGCGACATTGCCCACAACCACACACATCACGATTAGCAGCCATCACAGCATCAATTTTTTGCAACACTAATTCTTCCATATAATTTTTAAGCTCCAAATGCATTCACTCTCCCTAATAATTCCAAATAATCATCAGTGGATGATACTCACCTGTGGTTTCTGCCAGGGTTATGTGGGCAACAACTTGTCTTTTTGCCTGATTGACTATCCCTGTTGCTGTAATCAGTCGTGTCTTTGTATTATTATGCTCCGGGTCCGGACCTGTTTGCACAGTATAACGGCCACCAGTTGGTATCGCCCCAAGAAAGTCTGATGTAGTTATATTCTTTGCAATCTCAGTTTGACTTACAAATTCATGATCGGTTTTTAATTTGTGAGCGGCATAACGTATGCCAGCTTCCGCTAAATATTGTGCCGCTATTCCATCTCGATGATTGGTCGCGATTTGAACATCTGTCTTACTAAGCATAAGTAGTGTGGCTCCCATTGAACCGAGTAACATCATCATAATAAGTGCCAATAGTGCTGCTGAACCTCTTTGATTACCCATTTAGCGCCTATTCCACGGGAAACCGGCAGTATGGATCGTCTGCTTTTGACCTGTACTCGGATCAGTTACCTCTAGGGTTATGCCGATTGCCTGGATATTGGACATTTCAGGATATGGGATAAACAGTAAGTTTGTCACAACATTTTCCGTAATGGGATTAGTAGAATAACCACCAGCAGGTATTACCTTTGTCTTGTCAATAATTATATACAGTGTGCTCCCATGAAGCCCTTCACCTAACTGAAACGTGTTGATTTCGCCACTTAGTTTGGTAACCCGCAGGGAGTGTGTATTATTAAGACTAAGTTCTTTCCCATAACGTATTTCTCTCATTATCTTATCAACGGTCAAACGGGCTGTTTGCTGCATAATGGTCCGGCTTTTTTCCACTGTCCAGATGGCTAAAGAAGCTCCAAATAAACTTAACATCCCTGATAGTAATATTACTGTCACGGTCATGCCAATCATTAATTCTAGCAGGGTAACTCCCCGCTCTGATGCAATGTATTTTCTCATAATGCGCTATACAAAGTAACAAATTGCAGATTACATTCTCTACCTTTCTCCTGCCAGGAAACCACAACAGTTACCTCAACTAGCGAATCATCGGCATCAGAGATGCTAGCATTTGTTATTAGTATATACCTTGGCGGTGGTAACTGTATAGTATCACTCCATGGTATAGTGCAAGGTAGTGTAAGGCCAGCCCAATATTCAGGAGGATGGCTTTTTAATAATTCCAACTGTTTTTGTGCCAAATTAGCTGCTACCGTATAATCTTTAGCCATAAGGTTAGCCTGAATAGCCTGTGTAAACATCCCGGAAATTGCTACTAACGCGATACTGATAATAAAAATAGCCAACAGAACTTCAGCTAAAATAAATCCTTTATTGGTCTTGAGCCAGTAGACAACAACGTTTCTGCTCATTGTCTACTCCTCAGCCTGCCAAGGCGCAAAATCGCTAATACGCACTCGTCCGGTAACTGGTGCGAGAATAACATATTTCTTAGTATTCAGTTTGATACTCTTGAGCATAACAGTCTGCCCTATAAGAGGTGCTCCTGACAGACCAAAAATAATAGAAGACGAACTAGACAACATAACAGATGATGGAAAGGTGACTTTTTTGATGACCTGAGTCTGGTTTGTAACATCATAACCATAGGGCTCACTACAGTTTAACTTCATGATATATGATGTTGTTCCACTACCCAAATTAATGGATACTTGCTGCAGCCAGCGAATATCGGCCGCCAATTGCTGGCTGGCACCATCAAGCTCCTGCCTCGCCAACGACTGACCTAACTTTGGTATGGCTGTGCTGGCAATAATACCAAATACCCCAATACAAATCACCAATTCAAGCAAAGTTACGCCCTGTTGTCTCATATGATCACCTCATAATAAATTCCCCATATACCAGGTGATCATATTATTTCCATATAATACAGTAATCAACGCGGCCAGAGCAATAAATGGGCCAAAAGGAATGAAATCTTTACGGCTTTTAATTTTAAAAACTAATAGCAATACTCCTCCAATACCGCCAAAAACAAAGGATAGCAGCAGTGTGATTAATAAATATTGCCAACCAAAGCACAGGCCCAGGGCTGCAGCGAATTTAATATCGCCACCGCCCATGCCACCACCACTGACCAGGGCAATGATGAGAAGGAGTCCCCCACCAATGAATCCAGCAATGAGCATATTAAGAGGAGCAACACTACCAATCCATAAATTTATAACAACACCAGCCCCAGACAGCCATAGCAAGACTTTGTCCAAAATAAGCTGGTGATCGTAGTCAATGAACGTAATCACAATGAAAAAAGATGTCAGAATCAAAGCTTTGACAAGTTCAGGAGATGG
>JAGFZX010000063.1 GCA_017889585.1 Bacillota bacterium
GTACCAATGGTAAAGGTAAATTTATCAGCAACTGAATCATATGAAAGGCCATTTGTTTGACTTGCACCTGTAGCTTGCTTAATTTCAATTTTTTGGGTATTTAGTGTAGCATCTGCAGTAGGATCAGTTGTATTTGCTTGGAATGTAATTCCGTTTGTCAAAGTAACCGCTGATTTGATCGCCTTCGTGCTGGCAGTAGTTTGTGTAATAGCACTTGCTTTACCCGTTGTAGCACTTGAAGAAGCTTGAACTGTTGTACTAGATGCAGAACCAACGATACTATTAGCATTCACTGCAAAGTTGGATAAAACGCCTTGAGTAACGCCAGCTTCGCCTGCGGACAAGGTGGTAGTTGCCGCTGTAGTAGTGGTTACTGGCAAATCTTTTCCTTTTAACAGTTTTTGCGTATTGAACTCTGTCGTGTTACCGATACGGTTAATCTCAGATGTCAGCTGATTCATTTCCTTCTGAATCTCGCTACGGTCGGAAGTAGTATTGGTATCGTTCGCAGATTGAGTAGCAAGTTCTTTCATTCTTTGCAGAATGCTATGTGTTTCATTCAGGGAACCTTCAGCTGTCTGAATCATGGAAATACCATCTTGGGAGTTACGAGATGCTTGATCTAGACCACGGATCTGACCGCGCATTTTTTCGGAAATGGCAAGACCAGCAGCATCATCAGCTGCATTGTTGATCCGCAGACCTGAAGATAATTTTTGTAAGGATTTAGAAGAGTTACCTTCATTGACACCCATTTGACGTAATGTGTTCACCGATGCCATATTGTGATTGATAATCATGATAAAATTCCTCCTTGATTTTTATACCAGGCATCCTTGCCCAGTTTATTTTATTCGGTCTACAGCCACTCTCTCCCGACCGCCGGCTTGGTGGGAGAATACTAGTTGCTTGACCTTATACCTATATATCGTTAGGGTTGTACAATTACTTAAGGAAATCTTAATAAATTACGACAAATTTTTTCAACATTTTTTGTTTTAAGTCACTGAATAAGAAAAAACCTAGCGCGTCCTTTTTTGTCATTGCGAGTGTAGCGAAGCAATCTCTGACCAAGTAAGGGATTGCTTCCTCATACCTCGTCGCAATGACAGAAATATAGTAACTACATTATTCTAGAGATGATTTTTAAAACCGTAGAGGCGCAGAGAATACCGAGAAAAGATTGTTATTACAACCCCTCTGTGTCTTCCCCGCCTCTGCGGTTCGTAAAGCTTATACTTTGGGGAATAGAAATAAAGAAGTAAGGAACAGATGCTCCTTACTTCTTTAGATGCAGTACTTTCAGAATATCCATCTCTGACATATTCAGGGGAACAGCGGCTTGCTTATTCTCTACTACAATATCATCATAAATCTCACCACGGTAGATCTTAATCTCCCTAGGAGCATCAATGGCTAAGCGAATATTTTCGCCTTTGATGTCTACCACTGTCACCACAATGTTGTCACCAATGACAATTCGCTCGCCAGGTTTGCGAGTCAGTGCTAACATGACTATCTCCCCCCTTGGGCAGACTGCTCAGGCAAGCCGTTAGGAAAAAGACGATGACGAGTCTTATAACCTGACTTGTCCAAAATAATTTGCCTGCCAATTCTCTCATGGCTGTTAATCACTACAGGAGCCAAGAGGTTTGCTGTCATATCTTCCAATTTTTCTTTCACAGTGGCAATGATAAAAACCTGGGGAGGTTTTTCTGGTGATACACCAAGTTCTCGAGCCACTTCATCATCTAACTCAAATTCATAGTCTTTAAAAAAGGTAAAGGGATCAGCAAGTAAGAAAGTCAAATTGGCTTCTGTTGTTGACTGTAAAAAAGAAAAGGGGCTGTCTGGATCACTGACGATAGCGACGAAAGCTTTTTCATTAGGAAAACCTGGAATACCATGAGGAAAGTTGATAATATCTGTTGCGGTAATGTCCAGTTCGCCGAAGCGTGAGGATTGTATGATCATAATACCTCCACATTCATCTTAGTTTAGGAAATCCGCCAGGGATAACTGCATAATCTTGGCACCAGCTTGAAGTGCTGTTTTGTAAACATTCTCGTTAGTCTTTAAATCCGTGACGGCTTTCGGAATATCCAGATCGCTGTTACTGGCTAAATCTTGTGTAATCGTCGTATTCTGAGCATCCAGCATATTCTTAGCCATATCGTACATGGACATGCGAGATCCTATCTGAGTTTGAGCCTTGAGTATCTGTGAATGATCAGTATCAAGAGTGGAAAGGCCTGTCTCTGACAACCATGTTTGATCAGCCTTCGTCCCGGACTGCAAATGTTGCTTAATGGCAATCAGGTTGTTCAATATTGACATATTCGCCCCGAAGACGTCCTCACCTGTCAGGTTGACACTATCTTGATCTGGACTGACTACACCTGGTTGAATAGGCATAGAAATTTTATTGGTATCACCATTATAAGTAATAGTGTCTCCAGTACGGGTAAATGGCGTACTCTTATCTTGTTGGCCGGCAAAAATATAACGATCGCCGATCTTGGTATTTCCAATGTTAATAACCTGATTAATCATACCATCAATATCATCTGCAATGGTCTGTACCGCCTCTTGAGAATTTGAACCATTACTGGCTTGGACAACTTTTTCTTTAATACTGATCATAATTGAGCTGAAATCTGACATAGCACCATCTGTTGTCTGCATCCAAGACTGAGCATCCTGGGCATTTTGAATGTACTGCGTGTTTAAGGTAAGGCTGGTATTAAAGCGCAAACTACGCACCACCTTGGTAGGATCATCAGAAGGGCGGTGAATAATCTGCCCATCTGACAGCTGTTCTTGGAGCTTATATTCCCGGTCTAAGGATTTGTTAAGTCCATTTAGAAAATTATAGGTCATTGTATTATTTGTTATACGCATATAATTTTGCCTCCTATCTACCGACAGTACCGGTACTATTAATCAGTTTATCTAGCATCTCATCCATAGTCGTCATCACTCTGGCTGCCGCATTGTAGCCTTTTTGGAACTTAATCATATTCGTCATTTCTTCATCCATATTCACTCCTGCTGTAGACTCCCGCCAATTGGTAATTTGATCAATCAGTGTTTGTTGATTATCTGTTTGGCGCTGGATATCTTGGGACTGAACACCAAGGGTGGCGATCAGCGATGAATAATAGCTATCAAGTGAGGCATCGCCCAGTATAGGTCTTATATCTGTTTTGAGCCTATTACCCAGGAGTACGGCGTTATCACCACTCGCACGTCCTTGGGTACTGAGGGTTTTCGCAGCAATTTTAGAAAGGCCATTAACGGGATCTGTGATTAGAGAGTTGACTTTCAATTCACTAATCCAGCTTTCTCCATCTGACGGAGTCCATGTTGTATAGTCAGTACCATCTGCTCCAAAAAAATTCCTGCCACTAATATTATCTGTCCCAAAGCCTGCTTTGTGAACATCATTGAAATCTTGCAGCAAAAACTGACTCACAGTATTTAATTGATCTAAATACCCTCTTACGCCAGCTTGCTTAGAATCACGACCATCAAGCAGTCCTTTCACTTCTCCATTTGTAAAATTGATGCTTTGGGTACTACCAACAGCTACCACATTTTCTATCGCATATCCGTAAGTAGGATCTGTAGTAGAAACTGTGGTCAATTTTTGAGACGTGCTATCGATTACTAATGGTATGCCCGAGGTTTGAATATTGTAACTGCCAGTTTTATCTTCTGATACTACAATGTTCACCATCTTCGACAATTGATCAACAAGGGTGTCCCGTCTGTCTCTGAGGTCATTAGCGTGATCTGTCCCCCCTGTTTCCACATTGACGATTTGGCGGTTGAGTCCACTGATTTCATTGGTAATCTGATTGATATCATCCACTTTAATCTCCAGGGTGGAGTTTATATCTGTCACCAAATCTTGTAATTGCTGACCTGCATGTTGAATGGCATTCACAACTTCCACGCCACGCTGCCGAACTGTCGTGCGCGTTCCCTCATCTGAGGCATTTGTAGATAGGGTTTGCAGGGACGTCCAAAATTGATTGAGTACTGTTTGCACGCCCGTATCAGATGGTTCTTGGAATACACCTTCGATTTTACCCAGGGAGTATTCCATCGTCTGCCCATAGCCCAGGGACGACGACTCTTTCCACATCTGCTTATCGACAAAAGTATCCCTAGCCCGTGTAATTGATGATATATTAACGCCTGTCCCTGTCTGATAAGTACCATTAGCACCAAAACCAGACTGGGGATTCGTTGTTACCAAATTAACGCTTTGCCTTGAATATCCTACCGTATTCCCATTGGCAATATTATGTCCCACAGTCTCTAGAGACACTTGCTGGGCTGTTAAACCACGCCCTACTATATTTAAACCACCAAAAGTAGAACTCATCTTATCCCTTCCTTATACTCTCGCATCAAATGCTGTTCTCTTGGGTGGCTCCTGGGTTGTTTGCCCTTTAGCGGCATAGGTAGTCCCCACTGCAGTTTGGGAGAGAAGATTAATATTATAATTAATAAAGCCTAACGCTTGTTTAATTAGTTCAGTATTTAGTTTATTAATAGGCACCATCTCTGTCATAATGCTGCCAAATTCTTTGCCATAATATTCGATCTGCTCAACAACAGCAGGGGGGGCTATTTTCTTAAGTTCAGCAAGGGAAACCTCACCGTCTTTCATACCATGAGCAGCCATCATTTCGTCCATGATTTTTCCCCGTAGGTCTTCTAGTTTACCAATCTGCACAATCAACAGTTCTTCCTGTTTCGTCACTATTTCTAGCTCATGAGGTTTGGCGGCCACCAAGATGTCATGTTTTTTCTTACTTAGTGTTAAAATAGCTTGATATATGCTGAGCATTTTGCTCAGCACGGCAAGTAACTCTTCCCATCTGTCTTTCATGTTCCCTCTCCTCTAATGCAAGTCATCTGCCAGTGTAGATTCCAAGCATTTTTTCGGCCACACCACTAGAATTCACTTGATACGTACCGGCATCAATTTCCTCAGAAAATTCCTGGACTTTATCAGGTCTTACGTCCGATACCCCTTTAATCGCATTAAAAACTTGACTGAATTCCTGGGCTCCTGAGGATAAAATAACTTCATCCTTCCCCTGGCTCACTGAGGTTTTACCACTTTTGCCACTTGACCTTACTTGGTTCTGTTCTCCATATACCTTGGCAATATTTTGAATAGGTTTGCCTGAAATAATCATAATACTCCCACCTCACAATTTGCACGTTAAATATCTCTATTATTATTATCGACAAAAATGGCCGGGACATTAATCCCTGCCATAAAAAAAATGATATTTATTTTTTAGGTTCATCCTTAGTATACATTCTCAGTCCAGTTCGTTGATATTCAGCATGCCTCTCCAGTTCTCTATCTTCGTTCGATCTTTGAATTTTTTTTGCCAATCCACTGCTACAATCTGAACACAAACGCCCTTCATAGATAGGCTGGCGACACATTTCACAAGGATAGCCAATCAGGCCATCACTAAACAACCGGCCACTTCTGAGCATCCGCATTATTATTTTTTCCTTAACACCAGTATCCCTATGTATTTCTTCAATAGTTGCTTTACCTGTTTTTCGCAAATATTCACTAATGGTATACTCGTGTCTCTCTTCTTCTGCATAACACTCCGGACATAGCTTACTAGGATTTTCCATACATAGTTTGCCACATTCTAAACAATTCCTCAGCCCCATACTCTATCCCCCTTATTTTCACTGTCATTGCGAGATATGACACGAAATCTTTAGTACATTCTATATCTATGCTTCATTATACCAATATTCTTCAATAATTAATATCTGGTATTTACTTTTTTTTAGCGTGCCCCACTTGCCACTGCCAGCCCATGGACGCTGGCTGCCCCAGCTTTTTTTATAACTTTGGCACATTCATCAAGAGTGATACCTGTTGTAATGATATCATCTACAACCATGATATGTTTGTTTTTCACCATTTCCGGTCGGCCAATTAGAAAAGCACCTTTTATATTTTGTTTGCGTTCCATAATATTGAGTTCCCATTGGGGAATCGTATGCCGAGTCCGCTCTAAAACATCTTCTATCCAGGGCATTTTCCCTGCCAGTGCCCAGTCCTTAAAAATAGCCTCCGCCTGATTATAGCCCCGTTCTTTTAAACGCGCTGCATGCAGAGGAATTGGTATGACATAATCAATATGGGGTAAATATTTTATATCAATATTTTGCTCAATTAACCAACGAAGATAGATGGCATACTGCTGTTGCTGACGAAACTTCATGTCATGGATGAGCCGCTTTAAGCCTCCTGTATATTCACATACCACTCTGCAAGAATCAAGAGCTGTGAGGTGATGCTCTGCCATATTAATCTGCCGCACAGACAAGATCTTAGCTAGACAAGCTTGGCACCAAGCCCCCTGGGCGCTAACTGAGGTTTTACAGGCTGGGCATTTGGGGGGATAGATAATGTCGAGGAAAGCAGTCCAGTAGTTACCAAACACAATATCACCTCTTTTTAGAAAAATGCTAACGAGGTTTTTTGAACCGCAAAGGCGCAGTGAACGCAGAGGGTAAACCCATGTTAAACACAAAGGGATTTTTTAATCTTTTATTTATAATATCCTCTTTGTGGTCTTTGTGCCCGCGTAGCGGCTTTGCATCTTTGTGTTTAAAATTGGGTTTTATGGCTCATTTATAATTCTTCCCCTACCAGCCGCTCAGCCAGCAAGGAATAGCGCCGTTTGGTACGATCATTAGACAAAGCCGTATTGAGAGCAGCTTTGCTCCCCAGTAGTATAACCCGTTGTTTAGCCCTGGTAACAGCAGTATATAGCAAATTGCGCTGCAGCATAATATGATGACCGGAAATAAGAGGCATAATCACCACTGGATATTCACTACCTTGACTTTTGTGCACACTCATGGCATAAGCTAAATGAAGTTCTTCCACCTCACCCCGTTCATAGATCACATCTTGTTCCGGATAGCGAACAGCCACCCGCCCATGATCAATCCCAGTGATAAAGCCAATATCCCCGTTATAAACCCCTTTTGTATAATTATTTTTCATTTGCATAATCTTGTCCCCCTCTCGGAGGATCTGATTAGCGCCCACAATAGCCGCTTTGCCATCGGTCTCAGGATTGAGGGCCTCTTGCAGTAATTTATTAAGATTTTCCACGCCACACACCAGTCGATGCATAGGCGCGAGCACCTGAACATCATAGGAAACATTAAAGCCTTCTGTAGGTAATTGATCACGGCACAGCTCGACTACAGCCTGGGCCACAGCATCGCTATCATTGATTTGTACAAATTGAAAATCTATACTACGAAAATCAGGCAGCATACCCCGATTAATCTGATGAGCATTCATAACAATCATGCTTTCCCCTGCCTGACGAAAAACCTCTGTCAAACGCACGACAGGCACTGTAGCTGAGCGGATTATATCTTTTAACACCGATCCAGGCCCAACAGCTGGCAGCTGATCAACATCCCCCACTAAAATAACCCGGCAACCGTCAGGTATAGCCTCTAATAAAGAATTCATTAAAGAAATATCCATCATGGACACTTCGTCAATAATAACGACATCAGCCTCCAGTGGCTGATCTTCATTGCGCATAAACAAGGGCGCACCTTCTTCCGCCCCACCTGTAGATTCCAGCAAGCGATGTACCGTCATGGCCTCCCGATCAGTCGCTTCACTTAACCGTTTTGCCGCACGACCTGTCGGTGCTCCTAACAGTATTTTAAAACCCTGGGCTTCTAATACCGCCAGCATCCCCCGTACAACTGTCGTCTTTCCTGTCCCTGGCCCACCTGTCAATACCAATACGCCGTGCATGAGGGATGACAATACAGCCTCATGCTGAGCTTCCGCCAAGGTGATCCCGGACTGACCTTCCCATATGGCAACAATCCCTTCAAAATCCTCATTAGGAGCTGGTTTCGCTCTATCCTTAAGAAGCAACAGCCGCTCAGCCACCCGTTTTTCCGCATAGTACAAATATCGAGGATAAATCAGATTCATGCCATGAAAATCTTCCACACAGAGCATATTCCCAGCGATGAGTGCTGACACATGCAAGGCCACTTCCCCAGCCTCAACCAACAATAACTTAGCCGCTTCCTTCACCAGAATATCCTCAGGCACACAACAATGACCAGCCTGGGATATTTGCAATAAAGCAAAATCAATACCAGCTGTCAACCGTTCATCATGATTGCGCTCTAGCCCTAGGGACATGGCAATTTGATCGGCAGTACGAAAACCAATTCCTCTGACTTCTTGGGCCAACTTATAAGGATTGCCTTGCAAAACCTCAATAGCCCTAAAGCCATATTTAGCAAAAATCTTACCAGCATAAGCCCCTGTTACTCCATTCATTTCTAAAAACAACATCACTTCATGCATTTCTGATTGTTCACTATAGGCCTTATGAATGGCTGTCGCTTTTTTCTTACCAATTCCCTCGACTTCCAGCAATCGGTGGGATTTTTGTCCAATTATTTCCAAGGTATCAATGCCAAACTGCTTGACGAGCCGCGCCGCCATGGCGGCCCCAATGCCTTTAATGGCTCCAGATGCCAAAAACCGTTCAATACCTTTAACACTAGAAGGAGCAATTTTTTTATAATTGACAATTTTAAATTGCCGACCAAAGCGGGCATGTTCCACCCACTCTCCTGTCAATTCCAGTTGCTCGCCCACTAAGGGTGATAGCATACTACCCACAACAGCCACAGGGCTATTCTCATTCGATGGTTTAAGTTTAAATACTACAAAACCATTTCCGGCATTCTGGAATATTATATTTTCAACTGTTCCTTCTAAATGTTCCACATCTATTACCCCGATATCCATCTTTTAGTTATTTCCTTGATATTCGCATTTTTATGCATAATTCCTGCTGGCAATGAAAAATAATGGCATGATGACTTGCTCACTAGGGCTAGACACCAGCTAAATATTGGTGTATCTTTATAAAAAGAAAAGAGAAAGGAGTCCTCATCTATATGACTACTTATAACACTCAAGGCACATGTTCCAAGGAAATTAATTTTGATCTCACTGATGGCATTGTGAAAAACGTAAATTTCAAAGGTGGCTGTCCTGGAAACCTACAGGCTATTAGCTCATTACTAGAAGGTATGCCTGCTGCGGAAGTCATCAAAAAACTCAAAGGCATAACCTGTGGTAATAAAACCACCTCCTGCGGCGACCAGCTAGCAATCGCCTTGCAAGAGCAGATAGATAAATAAATAAACAATAGCAAAACCGGTCACGTCTCCTATGAGATGCGACCGGTTTTAGTTTGTCCCTATAACTTGGCAGTTATGACTTTAGTCAAATCATTGATACTACTCGACAGCTGGTCCAGCTTGCCCTCGATGCGCACCAGTAAATAAGCGCAGACCACCATGGGAAAGCCGTAGTTAGCCGTATAGGTCAACAATTGCTCCATCCCCTCATCTCCTTTCCTGCCATAAGAAAAATGCTAGCGCGTCCTTTTTTGTCATTGCGAGTGCAAGGTCGCAATCTCTGGACAAGTAGGGGATTGCTTCCTCGTACCTCGGCGCAATGACAGCTAAAAGCTAATAAATTTTAATACTATAAAAGAAGAAAGGGGCCATAATACTGCCCCCTTTCTGACGCGCCCCTTACGCCAATACTGCCGTATCAGTGCTGCGGATACGCGCTTCAACGACCTGCACCAAATCGCCACTTGTAGTGCTGAAAATATTCTTGGTTATAATGTCCTGCATGACAGTACTGACTTCTGCCAAGGTCAGGTTATCCTTAGGCTCAAGCACACGCAAAGTCACTGCTTTACCGCTTTCATTTCGAAAAACCATTTCAAGAGTTTTTGTCATAGTCTATCACCTCCTTTTCCCCTCATTCAAGGATTGAACTACATAACGCAATAACGCAAGGCCTGACCCCAACTACCCAACTACCCGTTGACTAAATTGCCTTCATCAAATCGGGAAATGCCTGTGATCGGATACTTTTGCAAATTAGCCATTCCTTGCGCAACTGCATAGACATCTGCATCAACTGCGCCAGCTTTTACACTTTTATATGTCCTCTGAAGATAGACGGGCAGGCCACCGGCATTGACACCATTCTGAACGGAAATCACCATTCGGCTGCCTTGTGGTACTCGATTTACTGCCATATTTTTCACCTCCTTTACTGCCTTATATCACCATACATTCTGGCACATAGTGTTTTTAAACGGGCTAATCCACGCTGACGCAAATTATATATTCCTTGAGTCGAGATCCCCAGTTCCACTGCCATAGCGGTTA
The DNA here is from genome assembly GCA_017889585.1 of Bacillota bacterium. Classification (GTDB taxonomy): domain Bacteria; phylum Bacillota; class Negativicutes; order DSM-13327; family DSM-13327; genus CTSoil-075. The sequence continues at coordinate 10,321 of JAGFZX010000063.1, forward strand.
ATCGTTCTTCACCTAAGACTGTCCTAACAATTACCTGGCGTTGTTTGTCAGGTAGTAGCGTAACAGCAGCAGTAATCTCCCGAAATAACCATTGAAGCTCCACTTCACCAGCCACATCAGTACCATCAGCCAACCGATCCAGCATTGGCAGGCCGTCCTCATCACTGCCACCATCCAGCTTGGCTTCATGTTGCCAACGACGACGTTCTCGCTTAAATAAATTCCATATCCCATATTTCACCCGACTTTCAATATACCCAGCAAACTGGACACCACAGCTTTCATCAAACTGCCTGATTCCCTCCAGGACCGAGAGCCAGCCTTGGGACTGAGCCTCCTCAGCAATTGGCATTATGTGAGGCTGAAAAGCATATTTTTTAACTAAACCTGTAAACCGCAGACATACATCATGAACAGCTTGGCTATCACCTGCCTGAGCTCTTTTGACCAATTCTGTTAACTCCATTTCTCTCACCCTATGGCGAGAAACCGGTTCCTCTTGTATTAGCGCTGGTTTTACTCTAGCACGCCATATCGGGCAAAACAAAAACCGACCCGAGTGTCATCAGACACACAAGTCGGTTTGTAAGGAGAGGGAAATTAGCTCACTCATTGTATTAATAATGTAATCCGGCTCTGCTGCCAAAACGTCTGGCCATGGAACCTCAGACCAGCGAACCGCAACCGTCTTAACGCCAGCCAGGCCTCCGCTCACTATATCAAAGGGACTATCACCAACCATTAGGCAATCCTGAGGCTTAAGCCCAAGTTTAGCCAAAGCGAGTTGGACAGGTTCTGGATGGGGCTTAGTATTCTGGCATTGATCAGCACCAATCACTACAGAGAAATATTTGTCCATATCAAACAATTTTAAGCCGCGCATGGCCGTATCATGTCTTTTAGAAGTAACAATCCCCAGCTTCACGCCAGCATTATATAACTCTTGTATTACCTCTGCTACCTCTGTAAATATCTTTGCCAACTGATCATGATGTATATTTTGATATTCCCGAAATGTTTCCGTCATTTCCTCGACTTTATCCGGCCCTAGAAATTCTAACGCCGCTCTGGCGGTCTTGCCATAGAAGGAGCGGACAACATCAATATCTACCTCTCGCTTATAATGCACTGCAATCGTATGCTGAAAGGATTTGATGATTAGATCATTCGTATCCAGCAACGTTCCGTCAAGATCAAATAAAATTCCTTTATAACGCAAAGCTTCCTCCCCTAATAAAACAGCTGCAACAAAAGCCGCAGCTGTAATTTTTCATTAACTTTCTGTTAGCTCCAGCCAAGCATCATATTTTTCCGCCAAATCGGCTTGAGCCTTACTATATTCATCAGCCAATTGTTGACTGACTGCCTGATCGGCATGGCTAGCAGGGTCGTTTAATCGATACTCGATTTCCTTGATTGACACCTCTAGCATAGCAATCTCACCTTCTAGTTTTTGCTGGTTCTTTAGATTTTTCCCAGGATCTGATGTGCGTGGCCGAGGTTTTTCCTGTTTTTTAATACTTGCTTCTGCCCGCGTCGTAACCAGCTGAGCGGCAGCTATGACTTTGTTTTCTGCCAGCTGTTTTTCCCGATAATAGCTGTAATTACCAGCATACTCTCGCAGTTTGCCATCAGCTAGCTCCACCATACAATTGGCTACCTTATCCAAAAAATAGCGATCATGAGAAACTGTCAAAAATGTGCCCGGGAAACTCAAAATAGCTTCTTCCACAGCCTCTTTTGCTGGAATATCCAAATGGTTGGTCGGTTCATCCAAAATCAAAAAGTTGGCCCCTGTCAGCATCAGCTTTAGAATCGCTAGCCGAGCCTTCTCACCGCCACTCAAATCACCAATGATTTTGAATACATCATCACCCTGAAACAAAAATGCCCCTAGATAATGACGAGCCCGTTCCTCGCTAAAGCCAAACTCAAACATAACTTCATTGACTACCGAGTTTTTATTGTTCAGACCTTCATGCTCCTGAGAAAAATACCCCACCTTCACGCGACTGCCCAGCTTGACTCGCCCACTTGTTGGCGCCAAATCACCGGTCAGCAGTTTCAGCAGCGTCGTCTTACCTGCCCCATTAGGTCCAACTAAAGCCACCCCATCCCCTTTGCGGATAAGCATTGAACATTTTTCAAAAATAACTCGCTCACCATAGGCCGCTGACACTTCTTCCAACTCGGCTACCCGTTCAGCACACTCACCAGGCGGATTAAAGCCAAAAAAATCGAAGCGAGCAACATTAGCCGGCAGAACAATACGTTCCAAGCGCTGTAGCTGTTTTTCCCGCCCTCGGGCCTGCTTACACTTAATACCAGCCCGGTACATACGGATATAAGCCTCGGTTTTGGCAATATGATCCTGCTGTTTGTCATAAGCGCTCTCCAGAGCTGCCATCCGTTCCATCTTTTGCTCCATATAGGAGGTATAGTTGCCTTTATAAGCTGTCAGTGTTTTGTTTTCCAGCTCAATCACCCGGTTCACTACTTTATCCAAAAAATAACGGTCATGGGAGATAATCAGCACACCGCCTGAATAACTTACCAAAAAATCTTCTAACCACTCCACCATACCAATATCCAAATGATTTGTTGGCTCGTCCAAAAACAAAAAATCAGGCTGACGGATGAGAGCTCTTGCCAAGCAAATCCTCGTCTTTTGTCCGCCGGAAAAAGTATCTAACGCCCTTGGAAAATCCTCAGCAGTAAATCCTAGACCGAAGGCCACTCGACGAATGATATTTTCATATTCATAGCCCCCGCCTCGCTCAAATTTTTCTACCACTTGGGCATAATCCTTCATGAGCCCTGTTAGAATCTCCTCATCCTTCTCCACAGCGATGACCTGCTCCAGGTCACGCATCTTTTCTTGGAAGCCCAGTACATCCGCGTACGCCGAGCACAATTCCGCGTAAAGTGTGGCGTGATTCAAGCTAGCATCCTGCTGAACATAACCGATTGTTTCTCCTGTTGGTACAACCACTTGTCCACCATCAATTTCTTCTAGTCCCAGCAAACAGCGCAGCAAAGTCGTCTTACCTGTACCATTAGCACCAATTAAACCAATTTTATCTCCCCGGCCTAGTTCAAAACCAACGCCTGTAAACAATGTCTCAATACCAAAAGCCTTATTCAGACCTTCTACTCGTAAAATCCCCATCGATCCACCTCAACCAACCCCGCAAGGCTGTATTTCTTCTTATAACATTATACTCGGCAACTCTATGCCCTGCAAGGAAAGGTTAAGCGCCTTTTTTTGTCATTGCAGTGTAGCAAAGCAATCTCTAACAAGTAGGGGATTGCTTCCTCGTACCTCGTCGCAATGACAGCCAAAAACTTATACTATACTGGTATAGAAATAAAACCGCAGAGGCGCAGAGAACGCAGAGATGAAATAATCCCTCTGTGTCCTCTGCGCCTCTGCGGTTAAAGGCCATCCTATGCTTAATATTCCTCGTGTAACGTTTCACCAACACGACACTTGATTTCATCACAAATCATGGAACAAAAGGGGCAACGTACAATTTGATCACCATTAGAGGCAAACATGCCACTACAGCGACTGCATTTGTAGCCTGTATCAATATTATCTATGCGTTCGTTCAACATCTATTGTCACACTCCTACACATCCGAATCAATGTTCAGTATGTGACAGCAGAGTTATAAATATACAATGATTGGTCAAAAACAAGTAGAAACTATGTATGATCTGCTGACTTTCCAATCTCAACTACTAAAGCACTCTCCTGACCATGACCTCATGACTATCCTGCCGTAACAATGCGCATACCGTCACCATAAAATCCTCAGTACTCATGCGATTACTCAAATCCAGCACATGTACTACTGTTCCGCGACATAGAGCTATGGCCTCGCTAATTGCCCGCTGACCAGCAGGTCTAGCCACTACTTGTATAATATCAATATCACTCGCCAATCTGTCTAAAATAAGGGCAGTAAAATCATCAGAACTCACATCAACAACTACGATATCACTCTCAATTTCTGCATTTTGGATTTTCCGTGCCAAAAAACGAAACAGATCTTCAACTTCCCCATCCAAGTTTTTGACGATCACCAAAAAACTACAGCTGGGTACAGATACTAATCGAGGCTCTAACCACCATTTCCAGATATCCTGCAGAAAACACCAGACACCATACATGGAGAGAGACAACAATATGACGCTCATCGTATACGTAAAAAACATAATATCCTACCCCCTTTGCAACGGGATAAGATATTATATGCAGAGCCATATTATAGTGTACCCCATAAAAATAAGAAAAACGCTAGCGCGTCCTTTTTTGTCATTGCGAGTGTAGCGAAGCAATCTCTAGACAAGTAGGGGATTGCTTCCTCGTACCTCGTCGCAATGACAGCCAAAAACTTATACTTTCTGATTCCGTAAGAAAAACCCTAACGTCTCCTGTAAACCGCAGAAACGCAGAGGGTAAAACTACGTTAAACACAAAGACCGCAAAGTTTTTTAATATCCCCTTTGTAGTCTTTGTGCCCGCATAGCGGCTTTGTATCTTTGTGTTTAAAATAGGGTTTTCCATTTATTTTAATTGATAGCCACAAGCTTATTCTTTATGGCATATAAAACAGCCTGTGTACGGTCAGTCACACCAATCTTGCGGAAAATATTGGTAAGGTGATTTTTCACAGTTTTTTCACTCAAAAATAACTCTTTGGCAACCTCCTGGTTACTCATCCCCTTACAAACCATTTCCAGCACCTCAATCTCTCGGTAGCTAAGCCGTTCATCTTTAGAACGTTCTACCATTTTAGATGCTTCCAGATTTCTGATATGCTGGCGATTAATTTCACCAAATAATTTCTTGGCGAGTGAAGGATAAATAAAAGATTCACCTTCATACACAGTCCGAATAGCCTTCACCAACATTCCAGGGTCAATATCCTTGAGCAAGTAACCAACTGCACCGGCTTTAACGACCTCGATGACATAATTTTCATCATCATGCATGGTCAAAACAATAATTTTAATCTTTGTACGCTGTTCACTAACCCGTTTAATAACATCCAAACCATTCATTTTGGGCATATTTATATCCAACAAGAGAATGTCGGGCATAAGTGTAACGATGTTTTCTACAACTTCCTCACCATCACCAGCCTCACCAATCACTTGAAAATTGTCTTCCAATTCTAGGACATTTCGTATCCCTTGCCTCAATAAGGCATGATCATCTGCAATCATAATTCTAATTGGCATTCCATCCACCTCATTGTTACAATTCTACATGAAATGACAAAATCCTGTTATTCAAAACAGGATTTTGTTGGGTATTTTATTCACTTATTGCTAAGCTCCTTCAACCTTGGTCCCATCAACCGTTTATAAGCTTCCACACCAGGCTGATCAAAAGCATCCACATTGGCCAATTCACCTTCATAGGCCACTGATAATGCCAACAGATAGAGCAGCTCCCCTAAATGATAAGCATTCAGCTGGGGCATCACAAAGGTAGCATTAAAGCGATCATCGCTCACCAGAGCATCAGCATTAGCAACCCGGGCCACCTCTAGGGCTTGGCTTAAATGCAAGGAAGATATTTCGGAAAGCTTGGAGGCGGTGGGAAACACATCAGGAATCACAGCATCCTTCTCCCACTGGGATACTTTTACAAACTGAACCACTTTATTTTTTTTGCCATCTTGATGCAGCTGGGTCTGGGCATGCATATCGGTGGTGCCTACGGCTACAATCGGCGTCCGACCATAAAACACCTCATGACCCTCCCGATCAGTACGCTTACCAAGCGACTCTGCCAACAGCTGGACATACCACTCCGCCGTTGATTTCAAATAATCAGCATATGGCATAAGCACTTCTATATCACGGCCATATTTCTCAGAAGCAATGAACTTCAGCACGGCATTCAGCATGGCCGGATTTTCATATACGTCAGCAGTTTGACAAGCGGCATCCATATCCCGGGCCCCTGCCAAAAATCCATCAATATCCATCCCCACACAAGCCGCTGTAATGAGACCTACTTCTGAAAAAATACTAAACCGACCGCCGATGCCATCAGGTACACGAAAGGTCGGCCACCCCTGCTCATCAGCCAGCTTTTTCAGCAAGGTAGCGCTTTCCCCCTCTGCTGGATCAGTGACTGCCACCACTTCCACCTCAACCAAGGGTGATTGTCTGCGCAAGGCCTCATATACCACCATAAAGGTAGACATGGTATCAAGAGTGGCACCTGATTTAGAAATCACCACAAGTGTCACTGTATAAAAATCAGACTGTCCATGAACAGCTTTTAAACGGGCTTCAGCCAGCAAATGTTCAATCAGATCAGCAGTACGCCGTGCATCAATATTATTGCCGCTAAAATATAACTTAGGATAACCATTACGTTCACTCTGGGTTTTATAATTCCAAAACTCGCCACAATGAACATCAAACAATACCTTGTTACCAAGATAAGAACCACCAATGCCAAAAGATACCACCGCATCCACCCGGTTTTGCAGCGACTGACTGAACCCTTTAAGCTTGGCAATGGACTCTGGACAATTGAGATTGCCTGCCGCCACATAAGGCAGCTCACTAAATAACACCTTTTCGGGCGTACCATCTTTGGATAAATGGCCTCGTACCTCACCAGTAGCGCGCATCTGTTCTATGGCCTGATGAGCCTCGGTGATTTTTCCCGCCAAAGCCGCCACATCACCTTCTGTCACTCTCTTTGCCCCATACAGATTGGCATACTCAAAACTAAAACCAGATTTTAGTGTAATGGAAGATTGATTGTTAGTCATCTAATATACACTCCTTTACAGATCCATTCTTTATGCCTTATATCCCTCAGGATGGGTCTGATGCCATTGCCACGCACTCGCGATAATACTGTTCAAATCACTCTGTACAGGCTGCCAGCCAAGCTCAGAACGAATCTTAGCAGAAGAAGCAACCAGCACCCCTGGATCACCAGCTCGCCGCGGGGCCTCCTGTACGATAAAATCAATACCCGTCACAGCTTTGGCCTGCTCGATCACCTGGCGAACACTAAATCCCTGCTCTGACCCCAGATTATAGACCCGAGGCTCACCACCGCTGATTAAATGACCCAGAGCCCGCACATGAGCATCTGCCAAATCTGTCACATGAATATAATCCCGTATACAAGTGCCATCCTCAGTATCATAATCAGTACCATAAATACTGATAGCCGACCGCTGCCCCAGAGCCGTCTGTAAAATCAGTGGCAGCAAATGAGTTTCTGGTGCATGATCCTCACCAATTGCCCCGCCTGCTAGTGCCCCGGCCGCATTAAAGTATCGGAGAGATACATACTTCAGCCCATAGGCCATGGAAAAATCAGAGAGCATTCCTTCAATCACTAATTTTGTCCGCCCATATACATTCGTCGGCTGGGTGGGCATATCTTCACAAATAGGGCACACCTCAGGTTCTCCATAGACAGCTGCTGTAGAGGAAAACACAATCTTATCTACGCCACATTCCCCCATTGTGTCCAGCAAGGCTAAAGTCGCCACTACATTATTATGATAATACTTACTCGGGGCGCCCATAGATTCCCCTACCAAGCTATCTGCAGCAAAATGCACCACAGCCTCAATCTTATGAGACCGTAATACCTCAGCCAGCAAAGCACCATCCCGCAGATCCCCCTCCACGAAAGTGACCTCAGCCGGTACTGCCTTGCGATGGCCTTTAGACAAATTATCATACACGATAACATTATGGCCTTCTTTAACCAACTGATACACAGTATGAGAACCAATATATCCAGCCCCACCTGTTACTAATACCTTCATACAATCTTCTCCTTTAAAACCCACGTTAAACACAAAGATCACAAAGAAGTTATTATAAAACTACCTTCGTGTCCTTTGTGCTTCTTAGTGACCTTTGTGTTAAAAATGGGGTTTTCTACCTATTACGATTTCTTCGTACACTCATTCTCCAAATCTTTGCCTGTCACCAACGGCCCAACAGTCTTGAGCAGATACTGCAAGAACTTATCCCGCAAATCTGGTCTCTTCAGAGCAAACTCAATTGTCGCCTCCAAATACCCCTGTTTATCACCTACATCATATCGACGCCCCTCAAAATTGTAGGCATATACAGATTGTTTCTCCACGGCTAAGGTACGTATGGCATCTGTCAACTGAATCTCGCCCCCCTGACCAGGAGGAGTCTGTTCTAATATATTAAAAATCTCAGGCTGCAGAATATAGCGCCCCAATACCGCCAGGCGAGAAGGCGCCTCAGCAATGGCTGGCTTTTCTACGAAATCCTCAGCTCGCCACAAATTGTCCTTCACGGCCACAGGTTTGACAATACCATAACTACACACCTTATCCTGAGGTACTTCTTGCACCCCCAGTATTGTCCCAGGGCAATCTTCATAGACACTCATAAGTTGCTTCAAACAAGGCACACCCGCATCAATAATATCATCACCCAAGAGTACGGCAAAAGGCTCATTGCCCACAAACTGCTTAGCGCAGAGTACAGCATGACCTAGGCCTTTGGCCTCCTTCTGCCGCACATAATGAATCGTTACATCGGAAATCTCTTCTACCAAATTGAGCAGATCATACTTGCCTTGAGCCTTAAGCATCAGCTCCAGCTCTACCGCCCGGTCAAAATGATCCTCAATGGCCCGCTTATTGCGCCCTGTAATAATAAGAATTTCCTCAATCCCAGACTGAATGGCTTCTTCAATAATATATTGAATAGCGGGTTTATCCACTATGGGTAACATCTCTTTCGGCTGTGCCTTCGTCGCTGGCAAAAACCGCGTCCCCAGCCCTGCCGCCGGAATAACAGCCTTGCGCACTGTTGGAAGTTTTCTTGTCATCTAACATCATCCTTTTGAAAAATTTTCATTCCCTTCATTATACCAACAACCCCCTAAAAATAAAACCGCTGCAGTTATCAAAATTTTTTTTGTACATCTTAGTTAATTGGAAACCGGATTGCAAAGACAGAGCCTTTTCCCCTTTCAGATTGTATACTTATACACCCGCCATGTCTTTCAACAATGCTTTTACATATAGATAGTCCAAGACCAGAGCCATTTTTCTTTGTTGTATAAAAGGGTTCAAATACTTTCTCAACTTCACTTGAGTCCATACCACATCCTGTATCACGTACTTTTAATTCAATTTCACTCGTATCATTATTATAACTACAAGTTATGGTCAACTCCCCCCCTTCGAGAGAATCCAATGCATTCATCGATAGATTTAAAATAAGCTGCTTAATCTCTTCAGAATTAAACATTAACATGGGGATGTTCTCCTCAAAGTACCCATAACACCTAACATTTCGCGCTAATGCTTCGCTTTCAACAAGGGGAAAGATGTCTTGAATTATTTTACTCAGTGATTCATTTTTCTTCTCAACATATTTATCTCTGGCAAGGGATAAGTAGTCACTGATTATACGGTTCGCTCTATCTAGTTCTTCAATAATCGTATTGAACTGGGAACTATAGGTTTCCCCTGTCTTCTTCTTAAGGCTTTGAACATATCCACGAATAACAGTCATCGGATTTCTGACCTCGTGAGCCACAGAAGCCGCCATCTGCCCAACAATGTTTAAACGATCAAGCCTAATAATATCTTTACGGAGTTTTTCATGTTCTGTAATATCATGACAAATTGCAATTGCACCCTTTATTTCGCCATCATTATGTTTTAGAGGAAAAGCACTGCTAATCCAATACCTATTCAGAAAGAAGCCATACTCATCGTGAACTTCTTCTCCCCTTAAAGCCTGGGCAATCACAGTATCTTTTGAGTCACTATAGGTACTATCTGCAAACGCCTCATGGGGAAGATTGATTATAGTATCCCTATCATATTGGGGATAATAGCTTAAAAACGCCTGATTACATTCTATTACCATACCATTTTTATCGACAACAACGATTGCCAAAGGTGTTAATTCAATCAGTTTCTTTATTTTTCGGCTTACTTCCAAATAATGTTCTGTTTCCCTTTTCAAGCTCTCCCTAAGATTCACCACGGTATCAAACAGTGGTTCCAGTTGCGGGAAATCTTTAAACTTGATAGTTGATATCTCCTCATCCATAATTTCATTTGCGAATCGTATGAGGGCTCTGTCTAATTTCCGAAATACTACCCGAACAATGATCATTAATAATGACCATAAAAAAAAGCTAATCATAATGCCTTTTGTAAGAACTTTGTTACTCTCGCTCCGAACATAATCTACTTTCTTACTCACCCATGTAACACCTACTACCTTTCCTAAATGATAAATAGGAGAGAGAGATACAAGGATGGGCATTTGGTCAAATTTAGAATCTGCTATCGTAACTGTCACAGGCTCCCCTGTCTCAAACACTTTTATCATCACCTGATTGTCAAGGGAAATAAAGTCGGGAGGAGGCGTAGCTGGATATATAGCAATTATGCTGTCCAGATTGCGGTGGTAAATGCCGATCTTATAATAGGGATATATAGCAGCCGTTTCATCTACAAAAGACTGATAATAGATTGAAATATCTGATATCTTTTGCGAAAAAGAAGCATCTCTTGTAAAATTTTCTTCCCAATAAACTAAAGGTTTGCCATTTTGCGGTAGTCGCTGCGCCAAAGTAACAGAGATTCTTGTGAGTTCCTGCTCATTTTCCATTAAAATAACCTTTTCTTGTTGCTGGGAAAAATAGTAAAATGCAATGCAAAGGGGTAAAGTAATCACGAAGGTGATAATAAGATAGGCTTTACGAGCGACGCCTTTACTTGTCATAGATGTATATTGACCTCCTATCTCTTGCCCATTTCCTCATAAAGCCTGTCTCTTACTTCTGTAAGATGCAAAACGCGATAAGCTTCCTCGCTGGCTTTACGAAAAGCTGCCACGTCCACATCTTCCACAATAATCATGCCCTTTTGAGTAAGTTCCTTCTTAAGTCTTACAACCTCTTTCTCCATTTCCTTCTCTGCGCCAACAGAACGAATGGATTGCTTCCAGATGGGAGCATCGGGAGTTCTGATACGCAAGCCCCACAGATCCTCTGGAGTTCTAATCGGCTTATTGGTTACCATGTGTCTCATTCCCTGTACCCAATTGAAGGACAATATCTTAATATTGTATTTGTCTTCTAGTTCTTTTTGCCACTGCCTGATGGTAGGTAGTTCTTTGAGTTTTGCAACATCATCAATGCTGTCAACAAAATATGGAGCATTCATAACCGCAAATTCTGGAACATACATACCCAGTCGAGCCGCATCAGTATTTTGGCCGCGAGGTGCCCCTTGCCTCAACTGCTCAATAATATCTTCTTCCATACCCAGCTGAGCACTATGAAATACTTGGATTTCAAGTCCACCAACCGTTCTTTCCCCAACACGACATGCCCATTTTCTTAATCCCTTGTGAAATGGTTCGGACTCTGTCAATACATGGTTAAACTTTAGGACATACTTCTCCCGTGGTGCATTTTGTTTACTCATTGTCAGCACCATTCCACAAGGGACCACTATTATGGCTAGAATAGCAATCACCCATAGGATGCTAAGATTTTTTTTTGGGTCTTTCAATAACAAATCCCTCCTTACGATGAATTTTTACTTTATTATCCTTTCTCAAATTTCTATTCTACAGAAGTTGCCCCCTATTCATCATTCTAGCTGAAACCTGTATAAATCGAAATTCTACTATATATTTCCATTTCTTTCTAAAATATCCTGCTAACTTTCAAAATTAGCAATATTTATTTTCCCTGTTACATCATTCCTGTGACAAATAATGCTAACTTCCTTTGTATTAAGCAATAATAGCCGTGGCATATTCGCCACGGCTATTATTACTTAACATTATTTTAACCATATGATAGTTTCCCTTCTCTACGACTCTGGGATTAAAGGAATCACCCCACCGCCTCAATACAGGCCAACAACTCCTCGGTCTTCCTCTCCATCAGTCCAGCATCCCCCCGACTCTCTACATTCAGTCTGAGGAGAGGCTCCGTATTGGAAGTTCGTACATTAAATCTCCAGGTAGGGAACTCCACACTGAGTCCATCAGTGCGATCAACCACAGCACCATCAACCACAAACTGTTCTTCAATCTTAGCTAATACCAGCTTACCATCAGTGACCTTCCTGTTGATTTCACCACTAACTGGGAATTTTGCAATTCGCTCTGCCACTAACTCAGACAATGCTTTCCCAGCGTTGCTTATATTATCGGCGACCAACAACCAAGGAATCATCCCACTATCACAATAAGCAAAATCCCTAAAGTAATGATGGGCCGACATCTCCCCACCATACACTGCATCTTCCTGCCGCATGCGTTCCTTAATAAAAGCATGGCCAGTCTTACACAGTACAGGCGTGCCCCCAGCCTCATTGACCAGCTCAATCGTATTCCAGGTCAGACGCGGATCATGAATAATCTTAGCATCAGCATAACGGCGTAAAAAAGCCTCGGCCAAAAAGCCGACTATATAATAGCCTTCAATAAACGCCCCCTGTTCATCAAACAAGAAACAACGATCAAAATCCCCATCCCAAGCAATACCAAAATCTGCGCCGCTCTCTCGCACTGCAGCAGCAGTCGCCTCACGATTCTCAACCAGCAATGGATTGGGAATACCATGAGGAAAGGTACCGTCAGGCTCATGATGTACTTTGATAAACTCAATGGGGAGTAATTTTTCTAACTCATCAAGTATCGGTCCTGCACAGCCGTTACCAGCATTCGCCACCACCTTAAGAGGCTTCAGTTTGCTCACATCCACATAGGTCAGCAAATGCTGGGTATATTCTTGCATTATATCATAAGCTTTATAAGCGCCCGGAGTTATGTTTTGGCATTTCTCAAGAGAAAAATCACCAGTAACCACCAAATCCTCCAAGGCCCGCAGTCCACTATCACCACTAATAGGTCTTGATCCTTTGCTTACCAGTTTCATCCCATTATAGTCCATAGGATTATGACTGGCAGTCACCATAATTCCTCCATCTACCCCTAGATGAGCAGTGGCGAAATACACCATCTCAGTACCACACAGACCAATATCCACCACATCACAGCCCATATCAATAAGACCTCGCACCAAAGCCTTGGTCAAAGCCTCGCTAGACAACCGCACATCCCTGCCAACCACTACACTACGGGCTGCAAAAAGCTCAGCAAAGGATCGACCAATTCTATAAGCCACTTCTTCATTCAGCTCATCAGGCACACGACCACGAATATCATAAGCCTTAAAAGCATCTCTCTTTATCACACTATCTGCTATCACCAAGTCGTCCTTCCTTTCATATGTACAAATTCAATTTTATTGCAAAAAAAGCAATTAATGATGACTATCTTCGCCAGCATACAAAGGTAATCCTGCAAAAATAACTAAACTAGCCAGAGAACAGCTCGCTATGTCACACTCTCCCATATACATCATCAAATCGCACAATATCATCTTCCTCTAGATACTTACCGTTCTGCACCTCGATTATTTCCAAGGGTATACGTCCTGGATTCTCCAAACAATGCTTGATAGACATGGGAATAAATACACTCTCATTCTCGTGGACCATTTTGACGTCATCGCCAACTGTCACCTTAGCAGTACCACCAATGACAATCCAGTGCTCACTGCGATGATAATGCATTTGCAAACTCAATCGTTGTCCAGAACTGACCATAATCTTCTTCATCTTATAGCCAGGCCCCTCGCCAAGGACAGTATAGCTCCCCCATGGACGGTACATAGTAGTATGCTCATCAGCCTCACGGCGACCCCGATTTTTAAGCTCGCCCACTAGCTCCTTGACCTTTTGGGACTCACCCTTCTTGGCTACCACAATGACATCATCGGTCTCAACGACCAGCAAATCCTCAAGCCCGATACCAGCAATCAAACGACTGCGCCCCAACATCAGAGTATTGGTACAATCAAGGGGTATACAATCCCCCTTAACAGCATTGCCGTCCTTATCTTTATCCAGCACATCATAGATAGCATCCCAAGAACCAATATCATTCCAATAGTCCACCAAGGGGATCGTCACTACTTTGGTAGACTTTTCAGCAATTGCATAGTCAATGGAAATATTCGGCATGACTGCAAACTGAGCCAATGTATCAGCATAACTCTGCCCTGCCAATTGATAGACCTCAGGCTGATAGGTCCTAAGTTCCTGCATAAAATGACCAATGGTAAAGGCATATATCCCTGAATTCCAATAATAAGAACCTGCTGCCACATACTCCTCAGCTGTCACCTGATCAGGCTTCTCCTTGAAAGACTTGACCATAAAGCCTGAGCCACAAGCCGCGCCAGCTTCAATATAGCCGTAACCAATCTCAGGCTTATCAGCTTTAATACCAAAGGTAACAATACTCTCTTGCTGAGCCATCTCCTCAGCTTGCCCTACTGCCTGGAGGAACAAGTCACTCTGACGAATAATATGATCAGAAGGTGTCACAAACAAGACTTCATCCTCAGCAGCACCGAGTTCATCCAGACAATACCGAGCTGCCAAAGCAATCGCCGGCGCCGTATTACGCCCCACTGGTTCTAGCAAAACATGTACCTCTTCCGCCCCACAGGCTGCTAGCTCGGCCTTCACATGATGAATATAGTTCTTATTTGTCACGATCACCATATCCGACGCCTTAGACACAGGCATAAATCGCAACACAGTTTGTGCTAGCAGTGACACATCACCACCAATCTTCATAAATTGCTTAGGAAAACAAGTACGGGATAAGGGGAACAAGCGAGTACCACCGCCACCTGCTAGAATGATAATCTTCAAAGATAAACTCCCCTTTCTTTATTAAATAGAGAACTTCGGCGTATAGCCCCATTCTGCCCCGTAATACCGATACGATCTGATAGGATTTCTTCTAGTATCAACCTATCTCTACTACTATATTTATTGTAAATTGTTTACATTATACCAACAATACTACAAAAAACAAAACAGCTGCAGATTGCTCCACAGCTAAAGAATTCTCAGTCCCTAAAATCTCATTCTCACTCTTATACATTTTAAAATATACAAATAATTCTGTTTATTTAAAAATAACTCTTGTGATAATTACCAAAATTTGTTATTATGTAGCCAGACGTCAAAGAACATATGTACGAATCAAGGAGGAGAGTATATTTATGTTTAATGAAAATTCCAACTATGAGCGCATTGCCGCCATTATTCCCAGTTATACTGCAACAGGTGATACCACAACCATCATCGCTACCAACGGTAGCCAGGAAGGGAATCATACCCGTATTCGCACAGTACTGAAACATTTGGCCCGTAATCGAGCGATTGATCTCGTTGCCCTCAAGGGCAAAGCCGCCTGCGTTACTAATCATCGTATTTTACAACCACTGTTCTTGGCGCCTGGGCTTGTCCTCTGCCCAGTCAAAGTAAGAACCCCTCGAGTAGCTGGTGATCCCAGTATCGGCTATATCAATCTTCATGCCATCATCGGTGTTACTGCCAATCATAGCAAGCCTTATCAGGCTACAATCAAACTGATTGGCGGTACAGAGCTGCCAGTACTCTGGTCACCTAGCACTGTCAAAAAATATTTGAAAGATGGCAAACTGGTTATGTCCGACACCGGTCATGGGACTAGAATGCGCCCGGAACTGGCAATCATTGCCCAAAAACAAGTAGAAATCATGTATGATCTTATGGCCTTCCAAGCTCAATTACTCAGACAATCTCCTAACCATGACCTCATAAATATCCTGCCGTGACAATAACCTACGGCTCCCCATGATGTTACATTCTATTCTTTTCCCGATAATCCAGCCCTTTACAGATTACGCCATCGCACATTTCAATAATGCGGCTGACACTTCTGGTGCCGATGCGTATTTTTAATTCTTCGACACTGCAATTGGATGTAATGATGGTTGGCAGCATACTTTCATACCGAGCGTTGACGATCATGTACAGTTGTTCCTGGGTCCATTCATTATTTTTTTCGGCGCCTAAATCATCAAGGATTAATAGCTGAGCCCTTTGAATGGCCTGCATAAATGCTTCTGCCTGCTCATTTTTCTTGTCAAAACCACTGCGGATTTTCTGTAAGAGGTCAGGTACGGTGATAAATAAACCGCAGATATTCTTTTTCATTAGTTCATGCATGATGGCTACTGACAGGTGTGTTTTGCCAGTACCGACGCCGCCGATGAGCAGCAATCCTTCGCTATTGGGTACAAACTGCTGAGCGTAATGATAGCATCTTTCATAAGCGGCTTTATTTTCTTGGGTAATACCAAAGGTTTCAAACCGTCTGTTTTGAAAGCGTTTACCGATCTTTGATTGCTCGCTTAAGGCATCAATACGCTTGATGAGTCGCTGCTGCTCCTGTTTTTGGCAACGCCTGGCACTGACCCTGATGATACTTTTTTCATAGTCAGCTACCAATTGACAGCATTTGCTTTCATCCCGAGCAGCGGCAATCATCTTCTCTGGACTACATTTTTCTCGGAGGCGTGTTTTCCATGCTCGCCACCCTTTTAGCTTTTCCTTCTTCCGCGGATACTGCTGCCAAAATTCCAAGAAATCAAGGGAATATTTACAACTACAATCATTCATTGCATCATCTTTTGCTGCATGGTTTTGGGGCTCTAGCTCTAAATCTAACTCTTTCTCTAATTCTAACTCTAGTTCTTTCTCTATCTCTGAGTTACCAATTGTTACAGGTACGTTACTTTGTAACAATTTTTTAGTCTCGCGATGTTTCCGAACCCTTGCGGCACCTTGGGATTCTGTACCGATATTTTCTAAGGTTTTGGGTAAGATAAATTCAGAATGGGATA
>JAGFZX010000105.1 GCA_017889585.1 Bacillota bacterium
CAAAGTCGTGAAGAACGAAGTTCAGGTAATCAAAGCTTCATCGTATTTGGCATGGCGATTACCTTTGCATTTTTGTGTTTAGCTGCACTTTACGAAAGCTGGAGTGTTCCGTTTGCGGTGTTACTTACCGTTCCGGTAGGCATATTTGGTGCTTTTTTATCTCAGTATGCACGTAACTTGGAAAATAGCATATATATGCAAATTGCTTTAGTTATGCTCATTGGTTTAGCAGCGAAGAACGCTATATTAATTGTAGAGTTTGCTAAAGTAAGGGTCGATAATGGTATGGACATCGTCCAAGCCGCCATTGAAGCGGCCAAAATTCGTCTACGTCCTATCATTATGACATCATTAGCGTTTATTATCGGTTGTGTTCCTTTGGCGATTGCTAGCGGTGCTGGTGCCGGTGCCAGAAATGCAATGGGAACGTCGGTGGTAGGTGGTATGTTAGTAGCGACAGCCCTTGGAATCTTCTTAATACCCGTCCTTTTTGTAGTAATAGAAAAGTTAACAAAAAAAACGAGTATATTAGATAAAGATGTAAGGCATTCTGTAGAACTGTCAAATTCGGAGTATACAATCAAGTAACCGTTTATGGTTATTGAATGGGAAATAGCTATTTGTCTTATTAGGCAAATAGCTATTTCCCAAGATTAATTGATAAAATTATATCAACCCAAGTAACATATCGAGCAATGAGAGACGATGAAAATGGCTATACCTTTTTAGGTTACATTTGTCCAGTGCGTGAATAATTATTACGAAGTAATAATCCCATGAGATGATCGGGTGTGCTTCTACGTTGAGGTCATTGCGCCGATTTTGCATGAGTTGATGGTTCTATGACTTGTAGATGGGTGGATTTGCAAGGTCACGCCTCGCTTCCACCATTCAAATCCGAATTTTTTTGAAAAAATTTCGGTTAAAGAGAACATAATCTTGCCACTATGGCAATGTTATGCTTCTTTTTTATGTGGCAATCTTATACTTCCTTTTACATAGTGAGGTAGGTTATTGAGTATTCATATTAATGAATACTCAATAACCTACTTTTTCCTATATGAAAAAATCAAAATCAAGAACCGTATCAACAAAAAACTAGAAGAAATTGCGTGGGCTATCTTTAAATAATGGCGTAATAATTTTGAGGGTTCTAGTGCAAAATTTTCAAATTAACGCCTTCTTAGTAAGCAGTATGTGGCTTGTGGATACGCGGACAAAGTCTCGTTATCATGATTTACAGCACAAATAAAGGAATATTTACAATTTTACCTGGTCGAGATATTCACTAAGGACGGCTAAGCTTCTTTGCGTACTTGGTTTCGGGAACTTATGGGTTATTTTGTAGCAAACCATCTCAGGTGGGGGATCAGATAAATGGTAATAAGTAAAGGTGCCAATAGTTGTGGCATACTGTGCGATCCACATAGGTACAATAGTCCACTGCTCAGGACTCTTTAATAAGCTGAAGATAAGAGTGGAACCTGTAATTTTGATGCGGGATGGACATAGAGGAATCCACCACTGATCGTGCCATGATTGAAAGGTAGGTCCCCATGGTACATATATTTCGCTATTGGCGTCAAGGGTAGCATTTTGTATAATCTTTTCCCCTGCCTCAGTGGGATTACCGATTTTCAAAACCACCATTGGCGCGGTAATCCAAGGCTCAATGTTTATATTTGGCGAGAAGATATCGCGTAATACAATGGCCATATCGACCTGTCTTCTTTCTACCCAAGTATAAAGATCAGTGGTATGTTGTGTATGAATCTCCAGCCTGATTTTGGGTATGTGTTGTTCCAGTAACATAAAAAGAGGAGGGAAAACACATAAGTTAAGACTTTCTACTGCACCGAAGGATAGGGCCATCTTATCACCTTGTTGCTTTAAATTTTCGGTTTCTTTCCAGAGGGCACTCCATCTTTCAGCTAATGGTAAAAAATCTTCACCTGCTGGTGTCAGGTAAAGGCTCTTCATGCCGCGCCCGCGATCAAGTAGGGTAACTCCCATTGCCGATTCCAAATTTTTCAACCGATGGGTAATAGTCGATTGTGATAAGAAAAGTTCTTCCCCAGCCCTACTGATATTATTGTTTTTTACGACAGCGAGAAAGGCTTGGATATCATGAATTTGCATGGCTATACCCCTTTCAGAATTATTAAAAATGTTAATAATTCAACGTTAATGAATTCATTTTACTGCATTATAATCCTAATGTAAAATATAAAATGTATTAATTAAATTATTCAAAAAATTGAGAAAAAATGAAAAGGAGTGGGTTTTATGACAAACACAGGTTTTCGTATTTATACGAAGATTAATCGTCCATTAAATGAGGTTGTAGAAGCATTTAAAGGTGTCCCAGTTGCAAACATCGGTGATTGTGTGAACCGTAGTTCATGTATTGATGCGAAGATTCGTCCGATGAATGGAGCACCCCTGCTTGGTACTGCCTTAACTGTTAAGGCACGTCCTGGAGACAATCTAATGCTCTACAAGGCTATTGAAATGGCTCAACCTGGCGATGTAATTGTTGTTGCCGCACAAGGGGAAATGGCGAATGCTACAGTTGGAGAATTGATGATTACCTGGGCGGAGCGGAAAGGTGTTGCTGGTTTTATTATTGATGGCGCTATACGTGATGTTGACGCAATAAAAAATATGAACATCCCGGTTTATGCTGCTGGCATTAACCCGAATGGACCATATAAGGAAGGTCCTGGAGAGATCAATGTACCCGTCCCCTTGCGCGGTGTGGTTGTGAGACCTGGTGATATTCTGGTTGGTGATGGTGATGGTATTATCGTTATTGCCCCAGAGGAAGCGGCTGATATTCTGGAAAAGGCCAAAGCAGTCACCGTTAAAGAAGCTGGATTTATGAAAGCCATTGAGGCCAACAACTGGGATGTTTCTTGGGTGGAAAAAATGCTCAAAGAAAAAGGTTGTGAGTTTATTGAGGAAGCATGCAAATAATGGTGATCTTGGTATCACATTCGATCTAGATTGATAATATCCAATGATTCTTATACATTCCAATAGACAAAAGTCACGGTAGGATCATCTCATCGGACTTGTTGTCTTCATTATAAACAATACATGAGGTGAAATAGACATGAAACTAGGTTTTATTGGTTTTGGTGAAGTTGGCTATGAAATCGGCAGCGGTTTAGTTAAAGAAGGATTAACAGAAATTTATGCATTTGATCCGATGCAAAATGATGAAAAAAGAGGTAGCTTTATAAAAGAACGTGCTAAAGATGCGAAAGTTACGCTTCTTGAATCGGCAGAAGCTGTAACAGAAACATGTGAAATTATTTTGGCAGTTGTCCCAGGTGCTTTTGCACTTGACGCCGCTAAAAACGTGTTAGGGAAGATGGTACAGGGAAAAGTATTTGTTGACTTGTCCACTTCTTTGCCAAGCACAAAAAAGGAAATAGATAAATCGATAAAAGAAACAGGTGGCAAATTTGCCGATGGTGCTTTAATGGCAAGCCTTGCACAGACTCACCATAAAGTCCCTATTCTGTTTTCTGGTTCCGGTTCCGATCAGGTTATCAATGCCTTAAAACCATACGGAATGGTTTTGACAAAAATCAGCGAAACTGCTGGTGATGCTATTGCTGTAAAAATGATAAGAAGCATCTATATGAAAGGGATTGCAGCTTTGGGAGCTGAAATGCTGGAGGCTGCTAATGTACTAAAGGTTGATCGCTTGGTATTGGATTCTATTAGCGAAACAATGAATGCCAAACCATTTGAAGAAATGAACAGCTTCTTGGTTATTGCCAGCGCTTGGCACGGCGCCCGTCAGGTTCACGAAATGGAAGATGTAACCAAGATGCTGAGAGACATCGGTGTTGAACCGACCATGACAGAAGCCACTGTAAAGAGATTCGAATGGTTCCGCGATTTGGAGTCAGTAGAATATTTCAGTAATAAACGGCCGGAAGAATGGCAAAAAGTGGCCGAATTATGGGATAGGAAGAATCCTAATTTTAAAAAGTAATATTAGAAGGTATTCTTAAAGAGGGTACTTGTGATAGATCGTGGGTAGATGAAAAAAATAGCGAAAAATAAATATGATTTTATGTGATTACTTCTTGACTATTGTTATCAGAAAGGAGAAAATTATGAAACCTACAAGATATCGTTATTTTATAACCTTCATGGTCCTGCTTATTATGATTATCAACTATATAGACAGGGGGGCCCTTGCTTATGCGCAGCGTGATATTATTAAAGAATTTGGATTTACCGCTGCTCAGTGGGGAAGTATTCAAGGATATTTTGGTTACGGTTATATTTTCGGCGGTCTGTTTGGCGGCGCATTAGCCGACAGAAAGGGGCCACGGTTTGTTTGGATTGCATTTGTTATGCTGTGGTCAATTTCTGTAGCGCTTACCGCTTTTGCTGGTAATATTGGCATTGCGTTCTTTGGCGGTTCTGCAATGGCTGGTTTCTTTGTTGTACGTGCATTGTTTGGTTTTGCAGAAGGCCCTTCCTTCGTTTGTATGAGCAGAACTTTGGCTAACTGGGTAGCTCCTCAAGAACGTGCATTTACATCCTCTATCACTTTAATTGGGACACCGTTAGGAGCTTTAATAACAGCCCCGATTGCGGTATTTTTACTTTCAGTAACAGATTGGCGGATGTTGCTGTTGATTTTGGGTGGATTAGGTATTGTCTGGACAATTATTTTTTCGCGAATATTTACTAACTTGCCAGAAGAACATCCAAAAGTATCCAAAGAAGAACTGGCTGAGATTAGAGGCGGTGCTACAGCCTTAAAGGTTGAGGATGGAGCCGTTGAAGTTAGTGATGGGCATTGGTATGACTTCTTTAAGAATCCATCTTATTTATACAATACAGTTGGGTTCTTTGGAATTAGTTACATCATCTTTATGTTATTGACATGGACTCCAAAATATTTGCAAGATGTGTACAATATGAGCTTATCTTCGTTGTGGTATCTAGGGATGGTTCCATGGATTGGTCCTATATTCACCACACCTCTTGGGGGGAAAATCGCTGATATGATTTATGTGCGGACCGGTAATTTAAGAATAGCCAGAAACAGCGTGGCTATGACATCCCTTTTTTTATCGGGGCTATGTTTCTTACTGATTCCCCAAATGGGTACTATGACGGGAGTTCTTATCCTTATGGCTCTTGGTAATTCAGCGGCATTAATGTCAAATTCAATTTATTGGAGCAATTTAATTGATATTGACCCATCCAGAACGGGTACTTTTGGCGGGATAATGCACTTCTTAGGGCAAACAGCAGCTATGATAGCGCCTACTGTTACGGGTATGATAGTTAGCAGTTATGGTTATAATGCAGCTTTTATGGCAGCAGGGACTATATGCTTATTGGGAGTGATATGTGCATTTTTTGTTAAATTTGATAAAGCTCAGGCTAAGGCTGTTCAAGCAAAATAATCATTAATTTTTGAACAATTATAGCCATACCGGTACTAGGAGCATTCCTGTTATCACTAAAAATGACATTTGAAAAAGAGACGCCTGGGAATACAATAGAATTGTGCTGATCCCACCACAGAAAGGCACAAAACGAAAAGTATTGAGGAGGCGTCTCACAAGGGGAGGGGAGATAATGTATAATTTAATCATCGAGAATGGATATGTTTTGGATCCAGCTACAAATGTTGAAGGAATAAAAACAATTGCCATTAAAAACCATCGAATAGTTCCTTATGATGAAACTATTGATGCCAAGCAAAAAATTAATGCTACTGGATGTTATGTATTTCCAGGGTTTATTGATTTTCATACACATGTTTATGAAGGCAGTTCATTTGCTGTGAAGCCAGAATTGCTGTTCCCATATGGTATTACGGCAGTAGTAGATGCAGGGACTACCGGGTGTATAAACTTTGAAGACTTTTATCGCAATACTATACAAAAAAGTATGGTGAAGATAAAAGCATATTTGAATATTTCTTCAATCGGCCAGCCTGGCGGTGGGATTGAGGAATCGATGGATCCCGCATTATTTGATGAAGATAAAATTGCTTATTTAATAGATAATTATCGTGATACTATTTTAGGAATTAAAATTAGATTTAGTAAACATTTAGTGGAAGATTTTGGAGCAGTGCCGATGCAACAAACAGTGGCTTTGGCAAGGAAGTTGAATGTTTCTGTGTGCGTCCACACTACCAATCCGCCCATAGATGCGGCAAACCTTGTTTCTATGTTAGATAAAAATGATATTTACTGTCATATGTTTCAAGGTGTAGGCTCAACTATGATTGGCAAAAATTACTCTATAAAGCCTGAATTTTGGGAAGCTAAAAAACGGGGCGTAGTTTTTGATGCGGCTAATGGACGGTTAAACTTTGATTATAATGTTGCGCTCCCTGCATTGAAAGAGGAGTTTTGGCCAGATATCATCAGTACAGATTTAACAAAGTTAAGTTTTAATACGCCTGGCATTTCACCAGTGAGAAATTTATCTTTCATAATGTCAAAATATTTAAATTTTGGAATGAATTTAGAAGCTATTATTCGAGCAGTTACTACTACACCAGCCCAATTAATGGGTATGCAAAATGAAATAGGAACAGTACAGGAGGGAGCTGTGGCAGATTTATGTATCTGTAAAATTGAAGATAACGCTGCTGAGTTTATTGATTCAAAAGGCGAGATCAGACAGGGAGATAAACTGTTTGTTCCTAAGGCAACAATTGCTAATGGAGAGATAGTGTATTGCTGTAAGGATTTGTGATTTGAATGAAGCTACAACATAAAAAATTAAAAAGGAGGCGCAATGATGAATAATTTAGATAAAACGCCTACAAGAGATGTAGCTATTCCCGTAGGTACAGAAAAGATGACCAGATTCCGCTGGG
>JAGFZX010000134.1 GCA_017889585.1 Bacillota bacterium
TTCTTACCGTCAGCAATCAAAATGTCCGAAATGCACAAATGCCTTCTTTAATAGATAGGCAAATTGTAATGTTTACCAAACCATCTGTCAATATATAATTTTGCAGAACTGTTCCATCGACTCAGGGGTTATTACAACTAAATTTATAGACCTCATCATAAAAGAAAATATTACCTTTGTGAACATGACGCAAATGGCATGTAAGAAATTGCCTTAAAACAAACGTCAATCAACTGCTTCCTTATCAGACACGGTTACTACATCTTACTCATCAACTGTATTCTCTTTCTACACTCACTATATCTCGATGTAATTTGCATTGATAAACTTCTAAGCTTTATGAAGTGTCCTGTCCCCAATCCAACCATACAAATACACGAATCCCTCCCATATTTCGTGTATTTGTATCCAGCTTCGTGTATTTGTTTAAACTTCTACACGAAGCTCATAAACTTCGCGCCCCCCCCATGAAAAAATCGCCCAAACCGAAGTCTGCGCGAACATAAAGCGCGACACGTTCCTAAGTGAAAAGCTTAGGCATTGGCAGTAACCCCCTGTGGTAATGCTGGGAAACATCTTGATGAGTTGAGTGATTGGGTAGCCTTTAAAAGGCTCACTTTAAGCAGCCTTTAAAAGGCTCACTTTAAGCATCCGACTGGCGTGATACCTCACGAACTGTGTGGAGCAGGGAAACGTGAGTATATCAAACCTTACCTATTTGATATACTCACGTATAAAATCAACCAAACCAATGATACTCCGCTACTAATAGCTATTTACTCTTCATCACTTTCACAGATGCAACAACCCCTTAGTATATATCACTTGCAGCTTTCGTGATCTGTTCCCATGTTCTTTTGTAGGAACTTGATTCGTCGGTGATTGTAATCTCTTTTTCTGCACGAGTGACTGCTGTATAGAGCCATCGCGGATTATTTTTGAAAGCGTCTTGATGGATAAAAACTTTTTCCCATTGGCTGCCTTGACTTTTATGAGCAGTAACGACGTAGCCATAGGTGGCGATAGATACATCTTTAGAAAGTTCATATTTGTGGGTGTGGATATTCTTATCACACCATTCTATAGGAAAATTTCTATCAACATTGATGAATTGACCATGATAGACTGATGATTTTTCGATAATGGGTAGAAAAATAATTTTGTGTTTTCCGTTTGTAATCAGGTAAGCCACAACGGGGGCAGGAAACTTTTGGGCAGTTTCTTGGATCGGAAGGATTGCTGCTGTGATGATGGTAACCTGATCAAGGGTAATTTTATCACCATTAACAAAGTATGTACCGTTACCAATAAATAAAATTTTATCACCATTTTGAGGTGCATCTGTTGTATTGTCGCCGAATTTAACTTGCCGCGCTTTTTGGTTGAGAACGAGTCTTGCTTTATTTGTGCCGATGATGAAAATACTATTTTCGTTATTAATAACTGACTGTAGAAAAGATCTGGCAGTAGCTTGTTTGCCCAATATCTTTACTTCACCACGAGACTCATTGGGAATGATGCTTTGTTTGAGGTTTCTGAGGCACGTTGCGTAGAGAAGAATTTCACTATCAGCTCCTTGGCGTTTTACTTCAGTGAGTTCAAAATTTTTGTTATTTAGTATTTCTGGATCATCACCGACGGGTTCAAGTTGGAAGTTGTCGCCGAAGAAGATAACTCTTGCTTTGGCTGACTCTATCTCATTAATGAGATCGTTGTAAACGGTTTTGCTAATCATGGACGATTCATCGACAAAAATGACATGCTGAGCCTTAAAAGTGACACTGGGTATCCATTTACCTGTGTCGGGATCAGGAGAACCATAGAGAATGGCGTGGAGGGTTTTGAAAGCAACTTTAATGTCACCTAATTTGTCTTTTAAAACCTTGACGGCTTGGTTTGTGGGAGCTGTGATGATACATTCTTTATTGATAGCTTGTGCATAATTGACAATGTTTTCAGCTATCGTGGTTTTCCCTGTACCGGCATAGCCAGAGAGGATATATATAGATTCTTTGCTATCAGATAAGAAGGTTGCTATTTCTTTGAGTGCTATTTCTTGATGGGCTGTATAGGTAATTGGATTTTTGCGGAGAGCGAGGATGTCAGCTTGCTGCTCAGGAGGTTCCTGGAAAGCAACTTCCTCTTGCCACTTTATTTCAATGGCCGGTTTTGTGCTAATGATCTCAAGTTGTTCCATATTAATATAACTCCATTACCACAATTCCGCACTAAATTCTCCCCAATTACCATAAAAAATCGTTCAAACCGACGTATGAGCAAACAAAAAAACGCAACCAAAACCATAATCCCTCAAGATTAATAGTTTCAGTCACGTCTATCATAATCTGTAACCTAATTTTATAACTGACGAAATTCTTCCATTGTAAAACCAGTCATCGAGCATCAGTATATTACCCGTTCAACTGCCATGTACCACTTGCAACAGCACTTTCGGCTTATCTAACTCATATACTTGCGGCTCGATCCGTCTTACTTCTTCTAATACCCATCCACGTTCCTTGGCTAGTACATCCAAAGCTTCATCCACTGTTGCTGCGACCACAACAGCAATCGCATCCGTATAAAAATCTTGATGCACGTTCGGTTCATCAATCATACTCCAACTATGAAACTTCCGATTATGCCGCCATACAAATACTTTCATCCTACGCCGCCTTTCAACTGTAACAACCCTAGATAATAGTAATAATAACTCTTCTCCGTCTAGGACCATCAAACTCACAGAGATAAATCCCCTGCCAAGTTCCTAGACACAATTCTTTACCTGAAATAGGAACACTGACTGACGATCCAATCATAGAAGCCTTCACATGAGCGCGAGAATTTCCCTCATCATGTTTATAAGCAAGTTCCGGCACCATATGATCCAGCGCCATCAACATATCCTCCACAACATCTGGATCAGCATTTTCATTAATGGTTACGCCTGCCGTCGTATGAGGTATAAATATGTGGCATAAGCTGTGCTCCCCTTGACTCTGACCCAGTATCTCTAAAACGTGACCAGTAATGTTGATAAAACCTTCACGGGGAGTATTGATGGTAAATTCTTTTTGCATGGTTGGCCTCCTGCTGATAAATTTAGATCGGGCATTTAACCATTCAAACGCCAGAGGCTATAGTTTAAGAAACAGGCATAAGAAACCCACAACAGATAAGGAACCAACAGCCAAGCAGTACTAGGCGCTTGTTCTCTAAACTTTAGGATTGTCACCGCAATAGCTAGCCATAAACCAACAATAATTAAAAGTCCTCCGAATATAGAATGTAGCCCAAAAAATACCGCTGACCACATAACATTTAAAATAAGCTGCATATAAAACCAAGTGTAGGCAGCAATCTTACTCTTGTATTTCGGATCACGTTTTTTCCATACGCAATACAATGCAATACCCATCATGATATATAATAATGTCCAAACTGGTCCAAAAATCCAGTTTGGTGGCGTAAATACAGGCTTTTGCAA
>JAGFZX010000020.1 GCA_017889585.1 Bacillota bacterium
TCATTTCAACTTCCGCCAATCTCGTTTTTTCCTATTATACATAGAAATACCCTACAGGGTAGACTTTTTTTAAGTGTCTACTCTATAGGGTACCTTTTAATATGCCAAGTCTTTTCTTTATATCTATAGATGTTTTCCATTTTCATAATAATTATTACGCTCAAGAATCGTAAAAAACATTTCGGCATCTTTATAGCCAGCATTTTTAATATGTTTGGTTATAGAAGCAGCTGCCTTATCTTGCACTTCTTGCCCACGATCAAACCAATTTACCTGAACGAAAGGATCTTTTTTGACTAGATTCCCATCTATAATAAAATTACTCTCTACTACTTCTAGTGTAAAATATTCCCGTGGACAATCTACAATAATCTCAAGATCATCAATCATTTGCTTGCTTATTTTTTTTACATCTGCTATGTTCATACCTTTTATTATTATGTGTGGCATAATAATGGCTCCCTTCAACTTTCTATTTTTTATTGAGTATCAACTTGCTAACTTCAACAAGAACCCCCATCTCTAGATATTATGCCATAAAATCATCATAAAAGTATAATGATAATCTATAATATTTTGACTGTCATTTGTTAAACCTAAGATTATATAGAATCGAAGCAAAATAATCTATACTAAATTTGAAGAGGTGTTCATATGGAATTTAATGACTTTTTACGTGATACTTGGCAGACTATCCTTATCTTTATTAGCTTACTTATTTATACACGCATTCTGGGCAAAACGCAACTCGGCCAGCTAACATTTTATGAATATATCACAGGCATTACTATGGGGTCCATTGCTGGCAGTATTGCTTCATCAGATGCTGATAAATTTTGGAGTCACTTCTATGACCTTTTTCTCTTTTTTATACTCACGTATTTACTAGCATTGATTACTATCAAAAACCGTCCCCTGCGCAAACTCATTGAAGGATCGCCTACCATTGTTATTGAAAATGGCTGTATCATAAAAAAAAATATGCAAGCTATGAGATATGATTTAGATGAGCTTAATTCCCAATTGCGAGAGAAAGATGTTTTCGACATTAGTGAAGTACAGTATGCGACTGTCGAACCAACAGGACAACTGAGTGTTATACTAAAGCCTGATTTTCAACCTTTAACCAAAAGCGATATGAATATTCATTTGCCCAACGCCACTTTTCCTGTAGAGTTAATTATGGATGGACAAATTATTGAAGAAAATTTAAATAAACAAAATCTCACTCATACTTGGCTGGAAACGCAGTTAACTGAAAGAAATATCGCAAACCATTCTAATGTCATGTATGCAGTGATTGATTCAAAAGGACAATTATTCATAAGTGCTAAAGGTAGCAATCAGCAGTAAAAAGCAGCCAATTAATATGGATTACTGCCACTTCAATTGATAGATGAGAGCAACTGCCATACCAATAGCAGCCGTAAGTTTGACAATCATACCAACAATCTGCCCTTTTAGTACACCGATTGCCACACGTATGGCTTGCTCCTTATTTTTCGTTTTAGTATATTCTGCCAAAGCAGTGATAATAAATGCTCCAAATAAAGCCCCGAGAATAGAGCCGATTAGCGGTAAAATGGCAGTCCCCCATATTCCTCCCAGCATTGTACCGACAAAAGCCGCCGCTATTGCCCGCTTGGAGGCTTTTTCCTTTTTAGCACCTATCAGTCCTGCCCAAGATTCAATCAGCTCACTTAGAATAAATACCCCAACGATAATTACTAAAACAGTATAATCTACATGTTCAAAACCATCATAATAACCATAAGCTAGTCCTATCAGTACAATAAGAATATTGCCTGGTAAGCCCACCATGGTCATGATAACGCCACCTATAACAAGTATGGTAAACAATATATTGATTACCATTGCCATATATTCCATAGCCCACACCCTTTTCATAGTTGCACTCTAATATTATCATACAAGAACATCTTTTTTATTAAATTAACAATTGTTCTTATAAATGCAATAAAATTTGGTACCAACCTTAAATCCGCCAGTACCAAATTTTTGTTTTCTATTATTTTATCTTCTTTTTGATACAAATTTATTGACTAATTCTGGATCAAACTGTATGCCAGCACAGCGTTTTAACTCGGCAACCGCGAGTTCATGATTCATCGCTTTGCGATAGGGACGATCGCTCGTCATGGCATCATATGCATCAGCTATCGCTAATATCCTACACTCAAGTGGAATGGCTTCTCCTACCAAACCTAATGGATAGCCTTTGCCATTCCACCATTCATGATGCTTTAATATTAAATCAGCAATAGGAAGAAGATCTGGAGATGAACGGGCAATACGATGCCCGATTTCAGAGTGACACCGCATTTCTTTCATTTCTTCTGCTGTCAACAGTCCTGGTTTAAAAAGGATATTATTAAGAATCCCAACCTTACCAACATCATGAAATTGAGCCAAAAGACGTAATTGGGTCACTTTTTCTCCACTTAACCCACATTTTTCACCCAAATCGTCGACGATGTTTTGTACTCTTTCAGCATGACCTTCCGTAATGAAATCCAGTTCGTGCAAAGGTTTCATGATAGTCTCGACAAGAGCACTGCGCACGCTTTGACCGCGATTAAGCTTTTCCCGATACATATTATTATCAGCCTGTTTAAAGAGTTCACGCATTGGTATCTTTGGATCATCACTTACAGCAAAGCCAATAGATAAGCTAAGAGGGGGATTATTATCCAAATTACCGATCAAAATATGTTTTTGCACTCGCTCGCAAATTGCTGTTACGGCATCTCTATCAGCATCTTGCAGTAATATAGCATACTCATCACCACCAATCCTTGCTATTACATCTCGCTCACGAAAACAACCTATAAGTAGCTTAGCTACATTGATAATCTGTATATCGCCACAGTCATGTCCAAATATATCATTGACTAATTTTAGTCCGTCAACATCTATAATTATTAATCCTACCGAACCTTTCCGACGTTTATCCATACGCCGCATTTCCTCTTCGAAATACCTGCGATTATAGAGTCCGGAGAGAGAGTCACGAAAACTAAAATATTGTAGGCGCGTCTCGTCCTGTTTCCGTTTGATTGCCATTGCCACTTGGGTTGAAACAAAACTAAGAATTTCTTTATCCTTCTCTGTATACCGAACACCCTCTTGATGAGTTTGTACAGCTAAAACACCAAAAACCCTATCTTGAGGCGTTTTCAGTGGTACTCCCAACCAATCTATACAAAGAGTGCCAAACATTTCAACTTCACCCTGTTCGATCAATTTTGCATGCTCCTGGGGTGAAACAAATAGTGCCTTTCCTGTCCTAAGTACGTATTCTGTCAAACCTTTGCAATTCTTTCGTGCACTAGATTCCTCATTTCCTTCATTTGTGCAGTAAGGAAAATGAACATTTTTTGTACTTTCATCATAGAGGGCTATAAAAAAATTTTCTGCCAAAATAAGATCACCGATAATTTTATGCACAGAATGATAAAGGTTGTCTAGATTTTGAGAAGAATTCACTGTTTCAGAAATCAAGTAAAGTGCCTTTTGCAATTTTTCTGCTGCCTTACGCTCAGAAATATCCCTAAGTGCCCAAATAAAGGCATCTTTCCCTTTATATAAACTTTTAGTCAAATTTAGCTCAACAAATTTAATCTGCCCCATGGAATTTATAATTCTCGCTTCAAAAGTAGATAATAATTGTTCATCACAGTTTTGTTGACAAAGGCATTCTCGAATGATTACCATATCCTCAGGATGTATATAATGCAAAACATTAACTGTATTTATTTCTGTTTGACTGACTCCTAGTAAGATACACAAATTATCATTTGCATATACAATTCTATTTTCACTGAAAAAGCATATCGCATCATGACTATGCTCGACAATAGCCCGATACTGTTCCTCACTTTCCCGTAATGCCTCTTCTGCCCGCTTACGCTCAATAACCATCGCCACTTGAGTCGAAACAAATGTAAGGATCTCTTTATCAGTTTTTGTATACCGAATACCTTTTGCATAGGTTTGCACCGCCAAAACACCAATCACCTTATTATCAGCTGTTTTAAGAGGTATCCCCATCCAATCTATAGCAGACACTTCTATGTTTTCGATTTCTCCTTGTTTCAACATTTCAGCATAAACAGGCGGAGAAACCAGAAGAGGTTGCCCTGTTCTGATAACGTATTCCGTTAGACCTTTTTTATTTTTTCTTTTACCAGGATTTTTACAAAATTCATCTATATAATAAGGGAAGTGAACTATCTCAGCATCTTCATCATATAGTGCAATAAACAAATTATTTGCTGAAATAAGTCCATCGATAATCTTGTGAATAGAACGATAAAGTTCTTTCAAATTCCGAGCTGCATTAGCTGTCTCAGATATCAGATAGAGGGCCTTCTGCAATTTTTCCGACCTGCGACATTCTCGAACGTCACATATCCCAGCCTGGGAAAAGTTATATTGATTCATTGCGTTCCCCCTAAAAGAGCGGTGCTCTAATGCTCTAAAAATCACCTTTTAAATATTATATTATAACTTCGTTAAACAAATTGCAATCCCTTCTAATATTTGTAAATTATCCTTATATAACTTTTATTTTTAATTTTTTCAATAAAGTCATAGTGGTAAGTATTACTATAGATAAGAGCTTTGATCAATGGAGGTACATTATGCCCATTTTGTTTGCCAAATGGAATGATTGGTTATCTAAAAACATGTTTATTGTAGTGCTTTCCGGACTATTATTAGGTTTGTTCATTAACATAACTGATTCCCCATCACTAAGAAAAATTGTAGTTGCTTTATTTGCTTACATGACTTTTGTCACTGCATTAGGTACAAGTTTTAAAGAATTTACCAAGGTCTTATATAAGCCATGGATTCCTCTATGGGTGCTGATTTTAGTCCACTTTGTTACTCCGCTGACGGCCTATACTGTCGGCATGATTTTCTACCCGAATGATCCTGACATCCGGTTAGGCTATTTAATCGGCTCTTCTATTCCAATCGGAGTTACATCCATCATCTGGACTTCTTTAATCAAAGGAGATTTAGCCATATCTTTCGTCGCTGTGACCCTTGATACCTTTGTTGTGCCTGTAGCGTTACCCTTATTTTTCCATATATTTATTGGGCAAACCATAGATATAAACTATAGGCAAATGGTTATAGACCTTATGCTTATGGTTACTATACCTAGTATCACCGGTATGCTTCTTCATGACCAGACTCAAGGTAAGACCTTAGGTTTTGCCAAAAGCCTTGGCGGTGCCACATCAAAATTATGCCTTTTCTTTGTAATTTTGATCAATTCAGCAGTCGTAATGCCACAGATCACTTGGGATATTTCCATACTAAAAACATTAATGGTTACCTTATTCATCGTTTCTGCAGGCTTCTTTGTCGGTTATCTAGGGTCATTTGCAGTAAAAGAACGTACTCAGGGTATTATCTTAACTATGATGTATAACGTGGGCATCCGTAATAACGCCTGTGGACTCGTAATAGCACTCACCTATTTTCCACCAAGGGTAGCAATCCCTATGACACTTTCTATTTTGTATCAACAACCATTAGCAACAATTATCGCTCACCTATATAAACGTCTTAAAACAATTTAAGCCTTTTATATAGAAAATAAATAATGACATATACTATTGAACCACAAAGGCCCAAATGGTACATAAAGGTTTATTATTCCCTTTGAGATCTTTGTGTTCTTTCCGGTTATTCATGATGCTTTTTAATCAGAATGTTTCACGATAGCTGAGGCATTTTGATTAAAAGGATTTGTCCTAATAGCCAAGGAGAATAAGTAAGGATAATCGGTTTCCAAATGCCTCATATAAGATATCCACTCATAAATCAGCAAGGAATACACTCGCTCAATATCACCTGCTATATGTTCATAATCGGAAATAGGTAACCTAACTACATCATCCCTGTGGGACAATTCCTCAGCTAAATGAAAAACCGCCCATAATAGTTCAGTAAAAGAATCATGCTCTAATAAGTTGGGATTAGCCAATAACCCCAATAAAAATTGTCTTTTCTCCAATAAATATTCACGCATCATTGCCAAATCGCCTTTTTGGCTATCAATTCTATAATCATGTTGCCTTGCTATTTTATGTGCAAATCGGAATTGTTGTTCAGTCCAATCAATATCAACAATCAGCTCTTTTTTCAATTTTTCCCCATGATGATCAAATTTTAAGCAGGATGTAATCAATTCTAGACCGACTTCACTGATAAAAACACCGATAACCATATTCATTTTTTTCAACATAAGGCGTTTTTCTCGCATACTTAACAACTGATTGAGTAGTAACGTCACCAAAAGTATCTGCACAGGCACAAACGCCAAGTCTTGTAGCAAATAAAATAAAGTGTCACGAACATTATCAAACACAAGGACTTGAATATCGTATATAGCTGCTGATAAACTAAGTAAAAATAACCCTATACACAGTTGCCAATTCCAATAACTCATTATTCTACACTCCTTAATCCCATTTGTTCATTATAATCGATTGCCTAATAATTGACGAGCATCAACAGGAAAATTGCTGTGATTATCTAATATATGGTAGAGAAAGATCAGAAAGGAGTTTCTATTATGCGCATTCTATTTTGGGATATTGACGGAACATTATTAAAAACAGCCAAAGCTGGTCTATATGCTTTTGAACAAGTAATACAAGAAATTCTTACTATCCCTTTTGATTTCAGTACTATCAAAACTGCTGGCATGACCGACTATTATATTGCCTATCAAGTAATTAAGCTTGCCACCAGGCGTGAACCTACCTACCATGAAATCTGCAATCTAATTGCCCGCTATGAAGAAGTACTCCCTAGCCATCTGGCTGCCAGAAAAGGTCATCTTACACCATCAGTAAAAGATATTTTGACACATTTGCATAGCTGTGAGGATTATGTTTCTCTTCTGCTGACTGGCAATACCTTATTTGGTGCTAAAACTAAACTTGCACACTACGGTCTAGATGATTTTTTCAACTTCGAACACAGCGCTTTCTGCAGCAACTGCTTCGACCGCACCGAAATATCTAATCAAGCCCTGTCTATTGTAAAAGAACACTATCCTGATGTCGACCCAGAGCATATTTATGTCATCGGCGATACGCCTAATGATATCCATTGCGGCAAGGCCATCGGTGCACGCACCATCGCAGTGGCGACAGGTACTTACTCTGTACAAGAACTGAGCGCCCACTCTCCTTGGTGGGTTGTGCCTTCACTACCTTCACCCGTAGAATTTTTGGAAAACATAAATCATTGAATAAAGGAAAGCGCCAGCAATCATGTTATGCTGGTGCTTTCCTTTTACCAAATTTATAACCGAAAAAAATCATTCCTCAGTTCTCACAATTATTATAAATAGCGCCATGGGCAAGATAAGTTTTATTTAGGTCATCAGAAAGTTAAAACATTCCGGATCCAAGCAAGGACAACTAATCTTTATAATTTAAAACAATGTCTGGCAATTTAAGTTTAGGCACATGATGTATTTGATTTTCATCCCGCCAGTACTTAACATCATCTCCCGCATTAATCTCGTTGATTATAACCACCTCTTTGGGCTTTCCAATGGCTATTGCTAATAATATTTCATATTGACCAGAAATATTAAGAACTTCGCTCAATTCTTCCCGCTTAATATTTCCTATTATACAACCGCCTAGCCCAATTTCTACTGCACCCAACAATATACTTTGTGCGGCAATTCCATGATCAACTCCGCCTACCATTTTATTATCTTTATCTTGTAAAATAATAATATATGCAGAAGGCCGCTCTCCCTCTTCAGGTCCAGACCAATCAGCAAAGTAACCTGCCCAGCCTAGTGTAGGATAAATTGCTTCATTGACTTGTTTCTCACAAGATACAATATACCTTAGCGGCTGCCTATTAGCACCAGATGCAGAAAGTCTTGCATAATCGACTAAGGATAATAGGGTTTCCTTCGCAATATTTTCTTCACAATAAAATCTTCGATAACTTCTATTAGTAGCAACCATTTTTTTAAACATCTCGAATCCTCCTACAGTATATATCTTTTCATTATACACTAATTTCCTTACTTTTCTATTTCCGTTCTTCGGGCCTTGCCCGCATCAAATCTACATGGCAATACCCACCCATTGTCTTCTGCAAATATTGCTGATGATAGTCCTCTGCAAGATAAAAGTTCATAACAGGTTCTACTTCAACCACAATATCATCGGTATGATAAGTCTGCATATCCTGAATGAAATTAACGATAATCTCTCTCTCGGCTTTATCTGCATAGTACACACCTGTGCGGTACTGAGATCCCATGTCTGCCCCTTGACGATTCAAGGTTGTAGGGTTAATAATACGAAAAAAATGTTCTAGCACCTTCTCTAAAGGTATTATCACTTCATCATAAGTTAATTCACACACTTCTGTATGGCCTGTTGTCCCGGAACACACTTGATGATATGTAGGATCATCCATCTCACCCTGCCCATATCCTACCCTTGTATCTAATACTCCTTTAAGCTGCTGGAAATAAGCTTCTACACCCCAGAAACATCCACCTGCAAGCCATATTTTCCTCAACATTGATCTCTCCTTACTTTACTGGGCCTCGCCAGCTGCTCATACCTTCTGTAATGTTGTAAACATTACCAAACCCCTTGCTCCTTAGCAAGCTTGTCCCCTGACTACTGCGGTTACCACTACGGCAAATGAGCAATACTTTCTTGTCTTTGGGCACTTCACTACTGCGGCTCTCCAACTCACTTAGCTGAATATTAGTTACACCAGGAATATGCCCTGCCTTGTATTCTTGAGGTGTACGTACATCGATGATAATGGCTTCTTCGTTTTTCCACATTTTGAGAGCCTGGTCAATAGATACGTGGACCTCATTCTCCACTCCACCGTTGCTGCTACAGCCAGTAACAATGGTCATCACCATAGCAATTAATACTGCCAATAAAATTGAGGTAACTTTGTACATGATTTTTCCTCCTTTAAAAGTGCCTCCCTGCTATGAAACAGGAAGGCACTTTTATTTAAGAAAATTATATCAATCCGTAGGCCTTCATTTCAGTGCGAAGAAGTTCCAGATTATTATCACTGAGCTCAGTTAGAGGCATACGGCATTGACCAGCCTTAAAGCCCAATAGTTTTACAGCTGCCTTAATTGGGATAGGGTTTACTTCACTGAATAGTGCTTTGATGAGATTTAAAGTATGAAGTTGCAGCTTAATGGCACCATTAATATCCCCTTGAATGAATTTCATAACCATATTGTGGGTATCCTGGGGAATGATATTAGCCATAACGGAAATAACCCCTTTACCGCCTAACGACAAAACAGGCAAAATCGCATTGTCATCACCAGAATACACAGTAAAATCTTCACCACATACATTTACCACATCACCAATTTGCCCAAGATTACATTCTTTTATAGCAATAATATTATCGATTCCCGATAACGCTTTTATCGTATCAACATCCAAGTTCGAATTAGTTCTGCTAGGTACGTTATACAAAATCATTGGTATCTTAATATTATCGGCAATAAGCTTAAAATGTCCATATAAACCTTTTTGCGTAGCTTTATTATAATATGGCGTAACTGATAAGATTGCATCTGCACCAACCGCTTCCGCCGCCTTCGATAATTCTATAGCATGACGAGTATCATTACTGCCTGCACCAGCAATAACCGGCACCCGCTTGTTAGTTTTTTCTACTACAAACTTGATAACCGCAATATGCTCATCATCTGGCATGGTAGAAGCTTCCCCTGTGGTCCCACAGACTACAATGGCATCTGAGCCACCTTTAATTTGAAACTCAATCAGTTCCTCTAATGTTTGATAATCAACACCCTTGTCAGTAAACGGAGTTACAATAGCTACTGCAGATCCGATAAATAATTGTTCCTTCATTACTTAACCACCTTTTATTCAGATTTAGTATATCAAGATCATTAATTGGATTTCCTATTTTGTTAGCGAAATCTTCTGCAATACATATATTTCCTATAAAACCACAAAAGTCCTGCCAAAATTATCATATATTTTTAACAAGAGTACTGTAAAAAATTTTTTTATCCTCTATTCTCTGGCAGTATCTCAATCCAATATCCATCAGGATCAGCAATAAAGTATATTCCCATATCCTTATTTTCGTAGCAGATGCAATTCATCTTTTTGTGCAATTCATATGCAGCCTCAAAATCGTCGACGTTAAAAGCCAAATGGATCTCATTATCTCCTAGGTTGTAAGGAGCAGTCCTCTCTTTCATCCAGGTAAGTTCTAGCTTGTGAGATGTAATACCATCGCCGAGAAAAACCAAAGTAAAGTTAGGCTTCTCCATACGGCGTACTTCTTTAAGCTGTAGAGCCTCTTTATAAAAAGCTAAACTCTTTTCAATGTTTAATACATTTAGGTTATTGTGAACAAACTTGAAATTCATAATCTCTTCCTCCAATTTATTTTAAGATAAAGTTAACGCTTTCCCTCTTTCTCTACGAATGGTACTGGCTTTCCTAAAAATTAGCCTTGTCCGCAATCGATCTGCAGTTCACGCAAAACGTCCCATAAAATTTCATTTCCTATGTATTAGGCGATTGCTACCTTACCAAGAGGTATAACAGCGTTCATCGCTTATACCAATGGCTTATTAGTAGGATCTCCCCTGCTTTAAATAAAAGGATTTTTTTCCTTATTATCCCCAATCTTCCATCCTCATAATCACATACCTCGATACACACTCCACAGTGAATACATTTTAATTGATCAACTTTAGCCTTATTTTGTCCTTTATACTAAAATGCGATGTTAGCATTGACAGAACAGTTGGCATCGCTTCAGTTTAATAAAATCAATTGAATTTTACACAATATCTAATGTATTGCAATTATAATTCGACAAATAATATGTTTAAACCTTCTTAAGGATAAGCAGATTTCCCCATTCTTGTCTCGGAAGAAAATAGTCCTAAGGATTATTCCTTAGGACTATTTTACTAAAAACCCTCTATTATACATGAGGCCTACATATTTTTTGCGGCAATAGGTCCTCTCGAAAGGGCAATTTTACCAGTACGGACAATCTCTATAATCCCATAATCCATTAATACTTCACACAAAGCATTAATCTTACTTTCCTCGCCAGTAAGTTCTATAACCATAGTTTCACGATTTACATCAACAATTTTAGCCCGAAAGATTTCCACGATATCTACAATATCCGAACGTGTCTCTGGTCTAGCCTTAACTTTGATGAGTGCCAACTCCCGATGAATAGAATCAATGTGAGTAAGATTTATAATTTTAATCACATCAATTAATTTTGACAGCTGATTGACGACTTGCTCTAATTGCAGTTTATCATCGACCTCAACATCAATTGTAATCCTAGTAGTATCAGCTTCCTCAGTATAGCTTGCCGCGATACTCTCAATATTATAAGCGCGACGACTAATGAGCCCTGAGATATGGGTCAACACCCCAGGTTTATTTTCAACTAAAACAGCTAATGTATACTTCATATGTTTAACCTCCCAAAACCATTTGGTCTAAACGACAATTCGCTGGTACCATAGGTAATACATCCTCAGCATCAGGTAACCATACATCAACAAGTACTGGTCCCTCTATCCGAAAAGCTTCAGCCAAAGTTGCTTGCAGCTCGCTTGGCTTAGTCACCCGCAGACCAGTCACCCCCATGGCTTCGGCAAGTTTTACAAAATCAGTACGCCCCTTTAAACAAGTATGAGAATATCGTTCTTCATAAAACATCCGTTGCCATTGGCTAACCATACCTAGGACCTGATTATTCATCACTATAATTTTTACAGCCACATTATTATTAGCCGCTGTTGCCATTTCTTGGCAATTCATCATAATACTGCCATCTCCAGTGAACAAAACAACAGTTTTCTCTGGTAAACCAAGTTGCGCACCGATAGCAGCTGGCAGACCATACCCCATTGTTCCCAGGCCCCCTGAAGTCAAGAAAGAGCGTTGATTGAGAAATTGATAATATTGCGCAGTCCACATCTGGTGTTGACCTACATCAGTCACGATAACAGCATCTCCATTGGTCAGTTGACTTACTGTTTCAATGACTAACTGTGGCATGATCACTTCATCACTGCACTTATAACCGAGAGGCTTTTGCCGCTTCCAGTCGCATACAGTTACAAGCCATGGGTCTATATTTTTTCGCCACTCCTGGCAATCATAATCCGCAGCTTTCTCATACAGAAGTGGTAACGACCACCGTAAGTCCCCAACTACCCGTATATCAGCAATAATATTCTTATTAATCTCAGCTGGATCAATATCAAAATGCACCACTTGAGCCCTAGGAGCGAAGTCCTTTACCAATCCTGTAACTCGGTCATCAAAGCGAACCCCGACCCCGAGCAAAAGATCACACTCGATTGTAGCCATATTAGCAGCATAAGTGCCGTGCATACCAACCATTCCCAAATTATCAGCATCAGAGCTGGAAATACAGCCCAACCCCATTAAGCTAGAAATCACCGGAAACCCGGTCAATTCAGTAATCTTCCTTAATAAATCGGATGTATCGGAGATATTGACGCCTCCACCGACAAAAAACAAGGGCTTTTTCGCCTGTCTCATTTTTTCTACTACCAGTTCAATAGTTGCCTCATCACCAGCAAAAACTGGAGAATAACCTCTAAGTTTTACATCTTCAGGATATTTATAATCAATTTTATCATTAAATACATCTTTGGAAATATCAATCACTACAGGTCCTGGTCGCCCGCTACGGGCAATATAAAATGCTTCTTTGATTACTCTAGGTAGATCTTGAATTTTTTTCACTAGATAATTATGTTTTGTAATCGGCGTTGTAATGCCGCGAACATCAGCTTCCTGAAAAGAGTCCTTACCAATCAAAGACACTCCGACCTGTCCTGTAATAGCCACTAAAGGGACCGAATCCATGTAAGCTGTAGCGATGCCAGTAATCAGATTGGTTGCCCCAGGTCCGGATGTTGCAATACACACTCCTACTTTACCTGTTGCGCGAGCATATCCATCAGCAGCATGTACAGCCCCTTGCTCATGACGTGCCAGCACATGAGGAAATTTCATTCTATATAAAGCATCATAAAGTGGCAGAACCGCCCCTCCAGGATATCCGAAAACAACTTCAGCCCCTTCTTTTTTTAAACTTTCAATAATTACATCGGCTCCTAAAAATTCCACACTATAATCCTCCTTTTCTTACTATTCATTTACAGTATTATAATACATATCAAGAGATTTGCATATATGTGTAAACCTTCTATTTATTTTATTTAATCTTATTTTTTGCTTAGTTTATCCAACATTAAAAATAATTTCGCTTTTCTTTAAGAAGTTTAGTATTATATAACCTAGAAAGAGCATGATTTAGCGAGATTTAGAGATCTTTCAAAAAATATTCATTGTTAAATGATAAGCAGGATGTGGAAAAATGAATTGGGACAACTTACCTATATTGATTATCTTGGTATTATCTGTAATCGGCAATAATCATTCAGTCTCTGTCGCAGCACTCGTTCTATTACTCATAAAAATCCTAGGTTTTGAAACATGGTTTCCCGTTATAGAAAACCATGGTATCAGCTTTGGTATCACAATTTTAACCTTAGCCGTACTGACTCCTATAGCACAAGGGCGTATATCTACAAACGGTATGTTGGAAGCGGTCAAAACGCCGATTGGTCTTGCGGCAATTATCGTTGGTATCCTTGTGGCTTGGGTGGCTGCTCAAGGCGTGCCCTTTATGAAAGGAACACCTGAAGCAGTAACTGCTTTGATTGTTGGCACAATTATTGGAGTTTGTTTTTTCAAGGGACTAGCAGTAGGACCACTCATTGCCGGGGGATTGGTCTCCTTAATTATAAGCTTATTGGGTTTATCTAAATAAACTATCTCTCATAGTATAGGCATTTATGTAAAGGACTCCCCCTGAATGTTATACTTTCTGATATAGTAGAGAAAACTTGGCTGCCGCCAAGCCTTAGTTGCCCTTACTTTGAATCAGAAAGTGTTTCTGATGGCGAAATTAAAATAAGCATGGACGTTTTTTAGCTCCATGCTTGTATGGTTTTTACCCTATTGGTTTATTTTTTTTGCCTACTAAAGTGAAACGATGGATTGGTCGACCTACTGAAACATAACATAAATCCATCTGCAATTGCCCTTCATTTACTAAATATTCTAAGTAACGCCGACATGTTACCCGAGAAATCCCCACACCAGAAGCAAGTTCTTCGGCCGAGATCGGCTCGCTACAACCAAGTAAATAATTGGTGATCAAAGTCAATGTCTGTGCGTGAAGATTTTTAGGAGTTCCTTGCTTTTCGCTACGCACTGGAGTAGCGAAAATTTTATCAATATCACTTTGCTCAAGATTGCTTTTCTGCAGCATTGTTTGCTTATGCCGCCTATAATTTTCAAGAATCAATCGAAAACGATCAAACTTAAAGGGTTTTGTTATATAGGCAACAACA
This sequence comes from Bacillota bacterium, assembly GCA_017889585.1. Taxonomy (GTDB): domain Bacteria; phylum Bacillota; class Negativicutes; order DSM-13327; family DSM-13327; genus CTSoil-075. The sequence goes on from JAGFZX010000020.1 coordinate 14,543, forward strand.
CCTTGACGCAAAACTCTACTAACCGTAGCAGAATCATCGGCTGCAGTAATCATTATTACATCGATATTTTTTTCTTCCCTCCGTATGAGGGATAAAATATCTACACCATTGATTTCTGGTAAATAAATATCAAGAATGACTAAATCTATATCGAATGTATTAATTTGGTATATTGCGTCTTTTCCATTTTTAGCAATACCGATAACACAAAACCCGGCAATAGCTTCCGTATAGTTTTTATTAATATCCGCAACCATCGGATCGTCATCTACAATTAATACTCTGATCTTTTCCATACTCATCACCTTTCACTAATAGGGTAACCATACGGTAAATTCTACTCCACCTTCAGGTAAATTGCGGTGGAATATCTCACCAGAGACTAATTTGAGCTTGTCCAAAATTAATGCAAGACCCAATCCACTATTTCCTTGCTTCGTAGTAAAGCCCCGGTGATAAATGTGCATAGCTACCTCTTCAGATATGTGCTGACCCGAATTCTGTACTCTAATTTCTAATGTATTAACAAGTCGAACCATGCTAAATTCGATGCGTTTATCTTTAGCTTCGGCGACGGCATCAATGGCATTCTGCAGGAAATTACCAATAATTAAAGCAATATCCCCACTATTCATATTGGCAGGCAGGTTAGTCAGTGCCGTATCAGGCGTAATATTGAAATCTATACCCAATTCTCGCATATGACTTACTTTTCCAATAAGTAAACCGCATACGGTCGGATCTTCAATTCGTCTACTAAGCCAATCAACAACATCCTGTCTTTCCAAACCACTATCTACTACAAAATCTACAGCTTCTTCATATCTTTGCAGTTGAATTAATCCTGCAATGGTGTGCAATTTATTTTTAAATTCATGGGCCTGAGCTCTTAAAACATCTACAAATCCATGTACTCCTGTAAGTTCTTCAGCCAATCTGTGTATTTCTGTACGATCTCTAAAGGAGATTACAGCCCCTACCACTTTATTATCAACGGTTATCGGCACACTATTGGAAAAAATGATAATATCATTAACCCTTTGTTCTTCATCATATACAGATTGATCATTATTAATCACAATATCAAGCCTATTCTGGGGAAGAATGGTATCAATATGGCTCCCACACGCCACTTCTGGAGTGATCCCTAAGAGAGCAGCCGCTTCGCTATTTAGCAAACGAATGGATCCATTCTTATCCACAGATATTACACCTTCGCGAATAGCTTCTAGGGTAGCCTGTTTTTCTTTTACAATTGTTGCTATTTCGTAGGGCTCTAAACCGAAAATAGATTTCTTTATATTACGGGCAATCAATACAGAGCCAAAAACGCTAATTACTATTGCCACTAAAAACAGGTACAAAATTGGAGTAAATTTTACGAAAGCATCCTTATAAACATTCGTCAAATAATAACCTACGGAAACAAAACCAATTTGCTTATCTCCAGTCTCATTATATATAGGTACATTAGCTCGAATAGAACTCGGCAGGCTCCCTTGTGCAATATATATATATTCCTCGCCCCTAAGCACTGGCTCTCGGTAAAGGTCTGCTAAGTGAGTCCCTACGTTAGACGGAATAGGATGTGATAATCGTACCTGATCCATATTGGCAACAATAATAAAAGCTGCCTCACTAGAAATTCGCCAATTTTCGCTTAGTGGCTGCAATACTTGAGAAGGATTTTCAGAAAGAATGGCTTGTTGCACCGCTGGTGATTGTGCTACAATCCGCCCTATGATCATCGCCTGTTCTCCCATGTCTTCTTGAACCTGGCGGTCGATGATACTAACTATCAAAACACTTACTACTAGTAGCAACATGAAAATCATTGAAATATTAAGAACCATCACTTTATATTGTAAGGATCGCTTATGCATTGTTTTCAGATAGCCCTCCCTTCTGATTACAAATCACTTATCAATGACCCAGTATAGATAAGAAGACTTGATTCAGATGAAGTTCTAGCTCCACCCGAACCTTAGTCCCGCTTCTCCAGGGACGCTACTTTAAGACTCCCATTTGTAAAAAATGGGAGTCTTAAAGCGGTTTAGTCATCGGGCAAATCTATATATCGAAAGGATTTCATATTGCAGCAATAAAATTCAAGTATTTATCGCAAGGATATACACAATATTTTCGACATATTTATAGACCATTATACATCATTTCAGCATATAAAATATACTTACAAAGTTCAAATCTCAATACTTTGATCATTATTTCTTTCAGTATGCTATCAAACAGAGATCATACTAATAACGGATAAGGAGATGTAACTTTTATGATTTTCTAAAACAAAATGAATAAAATCATTTCCTGACCGCTAAATATAATATTCTATTAACTGAATCTATTATAATATTTTGTAATTTAGATGAAAGGTATAATGTACTTTACTGACAACTGCAGGGGATTTTCCGTGTCTAGAAATATTCATTTTGCAACATACTTTATTCTTAGATAAGTTTTTTAACAATAAACAAAACCGACCTCCTTTGCTCATAATTAGCAAAGGAGGTCGGTTTGTTGTGTTTTAAGCTAGCTTAATTCTGTTTGCGGCTCTAGTCCTTACTTCTTCAGGATTAACAATAGTTCTGGCAACACCCGTTTCTATCGCTGCACGGGCTACAGCTGCTGCTACAGCTGGAGCCACTCGTTTATCAAAAACATTGGGTACAACATAATCTTCCCGTAGTTCTTCTTCCGGAATGATCTCAGAAATTGCATAAACAGCTGCCAATTTCATTTCATCATTAATTTGACGGGCTCTAACATCTATAGCCCCACGGAAAAGTCCAGGAAAAACACTCACATTATTAACTTGATTAGGAGAATCCGAACGACCTGTACCAGCCACTTTCACCCCGGCTGTTTTAGCATCATTATAGCTGATTTCAGGATTAGGATTACACAAGGACAATACTATAGAATCAGTATTCAAACTCTTAACAATTTCAGATGTAAATGCACCTGATTGCGATACACCGATCAATACATCTGCCCCTTTAGCGATATCAGCTAAACTACCCTGTTCTTTTTTCAAATTGGTTTTAGATAGCAATGCGGCCTGGACACGATTAACTCGGGACATTTCCATACCGTCATACATAGCACCTTTGGAATTCATCATAATTACATTACTCGCGCCAGCATTGATTAAAAGTTGTACAATAGCTGTACCGGCAGCCCCAGCACCGTTAACCACAATTTTCACTTCGGATAACGGTTTTTTTACAAACCGCAGTCCACCAATTGTAGCAGCTACAGCAATAATAGCTGTACCATGCTGATCATCATGAAAGACAGGTATATCCATTTGTGCCTTGAGAGCATCTTCGATATCGTAACACTTAGGCGAGGAAATATCTTCTAAATTTATTCCCGCAAAATTAGGTTGTAACATCCGAACCGTCTTAATAAACTCATCTGCATCCTTAGTATCAATAGACATAGGCAGAGCATCTACATCACCAAAAGTCTTATACAGCACAGCTTTCCCTTCCATGACTGGTATAGCTGCCTCTGGGCCAATATCCCCCAACCCTAATACCCTTGTTCCATCAGTAATAACTGCCACCATATTACCCCGACAGGTGTATTCAAAGGATAAATCCTTATCGCGGTGAATTTCCATACACGGCTCTGCTACTCCTGGGGTATATGCCAGACTAAGATCATAACCATCTTTAAGTTGTACCTTGGCAACTACGCCTAGTTTACCATTATTCTCGTGGTGATATTGCAAAGCCTCATCATGTAAGCTCATATTTAGTTCCTCCCACAATTTTATTTTTATAATTGGCTATTCTCTTTTTTTAAAATAAAATAGCTTATTCTATAATATACAGTATACAATATACAATACAGAATATACAATATGCACTCGACTAGCCTATTTTACATAGTTAGTTAGTTTACCGATATGCTCAACCTCCACACTTACCACATCACCTGACTTCATAGGACATGATCCAGAAGGTGATCCAAGAGCTAGAACATCACCAGGCTCTAGTGTCATTACCTTAGAAATCCAGCTAATCAAGAAAGGTATGCGGAGGGACATTTGAGCGGTATTACCATCTTGTACAACTTTTCCGTTCAGTGTTGTCACAATTTTCAAGTTAGTAGGATCAATACCTGTTACGATCCAGGGGCCGATAGGACCAAAGGTGTCGAAACCTTTACCACGAGTAAATTGAGGATCGCTCTTAGTCAGATCGCGAGCGGTAACATCGTTGAACACAGTATAACCTAGAACGTAATCAAGCGCATCTTCTTCCTTAATATTTTTACCGCTTTTACCGATAACCAGTGCAACTTCGCCCTCAAGTTCAACTTTATTTGTCAAATCAATAGGTGGCAGACAAATGGTTTCTTGATCGGCAATCAGTGCTGACTGTGGTTTTAAAAAGAGAAAAGGTTCTTTAAGATTAGCCGTACCACCCGTTTCTTTTGCGTGACCGGCAAATGTCCATCCAAAATTAACAACTTTTGTTGGTTCAACAGGAATTAGAATCTTAACATCGTTAAGCAGAACCTCTACACCATCATAGTTAAATACGCCCTGAGCGATTTCAGCAAATCCACTTTCAAGCTGAAAAATCGTATCACCCTCAATTACACCATAATATATTTTTTCGTCTTTATCCTGATATCTTACTAGCTTTTGAGAATCCTCTAATGAGGCACTAACACCATTTATTCTTTCTGATGAAGAGATCATGCCTCCACAAGCTGTATCTAATAAATTCTGCTCATTTAATAAAACTGACTCAATCGTGTTCACTACTCTGACCTTTTCCATAACTATTCTCCTCACTTATGTTGTTCATCAATACATTTTCTAACCCAATCTAGAACACCAGCATCTTTGCCTTTATTATATGACTATCTTAACTATAATGAAAATACCGAGTAATCATGATATGATAACTACAAGTTATCGCTATCATTCCATTAATCCATCATATTCCCTAACCATAGTTTTACTAGTAAGAAAAGGCTTGGCTTATACTAAGCCCTCAAACGCAGGCAGAAGCCTTAATTGTTCTTACTTGAAATCAAGAAAATGTTTATCTTCTGATTTCGTCAAAAAAATCAATTACGGTAAAAATCAAAGTAATTCTGTAAATAAATACTGATTTTATTTATAAAGAATTCAATAATGATAAGCCTTGACAGAACGTTGATATAAGTCTAGTATGATAACTATCAGTTATCATACTACGGAGTGAACTATATATGGATATACGAGAATTGGAATATTTTGTTACGGTTTCCGAACTACAAAACTTTACGACAGCGGCTAAAAGACTACACATATCCCAACCTGCGATTTCCAAATCCATCCACAAGTTAGAAGAAGAGCTAGGCTTTCACCTTCTAGACAGAACTCAGAAAAGAGTCAGCTTAACTGAAGAAGGCAACGTATTTTTTGTTTTGGCACAGGATATTCTGTCGCGTATACTTGATGCACAAAACACGATGACAGAGTATAAGAATTTGACGCGAGGCACCTTCCGAATTGCCGTTCCACCACTACTGGGGGCTTATGTATTCCCCCATCTATTTGCAGCCTTTAAAGACAAATATCCATCTCTTGAAATGGTTGTTATTGAGGGGGGCTCTTCAATAGCCGTCAATTTAATTCAAAACGAAGACGTTCACGTTGGCCTAGTTATCTTACCAGCCGATTTAACAGATCTCCACTCACACCTGATTACTTCACAGGAGATTGTTGTTTGTCTCCCCACTGAACATTCTCTGAGTACAGAGCCTTTTTTAACCTTTGACCAATTAAAAGACGAACCCATTATTCTCTATAATGAAGGATTTATCTTACGAGAAATAATCTTAAATGAATACTCTAAATTTGATACCCTACCTAAGGTAGCCTTATCTACTAATCAAATTCAAACTATTAAAGCACTCGTGGCAGAAGGAGTTGGAATTTCCTTTTTACCCGTCAATTCAATAAAAGAAGCACGACATATGGCCAAAATACCACTGTCACCGCCCCTCTTTCTAGACATGGGCCTTATTTGGAAACCAAATAAAGTCTTGCCACTCGCATGCAAAGCTTTTATTGATTTTGTGAATAACTTTTCTTATGATGACTAAATGTCATCATCCTGTACTGGTGAAAAGTGCTGCACGTTCTTGTAAAACTTCCCTCTGCGTTCTCTGCAGTAAAAAGCGTTCCTAAAGACAAGAACGATTTACCGCAAAATCCTATAAAACGCTGAGAGTAAAAACTTATACGTTGTTATATAACAAAAAAGGCTTGCATAAATGCAAGCCTTTGACTTTTTGGGGCCATATATGGACTTTGTTGTTGCTGAATTATAGTATCCATCTACTTGAATGTTTTACTATAATTATATAGCAAAAAAGATATAGATCCCAGAAAAAAATATTAAACTATTGATTTTCTTCATTGTACCACTTATTGTCTAATACGACAAGGCAAGCAATCCGCTATGGCATATTTTTTATTGCTTCTTCCTCATTCTCAAAAATTTTGAAAAGCTGGCTAAATCCAGCCATATCAAATACTTCTCGCACATAAGGATTAAGCCCACATAAAACAATTTTTCCACCTGACCGTTGCAGCGCTTTTAATATCGTTAAAAAAACTCTTAAACCAGCGCTAGAGATGTACTCATTTTGTGAAAAGTTACAAATAATTTTTTTTGTACCACTATTTATCAATTCCGAAAGATTTGCTTCTACCCCTTTTGCATTAGAAGCATCCACTCTTGCTATGATAACTGGTATTTTTATTTCACCAACTGTCTTTATTTCCATACTTATTTTTCCCCCATATCTTACATATTATATATTTTCTACTATACCACGATTACTCTCAGAACTCAATCAGACAATTACCAGCAATCCCCATTCCCCTACCCTAGTGATCAAAGTGAAACTGAATGCGGCAAGTACTATTCTTACAATCTGTCTTCAACCAGTCAACATGCCTCTTGATTAAAAAGCCAGATAATTTTATAAATGCTGTTTCATCCTCCAACAGTTCTGCTTCAGTTGGTCTTATATTGGGAAATTCCATCAACATACCCTCGTAATACATATCTATATCCAAGTTAAATTCTTCAAAGCTAGCGTCTACCTTGACTGCCCCTGTTGCTAGACCCAGCTCTGCCGCCGATTCCATAAATTCATTGATAGCTATTGCAGCACGATTAATAACTTCCCTGCGTGCCCCCCAAGCAGCTCCATTATTTTCCATAAACTCAGCTATGTCTTCCGATGAAATCGCCCCTGGCTTCATCTCTACCACTTGATGCTTGGCAATGCCAATACGAAAAAGCAGACTGAGCAAAATAGCCGATACCGCCGCGGCCGACAAGGAGGATTTTAATAAAGGCTGTAAATATAAGGGTAAAGATGATTCAATGCCTGGGAACATCTCTACCGACAAGCCGATCGTAAAAGCTAAACCCAAGACGAAAGTTCTGCGGGCATCTAGCATACGGGAAGTACAAATCTGCATCCCCGCTGGAGTGACAAACACGATTGCCAGCATCAAAATAGATGCCATAACTGGCTCGGGCATGATGGCAAAAATAGCTGAAAGTTTTGGAAAAAATGCCAACAATATAAATATCATGCCCACGCAATATCCAAGATAACGACTGACAACCCCTGTCGCAACGGAAAGGCCCATACTGCTGGAACTAGTAGTTTGTCCCATAGAGCCCAAAAAGCCACTAAGCATTGTACCTAATCCTTCCGCAAGTAGACCACCGCTGATGGATTTCATATCTGGTCTTGTCCAATTTGCGTCATTTACTTTCTGACAAGCAGAAATATTACCAATGGTTTTTACACTGGAGCAAAGTGCTACAAGCAAAAAAGGAAATAACAGGTTCATATCAAAAGACCAGCCAACATGCCCCATACTAGGAAAGGCGATAATAGGTGCCGCTGTAATTTTTTGTAGCTGTTCATTAGTAAGAATTCCAGTACCGTAAGAAACTAGGAATCCAACAATAATTCCAATAACGATCGAATACTGTCGTATAATTTTTTTTCCCCATACATGTATAATCATGATGACAACCAATGTAGTACATGCTACCCATGCTTTGGGGCCGCCCCCCACAAAACTAAATACGCTATATTTTATTAAAGAAATGGGTACCATAATAATAATAAGTCCCATAATTTCTACTGGAAATAGCACTCTCATTTTGTGTATCACCCTGCTGAGCAACACTTGGCATGCCCCTGCCAATACCGTCATCCCCAGCATCAGGTGAAAACCACCGCTCTTTGCTGCCAAAACAGAAACGGGAAAAAATAGAGCATTGGTTTCATGGGCGCAAAAATAACCTGACCCAATCGATCCTTTATTGTAAGACTGGACGATTGTCCCGATTCCCATGGTTATCATCATAAGACTAACAAAACTTTGCGCAAGTTCTGTTGTTCCACCAATGGCGCTAACAATGAGCACTGGGAACATTAAATCAACAGACAGTGTAATAATTTGTTGTAGCACCAAAGGTATCAACATTTGAAATGGTGGCTTCTCATCCACGTCATAGATAATATCTCTAGGTTTTTTGCGTTTTATATCGCGCACAAATATTCTCCTTTTAAAAGGTGTTAATGTTCAAAACTAAACTGCAACGTACAGGTTTCTCCTGCAATAGTAGATGTCATTCTGCTTGAGTATTTGCGCATCAAAAAGCCAGATAATTTTATGAATGCATCATCGTCACTAAGCAATTCCTGCTCAGTGGGACGCTTTTCTGGAAATTCCATCAACACCCCATTATAAACAATCTTAACATCTAAATTATACTCATCAAAGCTTATATCTAGCTTCACTTTTCCTCCATTAGTTAGCTCCAGCTCCATTGCTGTCTCAATGAATTCTACAATGGCAGATGAAGCTCGGTGGATGACTTCTCCTCGCGCACCCCACTTTGCCCCGCTGGCTTCCATGAATACAATCACCTTTTCAACGGAATCTGGTCCCAATATCAGCTCTATCACCTGGTTCTGCTTTATACCGATACGAAACAGCAGATTTAAAAAAATAGCCGTCAAAGAGACTACTGTAAGAGAAGATTTAAATATCGGCTGCAGTTGCTCTGGAAACTGGGCATATATACTCGGCAGCAAATCAACACTCAACCCAAAAACCAAGGATAAGCCCACTACAAATATTTTCCGATCATCCAACATCCGCGAAGTAATAATGCGAAAGCCCTCAATAATAAAATACCCGAGATTCACCACCAGCACTGCTCCCATAACAGGTGCCGGCATAATCGCCAACAAAGCAGCCACTTTAGGAAAAAAAGCCATCGTAATAAACACACCACTAACCAGATATGCTAGTCGTCGGCTAGTGACTCCCGTTGTAATGCTCAACCCTACACTGCTGGAACTACTATTGAGACCCATACAGCCGATCATCCCGCAACAGGAGGTCCCAATTCCCTCAGCCAATATCCCTTTCCTCACGTTTTGTAGATCGACACGTTTCCAGTTTGCATCATTGGCCTTTTGACATATCACTAAGTTACCCATTGTTTTGAGTGACGAACAAACCACCGCGGTCAGAAATGGGAACAGTAATCGCGGGTCAAAAGACCACCCTAAATGAATAGAGGGCATGGCAACAAGGGGTGCCTGAAATAATGATGCCATCTCGCTTATAGTAAGAATGCCACAGAAATAGGAAAATACATACCCTAGTACCATTCCAGCTAATATGGAATATTGCCGCATAATGGCATTTCCCCAAACGTTGAAAGAAACCATAACCGCCAAAATCGATAAGCTAATTAATGTTGATGTAATATTCAGTGTGGTTTTCACATCACCAGTACCAAACATTGCCATAACTCCAGTAGAAATACCAGCAATACCAGTCATCGCTACCATTAAACCTGCAACTTCTGTAGGAAATAAAAACCTCACCGGCTGGATTATTTTACTGATTAGCATCTGACAGAAACCAGCAATGGTTGTCATACCAAATAATAATGATAAACCGCCAGTCTGCACCGCCAAAGCAGAAGCCTGAAAATACAAAAATCCAGTCTCCTCAGCGCAGAAATACCCTGATCCTACAAACCCTTTACGTGAGACTTGCAAAATCGTCCCAACACCAATTCCGATCATCATCATACTGACAAAATTTTGTGCTGTTACCTGGGATCCCCCCATCATACTGACAATGAGAACAGGCAGTACCAAATCCATAGACAATACTACAATTTGCTGAATCACCAGCGGAATAGCCACTTTATTCGGAAGATAATCAGAACTTCCATAGGTTATATTTACTGGTTTTTTTTCACTGTTGGTCACGTCATTTTATCCTTTCATAAGTCAAGTATCAATTTGAACTCTCCGCACCTCGGTAGGTTAAAGTCAAAATGGTAATGTCATCAAATTGATCAGCGGTGGCGGCAAAATGTTGTACGTCAGCTATTAAATTTTTTGTAATTTTTTCTGCCTGCCAGCTCTTCCCATCTCGAATGGATTGCTGCAAACGTTCCTCGGTGAACATGGCATTAAGGGGATCGATAGCTTCCGATACACCATCCGTATACGTCACTAGCACATCTCCCGGTGCCAATACAAACCGGCCATTGGCGTAAGGCATATCCTCCATAGTACCTAGAGCGATACCTGGAATTCGCTTCACTTCCTCCACAGTACCATCATGGCGGTAAATATAGGGAGGATTATGCCCAGCATTGCTATAAATCACTTCACCGGTACGGATATTCAAAATTGCGCAAAATAAGGTAACAAACATACATGTATCGTTTCCCCGGCAAAGTTCGTTGTTTACTTTATATAAAGTATTGGCAGGATTCTCTTCTTTATCAGCCTGGGCCTTAAACACGCTTCTAGTAGCCGACATAAAGAGGGCCGCTGGCATCCCCTTCCCAGAAACATCACCAATAACCACCCAGAAATGATCATCATCCATGAAAAAGAAATCATACAAATCTCCACCCACTTCTTTAGCTGGTTCCAGCACGGCATATATTTCAAATTCTTTAACCTCTGGAAAGGCAGGAAATGTTCTGGGCACCAAACTGAGTTGAATATCGCGCGCGACCATCAATTCACTCTCCAGTCGATCTTTGACTTGCAGCATCTGTTTTTCCACAAGCAGGGTATTCAATATAAAAATAAATAAACCTACAGCACCGGCATTCCCAATGATCATAGGCAACGCTCCCGCCATCTCAATCCGTAAAGATTTGCCAAAGTCAGGTAACAAAAACAGTGATAGTCCTGAGCCAAATAACTCTACTAGGACGGTTAATACAATGGCCCTCTTGGCATCCAGCTTTCCCTTGTTCCATTCTTTATACCACTCATGGTAAAGGCCGGCAAATAATCCTGCCAGCATACAAGCAAGAGCTGCTGGCAGTGCCACATAATCACCAAAGGAGTAGCGAACTAGGGTAAGAATGGTACCGGCACCGATGCCCACAATGGGACCGCCCAACAACCCTCCTACAATTTGGCCCACATGAGATAAAGCAACAACACCACCAGCAATTGAAATAGCATTCAAAACACCATACACGGAAAACAAGGCAAAAGGGATAATCATCCACATTTGTTTTTTTAATTCTAGCTTCTCCATCAGGATTAATTCCAGAAATTTAGTGCGAACCAAACCGTAGGCCACAACCGCCATAACACAGGATGTGCTGATAACTGGTATGATTAACTGTCCGACAAATTGCCACACCATCATTTCACCTCACTTGTGAACTGAGACTTCCGAGAATAATTTTCCTTAGTCAATAATTTGGCTTTAATGAGGGGAATAAAGTCTACGACTTTATACATGACAATGAAAATCAGTAGCAAAAAAATCACAGAAATACTCATCGATCGTAGTATGATGTTTTTTATCATACTATGTAAATACGTTGGTTCCAGGCTAATGCTTATTTTTCCAGTGGCGCCAGTATTATCTGTCAGCATGTCCCGATTAATGCTAATCCCCGTTTCTCTGGTAAGATTGTCTGTCGTAGCGGTGTAATATAACTGTTGCTCAGCATTATCAGTTATCACAATATTGCCTATCTCCGGCAATCCAACCATAATCTTGCTCAGATGGTCCTCTACTCCAGTTAGTTCACGATAAGAGACGCCTTTTGCTAACACAGAATTAATATCATCACCAGTGCTTTGGAGTAAAATCCCCATATTTTTTTCCGTCAGCGTCCCATAGGATCTGTCAAATAAGCCAGCACTAAACACGGTGTAACAACAATTAGCCAGTAAGAAAATAGCAACAACTAAACTTATTAACCGATTTTTTCTAACAATTCCCTCACTGGTAAAAATAGGTATCGCGAACAGAAGAAACACCAGAAAGTTCAGTGATGTTATGCCAACAACTACCGTAGCCTGTAATACTTTCCAGATATTTTCTTCAACATAAGAATTAATGATTGACTGAGGTAGCAATAAATTAATATACCCTACTGAATTATTGTCTTTATCTTTGATAGGAATAAAATAGTGATATTTAGCATTAAAAATATCAACAACTACATTCCCATCTGTGCTTGCTGAGATATTGCTGATTCTCCTAGTGAGTTCTAGAGGCAGACTTTTCCCTTCTACTGCACCTGACAAATCGTATAAAATCTGACTATCTGCCTGCACTACATATATTTCTTCTACTTCCGGGATATCAGTTTTAATTTTCTGCAGCAATTTCTCCATACCATAAAACCGAGTTAGCGACTTGCCATAGCGCAGTGCATATTCTATATTCCTTTTGGTTGGAAAAACGGCGACCTGATAGCTACGTGAAATGGAATCCTCATAGCTTTTTTTAAATAACATCACATTAAAGCTCCCTACCGCGACTAGGGCTATTAATATCAGTCCAATTGCCGCAGTAACGAGAACTAAACGCAGTTTGCCATCACCCATTGACTAGACACCTCCCATGCGTATTTGTCCCAGTCTTATGTTCCTTTACCGAAAACAATACACCGATGCTCTTTCAAAAATTCATAGCCATAATAGCCTTGCTGCAACAAGCTTACCTGGCGTTCAATATCAGTACAAGATACTATTTCGGCAGTTTTGCGATCCACCTTCAAGGGAGCAACTCTATTCTGATAAAAGGTGTAACGCCAGTAGTTCTGGTACTTCGGCTGTAAATTTACAATTACTAGGCCAAGACTAAAGATACCAACTATACTGGCATAATTTTTCGGTGATACTGTCGAGACTACATATTCCCAATCCCTACATTTTGCGGCAATTTCCCCAATACATAACCGCAACTTTTTCTGTAAAGAATTACCGCGAAATTCCGGCTGTACATTAGATACTTTCAGGTAACCAACTTTAGTTAATTCATTTTCTGACAACCCTAACTCTCTGCCGATATTGTCTTTCTCCAGCCCAGGAAAAAGGATGGCGGAAAACCCAATAAGACTGCCGTTTACAACTGCTCCTAATGTTATACCTTTATCACTTAACACTTCTTGTATTTCACCTATTTCAAGAGGAAAGAAGAGTTCCGGCTCCGGCAATTGCTCTACAACAGCCTGCTGCAGCGCAGCAACCTGCTGCCAATCCTTGGTGGTAAGCACTACAATATCACATTGGTGTTGCTGGCCATCCTGCCTACTTTTAATCATTAGCTTTTTGATTACTTGGTTCATATCTTAATACCTGCCTTCGGCTGTTCTCCTTTTCCCTCATTACGGGTCACGAAAATGAAGACCCCCAGCAAAATAAATAATAATACGCCTACCAGCCCCACGCCGCTAGCCATCCCAAAAGCTGTACATGCGCCAAAGATAATCGGACCGATTACCTGACCGAGTTTGCTAACCACACTATACAAGCTAAGGGTCGTTCCTGTTCCCAGCCTTTTTACAGAATCTAAAGACAATAGATAATTATTTCTCGCCACTAAGCCGATACTACTGGAGATCCCTAGCAGCAGCACCCCCAACATGGCAGCAGCATAACTACCAATTACTGAAAAGATTAACAAACCAGTTATGCAAATGATATTAGACCATACTGTGGCTTTTTTCAGACTAATTTTCCTGCCAATAAATTTCGCAAAAAATGGTCCTAAATATACTATGCATAACCCATACAGCAAAAATGCCCAGCCGACAGCGGTTGATAATATATGTGTGCTTTTAGCAAATATGGGTATAAAGTAGTTTAAAAACATCAGACAAATGGAGGACGGTATAGCCACCAAGAGAAAAAAGGCAACAATATAGCGATCCTGACCAAAGGCCTTTAGCTGATCCCAAGTATCTTTTATCGTCTCTTTCGCCTTTACTGCTCCACTACTATTGCAAGTAATGACGTTTTTGGCAAATAAGTATGTTAACATCCCAGTAACAAACACCAGCACAGCAGAAATTTGAAACACCTTTGAAAAACCAACTCGTTCTGTCAGCATGGCCCCTAAAACAACCCCACAGTTAATACCGGCATAGATGCCAGCATTCAACCCGGCAAAAGCAGTCGCTCTACCTTCGCCTGAAGGTGCCATGGCTGCAAGTCCCCGAAGAGACATCCAGGAAAAACCATATCCTATACCAGTCATTCCTCTAGATAAGATAAAAGTGATCTCACTCCAAGAAAAGGCCGATAGTAGCGTTCCGGCCCCAAAAATAATTAAACCGTAGATAAATGATGGTTTCCAGCCCTGTCGATCAATCAGATACCCAGTAATCATCGTGGAAAGGATGGACGTAAATGCTTCCACTGATAGTGGCAATCCTAAAATTACGCCTTTGGATAAACCCAATAATGGTTGATCGAAATCCAGCATCATCACAGGGATAAAGGAAACACTCATGCCCCAAGAAATGAGAAATACATAGGCTAACGGCCTGATAATCAAAAAATCTGTCCCCTGATCTTGCATCCCATTGTTATTCACGTTACGTTGCAAAACCCATACAAGAAACAGAGCAATTTCTACCATAAAGAATAAGGAAACCAGCAAAAGGGTAAGAGCATCAAGTGCCACCAGTTTTATTTTACTTTCCAGGTATTGACTAGAAAGCACAACTGCCAAACTATACTCTTGGCCAGTGGAATCAGTTAACAACGGAACTTCATATGCATATTCTGGCGGCATGGCAACCTGGCTTACTGCCTCATTACTGGAATTCCCACGCGATGTCCCATACAAAACCCCGGTAGAGCTATTTTTTATGTAAACAGAATCAATTTCTGGAACCGCTGCGATAATTTGATTGAGCCAGTCTTCAATATGATAAAGTTCTCGATAATCCACACCTTTACTGCCGATACTTTCCACATTTTTTTGAATGATTTTAGCTGTCACCGCAGTATTATGTCTGGCTACTTCGGCATAGAAGTTTTTAAATAACAATATATTATACAATCCAGAAATTACCTGGGCTAAACTTAACACTACCAAGACCAGCACTATTAAGCGCCTCGTCATTAAATCGCCATTTGCGCTAACCAGCGGGACAGCATAAATTACGAAAATGAAACACAGTGCTGCCAGCAGCGCGATGATGACAATCGTCTGTACTGTTTGATGCAGATATTCAGTTGTTTGTGCAGTAATACTGTTTCCGTCAAATGTAATATTGAGATTACCAACCCAACCTTGCCGATCCTTAATTGGCAGAAATACTTCATACTTGCTATCACCCGTGATAATTCGGTATTTTTCACCCTCTTCAGTTACGTGGAAATCTGCCGAATGTGCCAATTTCGATCCAATGTGCTGCTCCTCTACAATGCCATTTATGTCATAAAGAACAGCTCCATCTGGCAAGATAATCCGGACATTCACTACCATGGGCGAACCCTGTTTAATTTCTGTTAACATTTTTTCAATACCGTAAAAATTAGTCAATGGCTTACCATATCTCATGGCATACTCAATTTTTCTTACCGCTTCACCACCAGCCACTGAATGACTGGCAATAACAGACTTTACATAATTATTATTAAAAAATGAAACATACAAGCTGCCACTAAAACCCAAAACGATGATTAAGATAAGCAAACTTACAATAAGAAACAGTAGTTTGCTATTTTTTTTTCGCATGATACCCTATTTTCACCTCATATCCCGTTCTACCTTTTAACAGACTGATATACTTTGTCTGCAACAAGCAGTATATCAAAGGGTACCTGATAGCCGATTTTTCTAGCTACCTCCATATTTATGGCAATCGCCGGAGCATCCACATAGACTTGAGGAAGCTTATCTATAGATTGACCTTTAAATACATTAGTAATTTGTTCGGCGCCAAACATGCCTACTCCGCTAAGATCAGGCCGGGCTACACTTAATAATGCTCCTCTTGGCACTTCTTCTCCTAATTGAGAAAAAACAGGTATCTTCTGTTCGTAAAAAGGAGTAAGTATTTCCTCTAACTTTTCTGGTTTTAATCCAGGGCTTGGTGTAACGGTATAATATACAGCATCTACCTCACTGGCTATTTTTTTATGCAATGCTAATAGATCATTGGCAAAGCGCTCCTGATCCTCTTCATTTTTCGTTCCCTGAATTTCATAGCCTCTGATAGTAAACCCTTCTGCCGCCGCCACATATTTTATATCTTCCACTGCAGCAAAGGCTTGTCCAGTTGGTGAAGGATCATAGACAAAGCCTAATTTCTTGAATTTAAAAATATCATAGAATACTTCTAACTGTTGCCGGTATCGATTGGGATCCATATGAGCCCAGATATGCGGATTCCCCGAAGTTTCCGTTTGCTCAACAATACCTGACTGGACAGCGTTGCTAGTGGAAAAAACCATTACTGGTACAGAATGTTGTTCATTCGCTATTGCTTTGGCGGCAACAGTCCCCATAACAATGATCAAATCAATGTCTTTATCTTGACTAAGCCGCTTTAGCAATTCTTTACTGGCAACATTATCATCTTTTAATGAATAATATCCATCTTTAACAAATTCAATCTTCGATCCAACATTATGCGAACTTAGCCAATTCCACATTTCCTTTGTATCCACCTGCCCTTCCTTGTAGGGCAGCTCATTGATATTTTCAAGCCAGCCTAAAGACTTAAGCCCCTGCACAACATAATAAAAGGTTCCGGCATAACTTACATAGGGTCTTGTCTCAAAATAGGCAATGCGAAATTTCTTGCCAGTATCTTGCAGAGGTAAATTTTGCGATATTCCGCCCTTCCCTTCCATAAAAGAAACGGGACTGACAGACACTAAAAATAACACAACAGCAACCACGCAAAACCAGCGTGGTATCCCGAAAAAATTCCTCATAATAGATCACTCCCAGTTTCCAAAGTATATTCTCCTGATACCTCAACCAGTCTGTTCACTACCAATATACAGTCGCGGCAATCGAGTACTCAACAGACAGAGACTAGCCCGTGATATTCGCGTTTCCACAACCTTACTAGTTCCTTGTACTGTCCTTATTCTGGAATGTAAGGCAATTTCGTCAACTGTCACTGTTTCACCAGCCTGCTCCCCCCAGATAACCACCTCGTCACCAATCGCGACCCCAGCCAATTCAGTGACATCTACTATAAAATAGTCCATAACCACTTTGCCCAAAACTGCAACTTTTTTGCCGCCTATTAATATTTGAGCATTCTGAATATAAGCTAACGGAAACCCATCCGCATACCCCAAGGGAACAGTGGCAATAATCGTTTCTTTATCAATTAATTGTTGATGACCGTACACCCACAAATTTCCTGGAGCTATTTTTCTCACATCAGCAATCCGGGCTTTTAATTGCATAACGGGCTTACATTCCTTGGCAACCGCTATACATTCTCTGATTATAACCTTGCTATAGTGATCACTGTCCATTTCTGGCGCAAGCCCGTATAGGATATTGCCGGCCCGCACCATGTCATAGTAAGTTTCTGGCCAATTCACGATCCCTGGAGTGCTGGCGGCATGAACGACAATCGGTTGCGGCATCAGCTCTTTCACGTCATCCACAATATTATTAAACTTGCTGATTTGTTGACGCACCAGTATATCATCTTGTCCATAGCTAGAATACAAATGCGTATAAATTCCTGACAGCTCCAGTCCTGACAGTTCCTTAGTCTTATTGAGAAATGCTACAACATCGCCTACTTCGATACCTAATGAACCGCCTGTCGTATCAATTCTGAGGTGATACTGGACTTTGACCTGTTTTTTTTGCGCAACCAAATGTAAAGCTCGTGCGACTGGAAGTGTAAATACGCTTGGTGTCAGCAAATACTCTACTACAGCATGCACTTCTCGTGCATCAATAGCTCCCAGAATTAAAATGGGGGCTGCAATTCCTGCCTGCCGCAATTCAATACCTTCCGCTATTGTTGCCACCCCAAACGCATAAACGCCATGCGCTATAGCAGCCTTAGCAACTTCAACTGCACCATGTCCGTAGGCATTGGCCTTAACAACCGCCATCAATTTAACTTCTGGCGTAATCTTATTGATTATAATTTGTATATTATGCCTTAACCGATCCAAATCTACCTCAGCCCAGGCAGACCTTGCCACTTGCATTTCCATAACCTTTGCTCCCTTATTCCTGGTACTTTCTCATCATTTTAAAAAACAAACTATTTTTAATATGATCCCAGGTAGTATAAAAAAATAGCACAAGTTGCCCATCATAGGTTCTCAGATTTCCCCTCCCTAAGACGATAATCCTTTTCCATATATAACACATTACAACCATTTTCCCATTTATACTCAACACGATCCATTAACTGGCGCACAAAGTAAATCCCCAGACCGCCGATTTCCCTCTCTTCAGCTGGTTGATCAACCTCGGGAGTAGAATGTGCTAATGGATCAAAGGGTCTGCCATCATCAGATACCACCAGTATTAAAACACCTTGGTCGTAGGAAATCTCCACATGGATTTCATGCGTTTCTTCATCCATATAGCCATAAGAAATGATATTGATTAAAATTTCCTCCAGGACTAAATTAGTATCAAAAACGGTTTTCGGTCCCATACCGCTATTCTCGGCAAATTGCTCAATTATCTGATTCATTCGTTCAATTTCAGCAATGTCATTTACCAATATAAGGGTTATTTTACTCATAATAATCCCCCCTTCTCTAGGTATATTATATAGAAGGTACTACTCCTATTTACCCAATTCCCCCAACTATACGCCGTACTTTATTTAACTGAGCACTCACATTAAATAGAACATTAATCGTGTCCATCACTATCATTGCTCTTATCTTTACCACCACCTGTCTCAATGTTGGCTAAGCCATAACCACTAATTGCCTGTAACCAATCATCATCCCATGTAACCGTATCTTACAAAATAGCGGTAGACTTGCTACACAGGTTTTTACTAGTTGATCTACGATTCTTTGCTCTGCCAGCACCACCTTAAAAAAGTTGGCAGATGGGTTCCACGCAGGAATACACCAGAATATATAACGCCACATTCCCGATGAATGCTGATCCAAATACCCATTGAACATTTGCCGCAACCAGTGCCAATTGGGTAAACATAATGAGTATCAAACCAGCCATACCTATAACAAGATTGCTTATATCGAGTTTCTCTAGCAATCGGTCCAGCCGCACTCGATTAAGAAAAATAAACAAAATAGCACTAGCATTACAGTAACGGCGACTCGCAAAAAAGGAGAATTCCATATAATAGAGACACTATCAGACAAACCGGGGCTTTTCCCCTTGTACCCAATGGTAATTAATGATCGCAAGACGCGACAATTTGTATAGATCTCCGAGGTGAACGCCAAATATTCTGCAAACAGCATTTAGACGCATAATACATTATCCCACTATTCAACACTACTTTTCTTTTGTCGGGAATACTAAAAATTCATATTTCCCCAATAAATTACAATAACTAACTATATATTCATTATGCTAAAGCGTGTTTCCTGCATGCAAAGTAAAATATTATTTAAAGATGTAATCAATATGCTGACATGCCGAATATAGGGATTAACTATAACGCCTCGTTGGGATTTACGATAGTAGCTTGTAGCGAGTCAAAGTCTTTATCATTCGGACTGTCGAAGATACCGACCGCGGTAGGGTATATGCGCAAAGAGGAACGTCTTACTGATATCCCCCAGCTTACGGTATTTTTCTCCTATACTGCTTTTAAATTAAGATTCTTCAAAAGGAAAAGCAATAGCCTGACATGACTTTCCAAACAGGTCCTCAAAAAACTTCTTCGATCCCTCTACTTCATGCCGCAATTGCTTCGCTGAAATTTTAGTAAGATCCGCGTGAGGGAAATCCTTTCGTTGTAATTCATTCGTTGCCATACACACTCCATAGCTTGACAGGCTAACCAGCATTACTACAATTATCAATATTTTCCATACACTTTTTTTCATGGCTATAGCCATTCCTTTCCCTTCGCTCAAGGTACCGAACAGAACGAAACCATTGCTTGGGGGCTTATTTTAGTTCAAAGCTATATTACTGAGAATATAGACAACTACGAAGCAGATAGAGAAATTAAGATTTATAACTATCGGGCTTTTCCAACGGTTTCGTGGAATATGGAGAAAATTCAATATGCAAGTTTGGTGTTTCATCAAGACTAATTTCAGCATCAGTTATCACTAAATCAAGCACATGACCACCCTTTTGGCAATCGTCAGAAAGAAAATGTAAATGATAACCAGCAGCATTGGTATTACCCATATATGCTGGTAGCCAAAAGCCTACCAATCTACCCGATACCTCGGAATAATCAAACACACTCTGTTCCTTTACCGCCTCTGAAAGTAGCGGAAATGGAGGTTCGTAAGGGCCAACACTGCGTACTTTGATTGATTTGAATTTACCCTTAATGATGATTGCATAAGGCAGATCATTGCGTGTACGTAATTGATCAAGCTCCTTTTTTAATGAATTAAATGTAAGATCTGTACCTTTAATTTGTTTTGTTATATCTGCATCAAAATAAGTAACTGCATAAAAAGGACTTTGCACAGCGTCCTTTTCAACAGTAACTTTACCATCCTTAGCTGCCTTATAGACTTTTCCATCTAATACAATCATTTCACCATCAAGCCCAGCAAAAGTCCCCAGCCCCGTATCCCCCTGTGACTTTATCTTTTTAACGGTAGCCACCCCATCATAGTTCGCTGCCAAAAGTGCCTCAATTGTTGAACCTTGATAGAGAGTTTCCCTATCAATCATAGGATTAGCAAACACTGATGAGACCATTGACAATATGAAACATAACATTACTATAATTTTTTTCATTGATAAAAACTCCTTTACATTCTAATTAATCTTTATTGCCAATCATTTTAAATACACTTTTTAATGCGTGCTGTTCAGCAAAGGCTGCTTGATATTCTTCTAAGGTATACACACCGCCAATCAACTCTTTCACGGAAACCAACTTTTTCTCCATTAATCGTAGAGCAGCACCTATAGGACCGCAACGGGATCCTACCAAAGTAATCTCCTTTACTACCCATAAGGTTGGATCTAACAACGCCTGGTCGTTATAAGTGCTTTTCAGCACCACCTTTCCCATAGGTTTTACTATTTTTTGTGCATAGCTTAGACCAGCCTGATTTCCTGTAGCATCTACTACTACATCAAAATAACTTTCATAGTCAACCTGAGAAATTAACTGAGCTCTCGCCCTGTTTTTCAGTAAAAATAGGGTTTTCTCACTCCTTCCTAGTATAGTTAAATCACAACCAGTAAGACTAAGCACCTGTCCTATCAGTTGTCCCAATTTGCCATTTCCCACAATGGCTACCTTATGGGTTGGCTTGATATGACACTGTTCGGTAATTTCCAGCGCAGCGGCCAGTGGTTCGGCAAACACCGCTTCTAAGTCTTCAACAGTATCAGGAACCAAATGCAGATTTGCTAGCGGTAAAGTAATATACTGGGCAAAGACCCCCTCTTTATTGGTAATACCCAGTACCCTGCGGTTTTCACAGTGGTTGCTATGGCCTTGACTACAGCGTTCGCATTCTCCGCAGCCCAGGTTAATTTTGCCAACTACGCGTTTATTAATATACGCTGAATTCTCTGCATCTTCTACTATCCCTACAAACTCGTGCCCTAAAATCCCCTGAAATCCTTTATAACCTTTAATGATTTCTTTATCGGTATTACAGATGGCTCCATAATGGACTTTAATTAGAGCTTCGCCTTTTCCTCTCCTTGGCTGAGGATAATCCTCAATAAAGGTTAGTGCATCATCAAAATATAAACACTTCATTTTTTCATCTCCTCTTACACATTTCTCACATTATCTACACTTTATGGATAATAACGGTTTTAAATATTATACCACTTTTATTCAATTACCAATTTAAAAGTTGCGTAAAGAAAGGCCCAATAATAGCAAATCTCTCTTTTGCATTCATAATCTTTTAGAAATCTTTAGCTTTTCAACTAGGAAAATATAGTATAATGAGGGTAAGCAGTAATACCAAGGTCTTGACGACCATTTGAATGTTGTCATTATAAATACCGGTGTGCTGGGGAGATATCTAAAACAGTTTATTGATGCTTTAAATAAAATATGAGGAGAAGTGATACTATGAAAAAAAAGATGTATTTAGTATTTATTTGTGTTCTTCTAGGAATAAGTTTTGGTGCTGTAAATCTAGTCTTTGCGGCTAATCAAGATGCTGCTAGCAATATAGAAGAAAGTCATGTCATTCCTTATCCTGCTGACTACGTCATCAATAATGAGGGTGCATCTTCCTATAATGGAATAGGCAATGTTAAGCCATCTCCCTACTATTCTTCGCTGGATTATTATAATCTAAAATCAACAAATACCTTAACGATTCTGTCAACATATAAAACATACCAACAATCCACAGAAATAACCTGCGGTCCCGCTGCCGCTTTAACCGTTCTGATTCATTTTGATAATACAAATTGGGATGAGCTTACAATAGCTAAAATAATGGGTACGAAACCAGCAATAGGCACAGATACAAAAGGAATGGTTAAGTTTTTTAAACAAATTGGCTGGAATGTTACTTCTAGTTTAACTACTACAAAAGATGGTACTACGTTTAAAACAGTGCAAGAGTTTAAAGCTTTTGTGCTATCCAATCTGAAAAATAATACCCCTATATTGGTTGAAAACATTGATTGGGGCGGACACTGGAGAGTCATCATCGGCTATGATACGATGGGAACAGAAACAACCGCTGATGATGTTTTGATTTTGGCAGACTCTTATGATACAGCAGACCATTCTCAGGATGGTTATGTAGTTAATCCAGTAGAAAAATTCTATTACATGTGGTTTGATGCCCATATGCTTCCTAAAGGTCAACAGCAACAACAATGGATCGTAGTAAAACCTCTTTTGTCTTAGCCAAACATTTTTTGTACATAGATATAGCAAAGACTCAGTTTGCAGTATTCTGATTGCTGAGTCTTTTTGTCTTACTGCATTTTTAATTAAAATTGCCTAATGCCTGAGTAATAAGGAATCTTTAAACAATATTTAACTTCCCTATACAGCAATTATGTTAGAATAATGTTGGCTAAAAAAATTAAAAATTTTTATCGGATCCAATAGAGAGATATTCGATTATGATACTTCATGTTGCGCGAATTGTTTATCCTAGTATGATCGTGATCAAGGTTAGTTGTTTTTAATTGGCACATTCTCCAACAGCGATCAACTTTATCCATTATTTATATCATTTGACAATTTTAACCATTAATGATAAAGTTGTTCTAGTACCGTAAGTACAAAAATCTTACCAAAAGATTACTATGACATCTTATTTTAAGGCGAGGTGATTTTTAAAAAAGAATATGATTTATTTTACCTTCCCTGAGGACAATCACAATGGTAAATGATCTAACACTACTATAGATTATGGTATAAATTTGCATTTAAGAAACTGGTCACAATTGATTGGCCCAGCGGGCGGTCAAAAAGAAATAAAGGAGGGTAGAAAATCAGGCGGTGGAAAATGTGTTGAACGCTTTTAGTGAGACTATTGCCCAAATCCGAGTTGGTTGACTGGTTTAGTACCTAGTAATTATTCAATATGGAGGGGAGCGATAAGTATGACAAAAGTGATCACTGCAGCTCAAGCTGCGGAACTTTTTAAGGATGGCGATTATGTGGCGACATCTTCCTTTGGTCTTGCTGGTTGGGCCGAGGAAGTAGCACTGGCTGTTGAGGAACGGTTTTTAAAAACCGCAAAACCCCGTGATATTACCCATATTCACGCCGGCGGCGCTGGTAACTTCCAGGGTCGGGGTGGCGGCGTCTGGGCCAAGGAAGGTCTGCAGAAAAGACTGATCATCTCCCATGCCGGTTCCGAGCCTCAATGCATGGAAATGATTAATGAGAACAAATGCGAGGCCTATAATTTCCCACTGGGCGTTATTCTTCAACTATACAATGATATTGCCAGAAGGGGACCCGGCGTATTTTCCAAGGTGGGTCTGGGTACCTTTATTGATCCCCGCTTTGACGGCGGAAGGATGAATGAGCTGACCAAGAAAGCGGAAGATATTATTGAACTTAAGGTGATTGATGGGGAAGAATGGCTGCATTATAAGAAGTTCCCGGTTAATGTTGCCATGATCCGCGCCACTACTGCCGATGAATATGGCAACCTGTCGGCGGAGAAAGAAAGCCTTTCGCTGGAACTGCTGGCTCTGGCCCAGGCGGCCAAGTCTTCTGGCGGTATCACCATCGCCCAGGTGGAATATTTGGCTGTGGGCAGCACCATTCATCCCAAGAAAATCAAAGTACCTGGTATTTATGTCGACTATGTCGTAGTCGCCGAAAAACCGCAGATGCAAACCATGGTAACCCAATACAATCCCGCCTTCTCCGGCGATATCAGAGTTCCCGTGGGCAGCATTCCTCCGATGCCTCTGAACGAAGACAAAATTATCTGCCGCCGGGCGGCCATGGAAGTACGCGCAGGCGAGAGCTGCAATCTTGGTATCGGCATCCCGCAGGGCACCGCCAGCATTCTGGCTGAGGAAGGCTGCGCTTCAAAAGTGACCCTGATTTCTGAGTCGGGAAGCATCGGCGGCGTACCTGGCGTAAGAGGGGATTTCGGCCACCATTACAACATCGAGTCCTCCACCAACCAAGACGCCCACTTCAATTTCTATGACGGCGGCGGCCTTGATACCGCGATCTTCGGCCTAGGCGAGACTGATGCTGAAGGTAATGTCAACGCGAGTTTGCTTAACGGCAAAGTATTCGGCGTCGGCGGCTTTCTCAATGTTGCCTGCAACGCCAAAAAGACCATCATTGCTGGCACTTTCTCCGCCGGCGGCCTCAAGATCAAGACCGGCGACGGTAAACTGACAATTGAGAAAGAAGGCCGGTTCAAGAAGTTCCTTAACAAGGTAATTCAAATTTCCTTCGCCGGGAAAGTTGCGGTACGCAGCGGCGTAGAACTCCTATTTATTACCGAGCGGGCCGTCTTTAGACTCAAGGAAGAAGGTATGATTTTGGCCGAAATTGCCCCGGGTATCGACCTGCAGAAGGACGTTCTGGATCTGATGGAATTCAAGCCGATTATCCCTCCAGACCTCAAGACAATGCCAGAAGGCATCTTCAAGCCGGTCTGGGGCGAAGGCGAACTGAAGAAAATAGTCGAAGGTTAATCTTTCCGGTATATTGCCCCAAATTATGGCCTAGGATAGAGGAGCGCAAGCGCCTATTTTCCTAGGCCTTTTTCCTTCTGCAAACTTAAATATTTCCGCTAAGCGTCGCGATGTCAAATTTTCAGTTGTGGTGTAACCAATCAATAAATTAACAATAATTGCAAGCCTCTCACCAACCTGAAAATTGCATAAGCAACTACACCATAAGTTTATTTAAAAACACAACTTCAGAAAGGGCAGATTGAAATTATTCAACCTGCCCTTTCCAAATCATATTCATTATTTCAATTCCACAAATTGTTTTCTCGGCAATTGAAAAACTGTCAAATCCAAGCATTGACTTGACCTTTTATTTCGGGAGCGAAATTGTTATTCCTTCCTGTTGGTAACGTACATAAATTTTCTTAATGAATTCGTGGCGAATGAAGTGCTGATCCGTCACACTCTTTACACGCAGGGTAACATTGAAGTTAATACTGGACTCGGCAAAACTGCTGTACCGGATAAACGGATCAAAACTTTTGACCCCCCCCTCGGTTTCTTGCAGAATTTCTTTTGCAACAGTGGCAGTAACTTGTTCCACATGATCCAAATCACTTCCATAACTGACTCCTATGGGGATGGAGATAGAACATTCAGCAAACGGCTGTGCATAATTGGTGATTATAGATGAAGCAATTTTTCTGTTGGGAACGACCACCATGTTCTCAGTGGGAGTTTTTATTGTGGTATTGCGCCAGTTCATATCCACTACATGCCCCTCTTCGCCGGTTGACATTTTAACGAAGTCACCCATCTTGATTTGTTTGGAAACCAGAATGTTGATGCCGGAAAATAAATTCGCCAAAGTGTCCTGAAGTGCTAAAGCGGTAGCCAAGCCGCCAACGCCTAAAGCGGTGATCAACGGCGAGATCGAAACTCCGAAAGATTCAAGCAAAACCAATATGCCGATGGCGTAAACGGTTAGATCGATTGTTGTAGCTAAGATCGAAGTTGAAGCGAAGTTTTTGGATGTTTTTCCGAGTTTATGTTTAAGATAGCCGGAGCCCATATGCGCGACCATGAGGGTCAGGGATAGAATGACAAGAGAGTGGAACAGCCTTTGGACAAATAGTAGCGCCCGCGGCGGAATTGTCAAGATTTCCATAGCTGCATAGAGGCCAATAAGAATACCCAACAACGTAGGTATTCCCCTAAATATTTGTCGCAGCAGGACATAAGAGATATTTGTTTTTCCTGCGATTATATTGAGCAATTTAGAAAATACCAATCGAAGTATGATGATGCCTAACGCTAAACTAATAAGGTAAACTACCAAATGCGTTTTAAAGCCGCCGTTTATTATTCGGTTTCCTATTTCAGTTAAAAATTCAAGCATTCTTTTCTCCCATAATATAGAAAAAATATTTTAGTTAATATATATTATTTCGCTAACTACCCCTTTTCTCCCTGCCATTGCATGTTCTCATTATCCTGGAAATTTAAACATAATCAAAAGGAGTTCTTAAAAATGCACCTATTTATTAGAGTGTTTTAGTCACTATATCCATAAGAATGAAATACCTCAAAATAGACTTCTTCATTTTATATCTCCCTTTTTCTTCGCATTAAAAACCAAGAACACGAGTCAATCGTGTTTATAATTGGAATAGTTATATATTACCCTACAATTTTTTGAGTTTTTTTATAACAACAATGTAATCACTACAATTGGCTAAGTCCCATTATTGTCGGCAATTATGGGACTTAAAAAAATTATATATCTATCATGTTGAATAAAAGCAATAGCTTAATCAACATCCTATTATGGTAAATTCCCTATATCACAATTTTTAGAATCCCTAAACGCCTTAATCAGAGCATGTACAATCATTTTTTCGGCCTCTTCATAGTCTCCCGTACGATTAATCGTAAATGAGTGAGTATTGTTGAAAAACCGTTTTGCTGTAACCTCAACTCCCGCTTTTATGAGCATTTCCGCATATTTTTCAGCTTCATCACACAAGCTGTCCTGATCTGCTGTAATGATTAAGGCCGGTGGCTGTCCTTTTAGTTGCTCCTGCGATGCAAGCACTGGAGATGCTAGTGGATTAGTCCTGTCCTCAATTCTGATATACATGTCAGTGTAAATTTTGGCTTTTTCATGTGGTATCGCGCTTCCTGGGATATTTTTCTTAGTCGCCGGGTCGCTAAAAAGATCAAGAGGCGGATAGTCCATTATTTGGCATACAACTGAAAATTCTTTACTTTCGTTCGCCATCAAAACAACTCCTGCCGCTAGTGCCCCTCCTGCACTGTGCCCGCCCACAGCGATCCTGTTTTTATCGATTCCAAGCCCTTCATAATTTAAATAAGCCCATTTTACAACGTCGTAACATTCATGCAACGCATACGGAAACATGTATTCCGGCGCTAATTTATAATCTATATCGATAACGGCGCAGCCTACAGCATTGACAATTTTTCTGCAAAAAAGTTCATCTCTTCCATAGCGCCCTTTAATGAATCCGCCACCATGCATATTTATGAACAACGGATATGGCGCTGTAATATCGTTAGGGGTAAATAGATAGATTTTGGCATCTCCTACTCTCGTTTTAACAAATATCTCCTTTATCTCCTTTACAGGATATTGCTCCAAAACATCAGGGGCGATAGGATTATAAGTATCCTTTTCTCTTATTGCATATGCTATTTTCAATCTTTCTTTCATGGAAAGTTCCATTTTATTACCTTCTTTTTCCATCCATTAATATTTACAATCATACGCTACTAGGGATATATTGTAGACTATTACCACACCGATCCCGCTAATAGCTTGACGGCATCTTCTTCGGAAACAGGTTTGCTAAAAAGAAATCCTTGAATATAGTCGCACCTGCAATCCACCAGTTTTACCAACTGCTCTTTTGTTTCCACTCCCTCAGCGACTATGTCTATTCCCAACGTGTGCCCTAAATTAATAATTGAGTTTACGAGCTGCAATTGCATTTCATCGAATGCAATTTTATCGATAAAAGATTTATCGATTTTCAAGCTATTTACTGGTAAGCTTCTTAAATATGTCAATGAGGAAAAACCTGTACCAAAATCATCGAGCGTAAGGCTGATCCCATACTCTTGCAGTTGCTTGAGTTTATATATGCTATCCTCCAAGGAATCAATAAACACGTTTTCAGTGACTTCAATTTCGATCTGCTTTGGATGAACGCCATTGGATTCAATAGTATCCCGAACCATAGAAACAAAATGTTCATCCTTAATCTGTCTTGGTGATATATTGACCGCCACGCGAACGTCCTTCATATCCATATCAGCCAGTCTTTTTGCAAAACGACAGGCTTCCTGAAAAACCCATTGACCAATTTGAACAATAAGTCTGCTTCTTTCCGCAAGTGGAATGAACCGTGCCGGAGACACAAGGCCATGTTCAGGACTATTCCAACGTAGCAATGCTTCAACTCCGGCGATACGCTCACCGTCTGTTGTCAGTTGAGGTTGATAATGCAGAAAGAATTCTCCCTTTACCACTGCCCGGCGCAAGCCGTTTAACAGCGTCATATCTTCGAAAGTTCTTTGTAGTAAGACAGGTTCAAAAAAATTCCAACAGTTTCTGCCAGCTTCTTTGGCTGCATACATGGCGGCATCTGCCTTCTTTAGAATTTCTTCTGGCATATCGCCGTGTTCTGGATAAAGGACTACTCCAATGCTTGCAGACATCTGCATTTGCGCTTCTACTAAATCGTATTCCTGGCAAAGTTGCTGCAGTGCCCTATTCGCGATTTGCGATGCTTTTTCTCGAGTTGCGTCGCCAGAGACGATAACGATAAACTCATCACCACTGATGCGGGATACGAAAGCCCTGTCATCAAATGCAAAGCTAAGGTATTTTCCAGCTTTAATAATCACTTTGTCTCCGGCTGAATGACCAAAAGTATCGTTTATGGCTTTGAGGTCATCCATATCGATAAAAAGCAAGACACCTTCTACTTCGCCACGGCGGGCCTTGCTCAATTCCTCCTCAAGTCGCAAGTTCAAGCTTAACCGATTGGGCAAGCCGGTCAAGATGTCGTAAAAAGCCATATGACGGATTTTCTCCTGAATATACGCCCGTTCCATAGCAAAAAACGCCAGGTCGGCAAACTGTCGCAAGACCTCCACATCTTCTTGATCAATTTCATGTATTTCATCTATCCAGGTCGCCGCAAGAATTCCTTTAACTTTTTCCTCCTGTTTAAGTGGAACCAAAATCATACTCGATACAATAGGAGGTCCTTCGTTTTCCTTCAGGTGTATATACCACTTGCAATCCTCCGTATATAAAACTTCGCCTGTTTCGTAGACCCGCTTAAGCAGTCCATCTTCTGCAGAAATTTGATCATTTATTAATCCCTCATAAATTCCTATTCCATGATGAATTATAAAATGAGTCCCACCTTCATTGTACATACCAATAAAACCACACGTTGCCTTAACCAACTGAATGGCATTACGCAAAACCGTTTCAGCGAGATGTTCAACCTCGTCGCTGGGACGTGTCAAAAGACTGGTAGTAGCCCGATATTGCCGTTCACGCAACAAAAGTTTATCTTCTGTTTGGCGTCTGATATGATTTTCTTCATAAAGGCAATGATTTGCAGCTTCTAATTCTTCATTCATCGCAGTCATTTCTTCGTTTATAGCTGTAAGTTCCTCGTTAGCCGCAAATAGTTCCTGGGTTCTTTCCTCCACCTTGTGTTCCAAATCATCATGAGCTCGTCTTAACGCTTTCTCAACCTGCTTTTGCTCGGTAATATCATGCCAAATAAACACGGAATAAAGTTCATCACCAATTTCGATCACATCTGCAGAAAAAATTCCTATTCGCACTTCGCCGTTTCTTGCATGCCAAAAAGTCTCAACATTGTATATTACGCCCCCCGGCCTCAACGACGTATAAACCTTGCGCTCTTCTTTGTTTACCCACAAACCGAATTCGTCGGATGTATGGCCAATCACGTCTTCTCGGCTGTAGCCTAGAATCTTAAAAAAGGCATCATTAGCTTCAATAAATTGCCTGTTATCTAGATTCACAATACCTATCGCGTCAGCGACATGCCGAAAGGCTTTGAAATATTTCTCTTCTGGTCGGGCAAATCTGGTGCTGATAAGAATTATTACAAATGCACCAAATATAATACAACCAACAGCTGCAAGGCTTAAGATTGTGTTTAACTTAGTAACCTCGCGGGTTACTTCAGTTTCCGGAGCAGAAACTGCCACAAACCATCGTGGGTCCCCCTGCAGGCTAATTGGCGTAAATACTGTAAAAATAGAACCAAGTGAAGTGTTATATGTTCCCTGGATTTGTTCGCCACTACTAACAGCTGTTTTAAATAACGCAATAAGACGGTCATCCATTTCGGATAGCTCGTTTACTACCACCGGATCCGTCTTTTTTTCGGTAAGGTTTAATCCGTTTAATTCAGGCTTTTGAGCATGGGCAATAATCACGCCGGATTTGTCGACAATGAATCCATAACCACTGTCCATAAAATTTATACCGTTGACCATATCATTTAAACTGTCAAGAGGCATCGTCGCTTGTATTACTGCGATCACTTTCCCATGTACTATTACCGGCACAGCAATTGCAAGGGATATTCTTCCCGATCCCCTTGAAATAAGAGGTTCCGAAATTGTCATTTTTTTTGTTTGAATGGCTTTTTGATAGTATTCCCGATCTCCCAAATATGCCGTATCGCCCTGAGCGCGGATCATATTTCCGTTTAAATCGCCATAGTTAATGCCTGTAAATTTGTTATTACGTCGCAATCCTTCTGCCAATGCACTGACAATTTGTTGGCGATCGGAGCCATTTATAATATGCGGATTGGTAGCTATATTCTGCACAAATATTACTAATTCATTGACGAAAGCACTAACACGGTTGGAATAATCGGTCCCTATCACCGCAGCTGTCTCATTGACACTTTTCGAGAGTGCCTTGTTGGAAAAAAAATAGCTCAACCCCGTAAGCAAACTTAAAGAAACGAACATAAGAATTAGCATAATTAACAATAATCGAGTCCGTATGCTTTCTACGCTAAAGATGCCGCTCGAAGGTTTCATACACATTAATCCTCTCATAATTCTCATCTCCGCATTATTTATGATAAGCTGAGTGATTTTTTTGTCATTTTTTGCAGAAGTTACTTCACAACTAAATTTCTATCTTTTTTCGTTATATCCTTCTTTAGGTTCTGGTGCAAAAAATTTCACAAAGTCAAAGATACTTTATCTTTCAACGAAATATCAAACTGCGATAGATCTATTTTTTTTGCACCAGAACCTTAATTCGCATATAGCAATTATTTCATCATCTACGTGATTATTAAACAGTGGTTTAACTAGGCTTAAGCGATAATTTTCTTGACAACTATTGCTCTAGCACATTGCCCCAAATGGATAATCATGTTAAAATAGTGAAAAAGTTGTTTGGAGGGTTATACATTATGGACCACATATTAAAATTTTGTTTAGCCTCACTAGTATGCGTCTTCTTCTCAATAACCGCGTTACCCTCAGTTCAAGCTGCATCTCAGGCTACAATACAAGTAAACGCTGAAATTAGCAACTCTAATTTTTGGGATTACAATTTTATCAAAGAGACTATCCCTAGCAAGCCGTCAACTGTTAAGATTGAATGGAGTTTTGGTAATAATGGTAGTAATCCAAAAGATGCAACCATTATCTCGGCAGGAAAGACTTCAGGTCAGGTAGCTATCATATCTGAAAAAGGAGATTTAGTAAATCTTAGTATTTACGTAAGAAACGCTAAGAACGAGATTTTAGGAAAATGGAGTATGCAAGTTACTAATAAGGGACAAACTGAAAGCGTTACTATTTCACTTCCCGAAACAATAGAGCCATTGTTTAATAAGAACTAATATTTAATATAATCCCAGGATAGACTTTTCTTCTAGGGATGCGCTACTGTTACATCATCTTTTATAACATTAAAAATTACCTTACTAATACGAAACTTCTTTAAAAATTCTTATTAGAATTCTTAAAGAAGTTTTTTCCGTATTCGCACCCGCCTGCCCACACATCTCTTTGTACTTTGCCTCCATCAAGGTCAAAAAAGCTCCTAAGCCTCTATAAATCCGAGAGTAGAGTCTATACTACTACAAAGATTTCCGTTAAAATTAGAAAATAACCATAGCGTGTCGTACTACTCATGGTATTCCATAAGATAAAGTGATTTTTGGCAAGTCCTGAATATGGAGCTTTTATATAAGACAAAAAAATATATAGCAAAAAACCCGCAAATTTTGCGGGTTGCATTTATTTCTGGATTTAATTGGTGGAGGCGAGCCATGCCCTTGCAAATCCACCCAGCTTAGCTAATTTAACTTATTATTTTTTTTGAATGAGTGCATATAACAATTCCGTATGCTGCCTCAATACGTTGACAATATTGACATCCAGTTTCATTTCCCGTACCATTTCATTCATTACTTCTAGTGCATGATCGATAGTCATGCCATCTCTGTAAGATCTTGATTCTATCAATGCGCAGTATATATCAGCAACGGCGAGCAGCCTACTTCCAAAACTGATCTGGGCAGATTTCAATTTAAAAGGATATCCCGACCCGTCCAACCTCTCATGGTGAGTACCCACCCAAGAGGCAATTGTTTGAAACCCATCCACTTCCTCCATTATCCTATAACTGTAGTACGGATGCTGCTTGATGATCTCATATTCGTCATTATCCAACTTTCCACGCTTATTAAGTATTTTATTAGGTATTGCAAGCTTGCCCAAGTCGTGTAGCAAACCTGCCAGGTAGAATTGGTCTGTCTCCTGTTCACTGAATCCTAAAACCCTAGCCAGTTCCTTGGACACCTTGGCGACATTATTAGAATGGGTGGCAGTAAATGGGGATGTGGCATCAACGACTTTCGCGAAAATCTCCGCAATACTAATCATATCATTCAAGTCGAATAACAGTTTCTCAAAAAAGCTCAAAGTGTTTATAAAGTTGTTGACATAGTCTATATTTACAATGTCCAACCAAAAAGCATCGATTTTGCTCATATCCCTAATAACTTTGATAATTTCTGTATCGAAAAAAATGTTTTTTTCCAAATTAGATATGATTTTGTCCCTCTGCCTGAATATGTGCTGAGAATCATCGATTTGTACTTCTATTCTATCCGCCACATGGATGATCCTACTTAGTAAAGGAATCTCTGTGCCCACAAGCCCGCTGGGGTTTCCGCCGCAAAATCTATCATGGTGATATCGTATTGGTTCAGCGAGAACACCTAAACGGGCTGAATCTTTCAATATACAATATCCTGTTTCTGCATGATTAAATACCAAGTTGTCCTCATCTGTGTGAGCAATGAAATGTTTTTCATCCCAATTTGCAGCTGCACCGATATCGTGCAAGAGAGATGCGTATATCAAGACCTGCAACTGATTCTGACTGATACCAAGATTCATACCGATATACCTTGATATGATGGCCGTCCTGCGATGGTGTTTCGATATGCCAGTAGAAGAAAGCTCTAACGCCTTTGACATTGCTCTAATGAAACTGACTGGGTGAATCTGAAAATGACTAAGCATTGTATCACCTCCATAGTATATAGTGCTAATTTATCTAGTCACGATTATCTTTTTTACATTCTACAAATATTAGGTGCTAAATATTTTAATTTCTGCTTCTGGAAATTAATCGCAATTTTGGGGGTGTAATTTTATTTTTTTATAGTTCTGACCATATTGTTCTAACCATTCTTTAAAAAGTGCAACATATTTCAAGCGGTTACCTTTCTTTTCAATATACATCAATTTATCCGCTTCTTCTATAAAGTCATATATACTATTGTCACTGCTAAGATTTCCAACTGACCAGCCAATTGAAATACTAACTGGAATAGTTGAATTTTTCATATTGTACTCAACTATCTGTTCATACAACCTCTGACAGGCTTCTTGGACAGATGTTACATCGCTAACCGGCATTAATACTGCAAATTCATCACCACCAAGGCGTACAACACTATCATTATGATGAAAGCATTTTTTTATAATTTGCCCTACAGTAATTAGTAATGTATCACCTGCGCCATGACCCAAGTTATCATTAACCAGTTTAAGCCCATCAACATCAATTGAGATAAACCCAACTGGATTATAGCGACCTGTTGAAATCTGAAGTATTTCTTGCTCTAGATAATTTCGGTTATACAAACCGGTTAACGCATCACGGAACCCTATATTTAGTAGTTTCACCGTCGATAAGTAGACAACACCAATTATTAAGAGAAATCCTATAACCAAAAATCCACTAATTAACCAAATGAAACGTATAGAAGAAGATAGTACTTCCCCTTTATTCTGTACAAACACTAAATACCAATCGCTGACGTAATTTCTACCATGAAAGTCAAATTTTATTACACTATATGTCTTGTCGCTATCATCAATATACTGTTCGAAATACCTTTCTCCGTTCAAAATGCGTGATATCACCGAATTGTATTGCTTTGCCACCTCTTCATTGAGAATAAATTCTTTATTAGGGTGAGAAATTAAAAGACCCTTGTCATCCACCATAAACATATAACCTGATTGTCCCATCTTGACTTCATTAACAAATTTATCGGTAAAATGTTTCATAGGCATTGCTACATGTGCAGCTCCAACGAAATTCCCATCTTTATAAACCGGCAAAGATATAATGAACGCAGGATTGCCATAAATTAAACTGCGATATACATGGGTAATAACATTAGGCTTACCATCATTATAAATAGATTTAGCCATAGGATGTTCAGTATTAGACTTTCCTATTGATGCCCCTTTTGATGAGTCTGCAAAAAATACCCCGCGATTAATTATATGACGCTTACCATCAACAGCCATCAACTCAAAGCTAAAATCCGGACTCAAATTAGCCGACAAAGCAATATTCTCGTAAAAACCATTTCTTTCATGAAAAGAGCGTAAGAAATCATTGGCTCTCACAACCGCATCTAAATTAGTTGGATTTGCACAAGCCTCAATAACCCGTGAGTCATTGACAATCATTGTTAGAACAACCATTTGATCGTCAATCCACGTTTTAAGAGTTTTATTAGCCTGATCAAGCATTTTTTGACTAAACTCTTGATTCATTCTAATTTGATTACTACTGTCTAAATAGTAAATAGTACCCGCTAAAAATATAAACAAAATCAATAAAATCGGTAAAATCAATTGCAAATACCTAATTGTCACACTTTGGGGAATACTTATACTCTTTTTCATTTTCTCACCATTTTATATAAAAATACAAAATCAAATATAATAATTTTTCGACACAATTCATTAATTACCTGCCAATTCATACTAACATAAAAGTCATTTGCCTACTATTAGGCAAATGACTTTTACTAATATTGTAAAAAAAATCTAGATTTAGATGGTGAGGTGAGCCATGACCGTGCAAATCCACCCATTTTTCACTGCCAAATATACAGTTCTCCGTATCGTACGAAGGCAAATTAATCTAATCCTATTTAAGTCGCTAACCGTCTCCAATTGTTTCCCTAAATTGTCACTTTTAAAATATCCCTTAGCTACTATTCCTCATGATATCCCTGCCGTTCTCTCGATTTGACGAATAGATTATCTAACTAATCTTTATTAAATTGTCAAAAAAAGTACCGTCCGCACCAGAATCATTGCTGCGATTACACTACTATTTAAATTCGCTTCCAACATACGGGAAATATCTGGTAAAGGCTTCAGCTTGCTTATACGACGAGTTTCCAGACCATCTTCTTGCATGATTTCCGCGCATTTCTGCCTTGATTTTATAGTACGAAATTAAGTCCTTCTGCGCTTTAAAACATTCCATTGCCTGTACTTTTAGTTCATATGTTTCCGTTATATCAATGAGTACATCTGGCATAAATAAGCTGACCTCAGATTGGTGAGGTTCATAGCCAAATATCATGGCTTGTTTCGTATTAGGCAAACCCTCCATTCTTACACCAGCAGCATTAGCCATAGAACCAGCTTGCGTAACTGCTTTAGAAACATTCTCATGATCTGGATTAAAAGCATCATTTTTAGAGTGTGTAATAATGATATGGGGTTTGACCTCTCGCATTTTGCGCACCAGTCGGTTTATCGTTTCATCTTCAAAGGGCATCGGATAGTCATGCAAGTCCCAAAATTCTACGTCTTTCACACCAAGAATAGCTGCTGCTTTCTCCGCTTCTGCCCGTCTTATTTTTTTAACCCTTTCCAATGTTTGTCCATCAATTTTCCATAAATCATTAGATTCTCCTCTTGAACCGAAGCTCAAAACAACTAATGATACGTTAGCATTAGCCTTAGTATATTGGGCGATTGTTCCGCCACTTCTCCACACAAAATCTGCCGCATGAGCACATATTATTAAAACATTCGTTTCTGAATTCATTTCTGTTTTCTCTCCTTTATATAAAAACTAACTCACTTTCCTTTGGTGGATACTGATTGATTTTTCTCAGCATCCTCTTTTTGTACACCAGCTGTAATTTGGGGCAAGGTTGCCGCAAGTACCCGATATCTTGCGTACTCATTGATACTATGGTAAACTAAATTCGATATTGCCCATATCACAAATTATGGGCACTAAGGAGATTCTATGAAAAAAAAGGTACTGGACATTCTCCAACAAGAGCTATGCAACTTGACCTCTGCACAACGAAAGGTCGCAGACTATATTCTGAAAAACCCTGTCGAAGCTTCATTTCTGACGCTTGATCAATTAGCTAGTGTTGCTGAAGTAAGCACTACAACGGTAATGCGCCTTTCCTTTAATCTTGGATACAGTGGATATTCTGAATTCCAAAAAGAGTTACAGGAGCTACTGCGCAATAGGGTATCCCCAACCGTGCGGTTGGAGGCTAATATAAAAGCTGTTGGGAATGACAGTTTACTCATCGAATGTGCAGAAAAACAAATTAGAAATATTCGGGCGACTGTTGATTTTCTTTCTGGCGATGTGACTAACATTTGTTTAGAATCAATATTAAAAGCTAGAAAAGTCTACATCGTAGGTATGAGAACTAGTTTTGGGGCTGCGTATTACTTATACCAAGGACTTAATCAAATTTTGGATAACTGTGAAATTTTAGAACCTGGCTCCGGGGATCAAGTTGAGAGAATTTTAGATATCTCATCCTCTGATCTAGTTATCGCCATTAGTCTCCCCCGCTATGGACGAGCTACAGTTGATCTTGTAACAGCAATTAAAAATTTGCGTGGAGCAAAAATAATATCTATTACAGATGGATATACTTCCCCCTTGGCATCTATTTCTGATCTTGTTTTGCCATGCGCTTTTAGTAGCCTAGCGTTTCATAACTCCATTACCGGAGCTGTTATTATATCGGATTTTTTGATTACTTCAGTAGCAATGCGCGAGGCTAAAAAGACAAAACAGCGTTTGGCTTCTTGCGAAGAGGTCTTTACTGCTCTTAACTTTCATGTTGAAAAATAACGATTAATACTCTATGGTCGTTTATATTGTTATTTTAATTTGTAAAATAAATGCTAACGGGCCGTGTAGAAACTTATTGTTTTCTACACGGCTCGTTCAGTATTTTGGAATTGAAGTAAGCCTTAATTAGCTATGTCCATCACTTCAATAAAATTATTCGTCATAATTCTTAGCATATCCCAGCTGAATGGTCTCCTCAGAAAGTTCACCTTCCCAACGCGCAACGATCAACGTCGCAATGGCGTTACCAACCAGGTTCACTGAAGTTCGCCCCATATCCATAATGCGATCGACCCCCATAATCATAAATAACCCTTCCATCGGCAAGTTAAACATAGCTACCCCTGCTGAAAGCTGCACAAACGCCATTCCAGGCACTCCAGCGGATCCTTTTGACATAATCATCATGGCCGTTATCATCATAACCTGTGTGGGGATATCCATCGGTATTTGAGACATTTGTGCGATAAACATTAACGCCATGCACTTATAGATTGCCGCACCATCAAGATTAAATGAATAGCCTGTCGGCAGAACAAAACTTACAATATGTTTAGGTACGCCAAACTTCAGCAATTTTTCCATGAGTATAGGTAATGCCGCTTCACTGGAGCAAGTAGAAAAAGCAAGAATTAATGGCGCTTTAATAACTCTAAATACCTGAAGAAAATTTATTTTTAATATAAAACATGCAAGGCCTAATATACCAAAAACAAATATAACCAGCCCTAAGTATAAAGTTCCAATCAACTTCGCCAATGGTACTACCAAAGAAAGTCCATACTTACCAACACTCCAGCCCATAAAAGCGAAAATGCCAAAAGGAGTAAGTCTCATGACATAATGAGTAACATTAAACATCGCTTCAGAAACTGCAGTCAGAAAATCAATGATGGGTTTACCTCGCTCTTTCAATGCTGCTGTAGCCACACCGAAAAAGCAGGAAAAGAAGACCACTTGTAGTAAATTCGCGGTACTTAATGCCTCGAATATATTGGATGGAATAACGGCAAGCAATAGCTCAGTGGTACTGCGGAACTTAGCTGCAGAAGCCGCGCCTTCTGGAGCTGCAACTTGCATTAGGGCAACCCCGGATCCTGGCTGAAGAACATTTGCCAGTACCAGACCAATAATTAATGCAATTGTCGAAGCGAAGGTAAACCAAAGCAACGCTTTTCCGCCCAGCCTACTCATTTTTTTGAAATCACCCGTACCGGCGATTCCCAGAACCAATATGGAGAAAACGAGTGGTACAATAATCATTTTGATCATTTTAATAAATGCATCACCAATTGGTTTTAAAGTTACGGCAAAATCTGGAAAAAAATACCCACATGCAATGCCCCCAATCAAGGACATAAGTATCACCGACGGTGAAGTACTTTTAATTTTTGTAGAAGTCGTCGAACTACTGGAAGAGGTTTCATCCACTAAGTGCTCTTTCATTTACAAATTCCTCCCTATAATTGAATATGACTCAAACCATAACATTGCAAGATTCTATATATTGGGGTAATTTATTTTGAATGATGAATTTCAACCGTTTAACAATTCGCACTTTAAAAATTTATTGTCTTCAACACCCTAATTGTAGGTCATCTTAATTATAATAGTCATCGATAACTTCACAACCCAATTTTTCTAAGGTTTTATCCACCCAAGATTTGTCGCGAGGAATCCTATCCTTAATCCCTTTTATAATTGCCTGCTCCTTCGCTAACTTCGCCTTTGCTTTTTCTAGGATTACCGGAGCATCGGCTGGATTAATAATAACGATGCCGTCAGCATCTCCTATCACGATATCGCCAGGATTTACAACTACGCCGCCACAGCTAACAGGCACATTGATTTCACCTGGGCCATCTTTATAAGGACCTCTGGGTTGAACTCCCACAGCGTAAACTGGCATATTGATGTCCTTCATTGCTTCGGCATCACGAATTGCACCATCGATCACTACACCAGCCAAACCATTCACAGCCGCCTGGGTCATCATGATTTCACCAGTTATGGCGTTCGCTGTATCCCCCTGGGCGTCAACAATGATAACATCACCTGGTTGGGCCAACTCCAAGGCTTTATGGAGCAGTAAATTATCTGCCACTCTCACTTTCACCGTAAATGCTGTCCCTAACAGCGGCTTATCATTAAATGGCTTGACCCGAGTGTCCACACAGAAAAAGCGGTGCATTTCATCGGCAATATTGGCCACCGGCAATCCTTTGAATCCATCCACCAATTCTTTACTGGGGCGATTGACTTTCAAAAATATTCGACAACCTGCATTTGACATCATAATTCCTCCCCGTTCTTACTGCTATATGTAGTCTAGGCTAATCCCATCAAAAAGCTTTTCATTTTATCCATTGCATTAGACAATTCTTCAATAGATGCGGCGTAGCTTATTCTGATATGGTCATCACATAAAAAGGCATTCCCCGGTACTAGCGCCACGGCACTTTTTTCTAGCAGCAATGCACAAAAAGAAACATCGTCAATGATCTCTTTTCCATCACACTTGAGTCCATAACAACCTGATATATCTGGTAAAAGATAGAACGCTCCTTCGGGCTTTGAAGTTTTAATATAAGGCATTTCTGCGAGTTTACTTAGGACAAAGTTGCGACGTTCTAGATATTCGTCCTTCATTGCTTCAACTTTATCCTGCGCTTCTCGAAGAACTCCTACCGATGCCCATTGTGCAATTGAAGATGAACCAGAAGTTAAATGTCCTTGCAATTTGATCATCTTGCTGATCAAATTTTCGCAGCCAACAGCAAACCCAATTCTCCAACCAGTCATCGCATAAGATTTACTTACGCCGTTTATCGTAATGATATGATTTGCTGCCTCGGGGCATAATTGAAGCGGATTAACGTATGCACGTTCATAACATAACCGTTCATAAACCTCATCATTAATAATAACAAAGTCTTTTTCCATAGCTAAGCGGCATAAATCAATCCAGAATTCGTCTTGGTATAAAGCTCCAGTCGGATTATTAGGCGAATTTACGATTACGGCCACAGTCTTATCAGTAATCGCATTATAAATATCTCTAATGTCAGGTTGAAAATTATTTTTTCTGGTATCTACAAAAACAGGCACTCCATTTAGCAGGCGAATTTGCTCAACATAGCTTACCCATGCAGGCTTAATAACTATGACTTCATCGCCCGGGTCAACAAGAACTCCAAGCGCCTCATATATAAGTAATTTAGCGCCAGTCCCTGTAGTAATTTGGTTTAGATTAAAGTCAAGATTAAATCTCTCTTTGTAATACGTGGAAATTTCTTTACGCAACTCCACAATACCCTGAGTAGGAGTGTAGTGGGTATGCCCCTCCTGCATAGCCTTAATAGCATATTCGATCCCCGCTTCAGGTGTCGGAAAATCCGGTTCACCCATCGCAAGGGAAATAGCCTTAATACCTTTTGCTTTCATTGCATTTGAAATATCTGTAATCTGTCTGGTGGCAGCCGGCTTAATCTGATTAACACGAGCTGATGTTTTCATAACTGTTCCTCCCCCAAATTTTAATTTACTAAGGGTTCGAGTTCACTACACTTATCCCTCATTTTTTTCAGTAGTATTTTTTACTACTTATTGAATTTAAAATGTATTAAATACTACTTTTATAAAAACTTTATCACTCAATTTGGTTATTGTCAATAATATTCTGTAATTTTTGTGTATGACTTGTGATAATGGCACACCCCGGACGTAGTGAGCAAGGTATATAATAATTGTTGCAGACTTTCACTTTTTCCGTACCACTCAAACACGCCAATGAATCAACATAGCTATCAAAAAAACCACATCATAACGGCCTTAAATCCTCATATAAATCAAGCGAATCCAGTAAGATAGTCCCCGAATCAAATCATCTACATCTTCACCTGTGTACTCCCTATTGATTCGCTCTTGGCCATCAACTCCAGTAAAAATTAGTTTCTATTTATCTAATACACAATTTCATAAACTATATCGAACCGCTTTTTTACAATCCACCCAATTTTGTTTCAGCCTGTCTCCCTATGCGGTGACAAAAAAGGAACGTCCCTTGTTGTCCATCCTGTACAAAACAAAAACCCGCGAAATTCGCGGGCTTTCAAATTTTGGTGGAGGCAATTCGAACCCTTACAAGTCCACCTAATCTTTTTAACAATGTACTTAGATAAACGTATATTAAACATTACTCAATTACTTATTGATACTATTTCACCAATAAATTTGATACCTTGATGGGTTTGATAGCATTCTTAATGCTAAGGGTTTTGTATATTCTATCGTAAGCCCAGCCATCCTCCCCCTCAGCATTTTTAGCTCGCCAGCTTGCTAAAATAGTAATTTCTCCAGCAGCTTGACTCGGTACTATCCACTCATAGTTGCCACTCGGTGAAAGCTGAGTGGCAATCTCAACCCATGCAGTCCAACCGGTAGTAGTCTTGACTGCATAACGCAAATCGACTACTCCTCCGCCTGGGGTTGATTTCCATTGAATTGTCATCTTTTTACCTACTTCGAACGTGCCTCCATTATTTGGTGCTAGTACCTTAATCTCCTGCAGCGTCTGTGACTTAGACCAAGCGCGGAAAGCAATTCCTTCATAATTTCGATCTGTCAGATTTGCCGGCCCCCCGAGATAATAATGATAGGCAAGGGTTTCTTTGCCTGTTGTTCCTAGAAAACCTTCTATACTTCCAGCCTCTGGACTTGGCTTATACCAGACATGAACATCCGTATTGCCTCCCATTAATACATTCTTAGGATAGACATAGCCGAGCAGCCCTGTGTTCTGATAGCCATATTTGATTATACATGCATCTCTACTTTCTTTTCCAACCGCCAAATAATGATCCAATGGTAAATACATGTTATACAAGCCGTAAGTTCCTCGTAGCGGTTCCGAAGAAATATAGGCGACAATCCCTTCATAACGGAATCCAGCATTAACATACGCCTGCCGATCCCTTTCACTAGTTGCATAAGTGTAACCTAGGTAGTTATGAGTGTAAAAAGAGAACATATGAAGTGGGACAGTCTCAATAGTTCTGTGCTCGTAGTTTGGGGATCCTGCATCGGGTAATTTGACAGTAGCCGCCGATACTGTCAAAGTGAAACAACAAAAGGAAAAAATCATAAACAGCGCTACAATACTCCTTCTGGTCATCAATCACGCCCCCTTAAATATAGAAAAATCCAGTTATTCCAGTTCTATTATTATATTTCTGCTCTAACCTATTTAGCCTCCGTTTCATTACAAATATTTTTGGTGGAGGCCACCTCCACAACTTCTTTAATAAACAGTAAAAAAGACGCTAGCGCGTCCTTTGGAACAAACATATAGACAAAAACTTTTAACCGCAGAAAACACAGAGAAATTATTATTATAAACCCTCTGCGCCTCTGCGGTTCATAAAATTTATACTTTCTAGTATATTAAGAAAAACGCTACGCGTCCTTTTGGTCTACAGCTAAAATAGCATCTCTACAATAACCTCACAAAACCTTGATTCATAAGGATTTGTTATCTCAAAAAACTTATACTTTCTTATATGAGTCTGCTTAAAAACCCTCTCATAAAATACCGATAATCAAGGGAATAACTACTGTGTTCGTCGAATTTATTAT